>NZ_JBFTZV010000014.1:0-122342 GCF_056406615.1 Arthrobacter sp. P1_B3 | reverse complement strand
GTTGACGTAGTCCGTGGTGGTGACCATCGGGACACCCACGCTCTGCGCGCCGGCCCGCTGGAGCAGGCTGCGCATAATGTACTGGGCACGCTCGGTGCCCTGTTCCTGAATCAGGGTATCCAGGGACTCCAGCCATTCGGCGGTCTCTTCCGGATCACGATCAGGCAGCTGGTTTGTCAACCCGCTGAGGATATGGGAGGTATCTTCTCCTGCAGCCACGTCCAACCTCTTTTCGTCGTTGAATGGTCGGCTCAAGTTTTCATTCTGTGAGAAAACTTTCTTGCAATTCGAGATTATCGACGCAGGCCGAGGCGCGTCAACATCTGCGGCGGGGCACCGCGGGTCCTGCAGTCACAATCGGGCGGAAGGGCGCCACAAGCAACGCGGGCTCAGATATGGCCCATTTGAGCCGCCGCCAGATTCGGCTGCATCTGAGCCCGCGTTGCTTTTAGGCTGAGGTGAGCAGCCTGCCCCAGCGCGGGGCCAGCAGCGGTGCGCCCGCCATCCTGAGGCAATGCCACAGCGTGACGGCCACTGAGTCCAGGACAGGAACGCCCGTTTCGGCCTCGATTTCGGCGGTGATGTTGGCCCCGTAGAGGTTGGTGCAGAGGTAGATGATGGCGTCCGGCCGGGCCGCCGCCAGCTCCAGCGACCCCGGACGCATCTCCTCATCGGCCACGCGGGCGAACGACTCGTTGTCGCTCAGGCCGAGGAACCGGTGGTCCAGCGTCTTGATGCCGTCCCGTCCGTACGACGCCACGATCCGTTCGTTGACGTCCTCCGTGTACGGAGTGAACAGCCCGATGCGCTCGGTGCCGAAGGTCCGGAACGCCTCCATGTAGGCCAGGGTGGATGTGGTGGCCGGGACGCCGGTGGCGTCCGTGATGTCCTCCACGATCCGGCGGTCATGGTCGGCGCCGAGCCAGGAGCCGGAGGTGCCGTTCCAGGCGATGACGTCCACATCGGCGGTGGCGAGGAGCTCGGCGGCCGACCGCATGACGGCGGCGTCGAATTGTTTGTCCGAGGATTTGTCCAGGGCAATCCTGGTGACCGGGATCCGGGCGAAGTGGATGGTCACGTCGTCGCGGTCGCCCAGGATCCGGTAGCTCTGCGGCTCGAGGCAGGTGTTGGAGGACGGCACGATCATGCCGATGCGGGTGGGGCGGGTTGCGGAAGGCATGGGTGCTCCTAAAGGGCAGCGGGGGCGGTGACGGGGTCGGCGGCCGCCTGGTGTTCGCGGAAACCGCTGCGGGGCACGAACCGGCCCACGGGACCCGGGTCATGGAAGCCGTTGGCGTCCAGCACCACACGTCCGGCGGACACCACAACGGCGGGCCAGCCGGTGAGCGTCCTGCCGTCGAACGGTGAGAAATCCGTTCCCATGTGCAGGGCAGCGCCGTCAACGGCGCGTTCCTCGGCCGGATCGAAGATGACCAGGTCGGCGTCGTACCCGGACGCGATGGTTCCCTTGCCCGGCAGGGCGTTGATGCGGGCCGGGCCGGCGGCGAACACTTCGACGAAGTCCTCCACGCGGGCTGCCCCGGCGGCGGCGTCCATCAGGGCGGTGAACGTGACGGGCATGCGGGTTTCCACTCCAGGCAGTCCGTGCGGCATTTCGCGGATGTCATCTGCGCGCTCCCGCTTTTGCGTGAGGTCGTAGCAGGAGTGGTCCGAAGCCACCGTGTGGATGGCGCCGGCGGCAAGGCGGTCCCGCAGCGCGGCGACGGTCTCCGGGCTGCGCATCGGCGGGCAGCAGGCGAACCACTCCGGCATCACCGATCCGTAGACACTGTCATCAAGGGTGAGGTAGTGCGGGCAGGTCTCGGAGTAGGCCTCCTGGCCGTGGCTGCGGGCCTCGGCGACGAGGTCTACGGCGCCCGGCGTGGACTGGTGCACAAAGTAGACGGGGGCGTTGGTGTACTCGGCCATCGCCAGGGTCTCCTTGACCGAGATTTCCTCCGCGAGTTCCGGGCGGGTCCGGTGCAGGTGTTCAATGCTGATCCGGCCGTCGTCCGCGTGCTGCTGGGTGCAGTCGGCAATGATGGGATCGTGTTCGGCGTGGATGTAGGTGAGGCCGTCGAGCCGGACCATCTCGCGCATGACCTTCAGGATCGTGTCCCCGTCGGCCATGGTGGTGCCCCGGTTGGTGGTGTACATCTTGACCGAACGGACACCTTCGGCGGCGAGCTGTTCGAGCTGCCATGGCACGGTTTCGTCCCACTGGACCACCGAGCCGTGGAGGGCGACGTCGCAGCGGGACTCGCGTGCCAGTTCCTTCTTGTGCAGCACCGCGGCCAGCGGGGTCTCGCGGGCGTCGCGGGGGATGCCGAAGTCGATGATGGTAGTGGTGCCGCCCCAGAGGGCAGCGGTGGATGTGGTCCGGTAGTCATCCAGGGTACGGAACCGCCCGGTGACCTGGGCGACGTGGCAGTGGCCGTCCACGCCGCCGGGAATCACCAACTGGCCGGCGGCGTCGATGGTCCTGGCGGCAGCGGGGACCGGCTCCGAAGCGTCCACGAGCTGGACGATCGTTCCGCCATGCACCACGACGTGCGCGTCCTGGCGGCCGAAACTGTTGACCACGGTGCCGTTGGCAATGACAAGGTCTGGGGTGTGGGACATCGTTGTCCTCCTTCGGGGAAAAAAGCTAGTGAGATAGGGCGGACGGTGCGGGCAACTGCGTACTGCGCTGCGCCGTCGTAAGAGCGGCATCGAGGTTTTTCGAGAGTCCCTTGCGGGGCTTGACCGGTGGCGGTGCGAAGGCGCCCGCCCGGTGCCGCCCGGACTGGAGGTTGACCACCGACTGGGCCATCTGGATGCCCGCGGAGATGCCGTCCACCAAGGGGACGGGGATCTGGCCGGCAAGCTCGCGGGCAAGTCCGGCGAGCGGCGCGCCGGCGAGGATCACGACGTCGGCCCCGTCCTGGGCGACGGCCTGGCGGCTGAGGGCCAGCAGGGTCTCCTTGAAGTCCTCCTGCACGGAACCGATGCCGTTGAGGCTCTCGTTGATGGAGCGGATCGAGGCCAACCGGCCGCCGAGCCCGAATCGTTCCACGCAGTCCTGGTACCAGGGCCGGATCCGGTCGGAGATGGCGATGATGGAAAACCGGTGCCCCTGCAGGGCGGCGGCACACAAGGCCGCCTCGGTAATCCCGATGACCGGGACATCTGTCAGTTCCTTCAGCGCGGGCATGCCGGGGTCTCCGAACGCCGCGACCACGACGCCGTCGATGCTGCTGCCGGACCCGTCGCGGGTGTACTCGGCGATGATTTCGGCGACGGCACCGGCGGCGATGAGGGATTCAAAGCGGGTTTCGATGTATTCCACGCCGTACCCGGCGGTCCGGACCACGAGTTCGGTCCCGGGGGAGGCGGAGCGGAGGGCCTCCGCTTCGATCAGGGCGGTGACGTCGTCGCTGATATTGGGGTTGATGACAAGGAGTTTCATAAGTTCTTCCGATGAAGGGCGGGTTCCGTCCGGCGAAAATCCTCCGGAAACTGTTCCCGGTATTTGTCGATGTGCGACGCCGATTGGGCGGCTGCCCGGTCAGGGTCGCCGCTGGCGATTGCGGCGTAGAGGGCCCGGTGTTCCTCGATGAGTTCGGGGAGGTCGCTCACGTGGCGGAAGAGCCAGTGCATGCGGCCCTGGAGCGGTTCGAGTGCGGACTTGAGGAAGCCGTTGTCCGCGATCCGGGTGATGGCATCGTGGAATTCGCTGTTGGCGCGGTGGGCTTCCATGATGGCGCCCCTGGCCAGGCAGCGGTCTGCCTCTTCCAGCAGGCCTTCCAAGGCGCTGAGGTCCTCAGGCGTGGCGCGGGCCGCAGCCAGCCGGCAGGCCAGCACTTCGAGCGACTGGCGGACGTCGAAGAGATCCTCCACGTCTTTGGAACTGAGCGAGCTGACCTCGGCACCGCGCGCGCCGCGGTCGCTGACCAGACCTTCCTGGCGAAGCATGCGAAGGGCCTCGCGGACCGGGAGGCGGGAGACATTGAACTCGGCCGCCAGGTCGCGTTCCACCAGCCTGGTACCGGGAACGTAGTGCCCTTCAAAAATCCTGGTGCGGAGGGTGTCCCGGACAGCCTCCCGGAGGGGGCGTTCCTTGTCCTGGGTTTCTTCTGCGGTAAGCATGGTGCTCCATTCGGGTTCTTGTGGCACTGCGTTCCCGGCTCCGGGAACAAGTGTTGCGTGGCCTAGCTTAGACAGGGAGCCGCTTGTTGTAGTTCAGGGTCAGCACGGATGCGCCCATGATGATCGCGGATCCCACGAAGTACAGCAGCGCCCAGGTGTAGGAGCCGGTGGCACCGACAATCAGGCCGACCGCGATCGGGGTCACGAAGCCGGAGATGTTGCCGCTGAAGTTCATCGCGCCGCCCAGGACGCCGGCGTTGGTCCGGCCACCCAGGATCGAGGGGATGCTCCAGAAGAGGCCCACCCAGCGAAGGAAGAACATGACGACGGAAAGGAGGACCACCGCCGTCGTCGGATCTGCCACGACGGTGACACCGATGAGGCCGCCGATCACTACGACACTGGAGGTGCCCAGGAGGGTGCGCATGACCCGGTTGGCCGAGGCGCCCGATGCCCGCCATTTGTCGGCGATGGTGCCGCCGAGGATTTCGCCGACGAACCCGGCACCGAAGATCACGAACGTGGACCAGCCGATGGTCTTCAGGTCAAAGCCCTTGGCCTGGGCCAGGTAGAGCGGGCCCCAGGTGAGCAGGCCGTAGAAGACTCCGTTGAAGCCCAGCCAGCCGAAGCACATGGCCCAGAAGGAGCGGAACTTCAGGTAGGGGAGCAGGGCGCGTTTGCCCTTGCTGCCGTCGAGCTCGGCTTCGGCGTCCTCGGCGGCGTGGGAGGCCTCGATGTACTCGGCCTCGGCGTCGTTGACTCCGCGGTGCTGGCGCGGATTGTCCCGGACGTACCACCAGACGGCGAGGCCCATGAGGACGGTGGCGGCGCCGGCGATGATGAAGGCGGTCCGCCAGCTGCCCGTCGAGGCGATCAGGCCTGCGATGAGGATGCCGCCCAGCCCGGCGCCCAAGGGGGCACCGGCGTCCAGGATGGTGGCGCCGCGGCCGCGTTCCGATTTGTGCATCCAGATGGCGTTCAGCTTTCCGCCGGCCGGCATGACGCCGGCCTCGGTGACGCCGATGCCCAGGCGGGCGATGAACATGCTGAGGAAGCCGCCGGCCAGGCCGGACGCTGCCGTTGCGGCGCCCCAGCCGACGCAGGACGCGGTCATCACCTTGCGGGGGCCGAACTTGTCGATCAGCCAGCCGACGGGGATCTGCATGAGGGCGTAGGTCCAGAAGAAGGCCGAGAGCAGGAGGCCCACGAGCTCCGGGGCCATGTTGAATTCTTTCTGGATGATGGGCAGGGCGACCGAGATGGAGCCCCGGTCGATGTAGTTCACGGCCACGAGCACCAGCAGGAGGAGGAACATTTTCCAGCGGACATTGGTGCGCCGTTGCACGCGGTCCTTGGAGCCTGTGGGGTCAGCGGGCTGTAGTGCGGTTTCGGTATTTGCGGTTTCGGTATCTGGAAGAGACACAACTTCTCCTTGATAGAGAGGAAAAATGCCGGCAAGTGATGAGGGTCGATTTGTCCGCGGGCCAGGATGCGGGGTGTGGGGCGTCCTGTTCGCGGCCTGTCCAGTGGTGATAGCGGGGCTGATATCAGCGCTGATATCAGTTCGGAGATCCGATGCAGATCCTGGGAGGCCGGGGCCCGGCAAGCTTACTTATTTTGGGATCCCGTTTTGGGATCCCAAAATTGAGAATAGAAGTGAGCTGGGCCACTGTCAAGGGTTGTGGGCCGGCCGGCCCGGTTCGCCGGGAAAATGTCGATTGTGACTGGCGTGGGGTTCCCGGGGCGGGCGGCGCCGGGCATGGCTGCGCCCCGCCACCCGGCAGGGGACCAGCCCGGGGCTGAAGCCGTGGCGGGTGGCGGGGCGTGAGGGTGTTTCTTAGCTGCCGCGGTAAGTGGAGTAGGCGAAGGGGCTCAGCAGGAGCGGCACGTGGTAGTGGGACTGCGTCTGGGACACAGCGAAGGTCAGTGTGACTTCGGGGAAGAAGGTCTCGGTCCCGGCGGCGGCGTAATAGGCTCCGGTGTCGAAACCCAGCCGGTACGTGCCGGAGCCCAGGCTGGCGGGACCAAGTGACGTGACGCGCCCGTCGTCATCCGTGGCCCCGGCTGCGATCCTGACCCAGCGCTCGCCGTCGAGCATGTCCAAGGTGACGGCGACGCCCGCGGCGGGCTTGCCGGAGCCGGTGTCCAGGACGTGCGTGGTGATGTGGGAAGTGCTCATGCGCCGATCAGTCCTTCGAGTCGGAGTACCGCGATTTCGCGCAGCTGCTGGCCGATAACTACTTGTTCCTCTTCGGGAGTGTGGGCGAGCCTCGTGTGGAGAGCGGCGAGGATCTCCTCCCGGCTGCGGCCTGCCGCGCGGATCAGGAATACCTGGCCGAATTTCTGTTCATAGCTCCGGTTTCCCTCGGCGATGGCTGCGGCGACAGCCGGAACCGGGGCGCCAAGAGTCGCCTGCTCCGACTGGGAGAGCCGGGCCTCCGTGCTGTTTCCTGCGGCCCGTTCGCCGATTCGGGGATGGTGGGCCAGGGCGGCCCCCACCTCCGCATTGGTGAAGGGTTCCGCCGCGCGGGCGGCGGCTTCGAGGAGGCTTCCGGTGCTGCCGAAGGGCCGGGAATCGACCATCTCCTCAATCCACCGCTCAATGTCCAGGCAGGGACGCAGTGCGGCCGCGGCCTCGGCGCGTCCGGCCGCGTTAAAGTCTTCCAACAGCATGTGCCAGATCCTTTGTGTCAATGCTGGCATCCACGGTGTAGGGCTATACGGACAAGATATTCGTATCGTGGAACTGTTATTTCAGCATATGCAAAAAATTGAACCGTACCGTGTGACGGGTGTCAACCGGACTGTCGGATCCGCGGCGAATTTCGAAAAGTGCGGCGGTATCGGACAGGCGGACTCCCGATCCGGGATGCGCTTGTCCGAAATCGCCGCGGAAAGCCGAACGGTTTCGGCCCCGCTAGCTCGACAGGAACCGCAGCAGAACCTCGTTGACCTCCGCGGCGTGGGTCCACAGCATGCCGTGCGGGGCGCCGTCGATCTCCACGTACTCGGCGTTCGGCAGCGCCTTGGCGAACTGGCGTCCCGCGACGTCGATCGGCAGGATGTTGTCCGCCGTGCCGTGCACAATCAGGGCCGGGACATCGATCTTGGGAATGTCGGCACGGAAGTCCGTGAGCCAGGTCGGCTGCGCTGCCGCCGACGCCGTGGCCCCGCCACCGGTGGCGAGGTTCCACCCGGCGTTCATGACTTCCTGGCTGAGCCGGGGGGTGCCGAGGAAGGTCTCGCTGTTGTAGAAGTTCTTGAAGAATTCCGTGAAGAAGGCGTACCGGTCTGCCGTCACGGCCTCCATCAGCCCGTCGAACACCGACTGCGGGACCCCGCCGGGGTTGTCCTCGGCCTGCAGGACGTACGGCTCGAGCGAGGCCAGGAACACGGCCTTCGCCACCCGGGCAGAGCCGTAGGTGCCGAGGTATCGGCCCACTTCGCCGGTGCCCATGGAGAAGCCCACCAGCACGGCGTCGTTCAGGTCCAGAGTGGTCAGGAGCGTATTGAGGTCCGCGGCGAAGGTGTCGTAGTCGTAGCCGTCGGTGGGCTTGCTGGACTGTCCGAAGCCGCGGCGGTCGTAGGTGATGACGCGGTAGCCAGCGCCGAGCAGCGCAGTTGTCTGCTTTTCCCAGGATGAGCCGTCCAGCGGGTAGCCATGGATAAGGACCACGGCCTGACCGGATCCGTGGTCCTCGTAGTAGAGCTCGACGTCTGTGCTGTTTTCGGTTCCAACCTTGATGTAAGCCATGCCAGCGGTCCTCCCGGTTGCGTGCGGTTCGATCTGGGGCGGTCAATATTGGGCGGTCAATATGCAGTGCAGTCAGTACGTGGGCTCCACTTTAGCGGCCGGAACCCCCTCGGCCAGGGCCTGTTCACCATCCGGAAGGAGAAACTCCTCTGCCACGGCCGCCCACTGCGGCCGGAAGGAATAGAGGCAGCCCAGCCGCAAGCGGGTCGCGGCAGCGTAGGCGTCGAACCGGGCGGGGGTGACCCGCAGTTCGTCGGCGGTGGCGATGACGTGACGGTGGGCGGTTTGGTACCTTTCGGCGGTCAGGCGGTGTTGGCGCAGGCGCAGGCGCAGGTGCACGGCAAGGTTCGCGAGGTCGGCGGCGGCCTCGGCCCGGCCGGCTTCGTCGAAGTCCAGCAGCCCCAGGGGAGCGCCGGGATCCCCGGTGAATATCTGCTTGTCGTGGAGGTCGCCGTGGGACCACACGAGTGGGTCCGGATCGGTCCGGAGCAGTTTTTGGGCGGTCTGCCCTGCGGCCACACGCACGGCGGTGCGCTCGGGCTGTGCTGCCGGAATATCCCCGGCGTGCACCAGCCACCGGTGCACGATGCGTTGCAGGTTCTCCAGTTCGACGGCGGCCGTCCGGGGCGGGAGCGCCTCAAGGGTCAGGCGGTGCTCCGGAGCCCGGGCCAGGGAATGCTGCCGGACCCAGGCCCGGGACCATTCTTGCCAGGCTTCTTCGAACACGTCATCACTGACGGCTGGGTCGTTTCCGAGCTCGAACAGGGAACGGCCGGGCAGCGCCATGATCGTGAGGCAGCCCGGGGTGCAGGAAACAATTTCCGGGGTGCGGAAGTCCCCGGCGCCGAGGAGCTCGTTCATCCGGGCGTGCCTGCCCACCGCTTCGTCGGACTGGCGGGCCCGGAAGATCTTGAGGTAGTGCTCCCCGGCCCTGACCACGGCCCGTTTGTGGGCCCGGTGCACCACCACCTCACCCAGCGGCGACGCGTGCTTCAGGGCGGGCAGACGCCGGTCGCGGCCGTCCCGCAGAAGCTCCAGCTGCCCCGCCCGGAGGTGGGCCGCCCGGACCCCTGCCCGGTCGGCGGCGGCCAGTTCCAGGACATAGTCCTCCGCGGAGTCGTCGGGCCAGGACCGGATGACCTGCCATTCGAAGTTGTCCGCATCCAGGACGGCGGCCGGGACGGGCGGGTGCCAGCCCATGTGGATCAGCTCCGGGATCCGAGGGACCGGCTGGCGGCCAGGATGGTGGATCCGAAGGACTCACGCTGCTTTACCCGGTCTTCGAGAACGCGGGTCGCCAGCAACGAGCCCGAAGGGAGCGAAGAACAGGCCAGTCGCAGCCAGCGTGCGTCCGCGTAGGCATCGAACCGATCCGGGCTGACCTGCAATTGCTCGGCGACGGCCAGCACCACCGTGTGGGCCTTCAGGTATCGCGCCGACGTCAGGTTATTGCGCCACATGCGCCGCTCCAGATGGAAATCCAGGTAGGCGAGGTCGCGGGCGGCCTCGGCCCGGGCAGTATCGTCGAAGTCCAGCAGCCCGAACGGGGACCGGCCGTCGCCGGCGATAATCTGCCGGTCGTGCAGGTCTCCGTGGGCCCATACCAGCGGGTCCGGTACCGAGCCGAGCAGGTTCGCCGTGACGTAATCTGCCATGGCGATCAAGGTGTCGCGTTGGGTGGACAGTTCCGGAACATTCGCTGTGTGGCGCAGCCATCGTTTCAACCAACGGGCCACGGCCTTCGCTTCCACTTCCGGTGAATGGACCGGCAGGGCGCCCAGAACGGTTTGTCTGCTGGCATCAGACGCCGCGCTCAGCTGGGCGAGCCACGCGCGGGACCACTCTTCCCATGCGCCGGCAAACTCCTTCTCGCCGATCGTGAAGTAGTCCTCGCCGATTTCGCCCAGCGTCGGTCCGGAGAGGGCGCTCAAAACGAGGGTGTCCGGGGAGCTCTGAAGTACCTCGGGCGCCGTAAAGGCGCCGGCGTCCAGCAGGAGGTCCGTCTGAGCGCACCGTTCGGCCGGGACTGCGGCCCTGCCGGGCCGGAAGACCTTGATGTAGCAACCCTCCGCCCGGATGATGGCCCGCGTGTACGGCCAGTGGGCAATGATTTCCCCGCGCTGTCTTTCGGTCCGAAGGGCCGGCAGCTCGGGATCGTCCTCCGGCAGGACCTCAAAGCGGCCATGGCTCAAATGTGCTCCCCGGACGCCGGGCCGTCCCGCAGTCTCGACCTCCAGCAGGTATTCTCCGGGTTCTTTATCGGGCCACGCCTTGTGGACGCGCCACGCGGTGCCGGCGTCGTCGGTGTAATTCCAAAGCGGTGGGTGCCAGATCATGCGATCAACTCCAGGGCTCGGCGGATATGCCAGCTCGTGTCGGCCGGCCAGTCGCTGGCCCGGTTCCGGAACGGGTCGACGCTGTTCAGGAACAGCCGGAACGCCGCCCAGGTCTCCACCCTGGCCTGCGATACGTGGCCGCCAGCCTCGCGGTAACCGTCGATCAGCTGGGCCGTCTTGCGGCCACCGGCCACGGGCCCGGCACCTGGGGGGTCTGCGATGTCCTCCACCGCGGCAAACGACCCAAGGTCCCTCGCCGGGTCGGAGGTCCTGACACGGTCGAAATCGATGATGCGGACGGCCGGGCCGTCCACCAGGACCTGGTCCGCCGAGAAATCGCCATGGACCAGCACTTGCGCGGGCCCGTGGGGGCCGGCGGCGCCGACGGTTGCCAGGAGCCGGCTGGTGAGCCGGGCTACCGGAGCCTCGAGCCCCGGGAGCAGGCAGGTGATCATGGACCGCGTGGCGGCGAGCTGCCGTACCAGGTCTTCCACCTCCGCCGCGGGGTCCGGCCCGGTTCCCGCGTCCATTCCATGGATCGCCGCCAGGGCTTGGCCGGCCCGGTAGGCGGCCGGGTCGTTGTCGCCGCCGCTCAGGTCTCCGTGGCCCCAGTCCGGGGAGGCGCTGATGCCGTGCGCGGCGCATTCCACGTCGGCGAGTTCGGGCAGGACCGGGATGCCGTTGCTCTCCAGCCGCTGCCGCAGGCGGAGGCCTGCGGCAGCTTCGTCAGCTTGGACAGCGGTCTTGACGACGACGGGCACCGTCGCCGAAGGGACCCTGGCAACGAGCCTGCGCTCCGGGTTGTATCTCAGCACGCTGACCGGGGGGTCCAGGAACCGCTCTGCCGCGGGGAGTGCTCCGAGCCGTCCGAGCCCGTGGTCCCGGAGCCACCGCAGGTTGGGGCGCAGCGGCCAGTCCTCCTCGATGGGGCCGACAGCCACCACGACGTCGGCGTGGGGATGATCGGGTTGGACCAGCAGGATGCCGCCGCCGCGCTTTTGCGAACTGTCCGCCCGCCGCTGCAGTTTCTCGGCGTGCTCCGGTGCTGTGGTCGATGCCCAGCCGTAGCTGCCGGCCCCGTAGCCGGCCCGGCGGAAGGCGACGAGGGCCGAGTTGTGCGGTTTGTAGCGGGTCCTGGTGATCCGGACGCTTTCGCCCAGGAGCTCGGAGAGCAGCTCGTCGTCGAGGACCCAGTTCAGGCCCGGGATCCGGGTGTCCCGGGCCGCCAGGGCACGGTCAGCTTCGCGCCGCTGCGGCTGCAGCCATTGTCCCTGCAGCCGTTGTCCCTGCAGCCTTTGTCCCTGCGGGGCGATGCTCATGACGGCACCTTGAACAGGTCACCCGGTTCTGCCGTCTGCTGCCGATGGACCCAGTCGGCGAAGCGGGAATCGGGATCTGTCAGCAATAACTGCGGCGGCCCATCTTCGAGGATTTTGCCGTCTTCGAGCCAGATCACCCGGTCGCATGATTGGGCCGAGTTGACGTCGTGGGTAATCGTGATGGAGGTCTGGCCTTGGGTGAGTGTGTCCAATGCACTGAGGACCGAATCCCGTGAGGCCGGATCAAGCCCGGCCGTCGCCTCGTCCAGAATCACAATGGGGGCCTTGCGGAGCATGGCGCGGGCGACGGCCAGCCGTTGACGCTGGCCCCCGGAAAGATCGTTGGCCGCCTCGCCGAGGACGGTTTCGTAGCCCTGGGGCAGTGCGCGGATGAAACCGTCGGCCTGGGCAAGGGCCGCCACGGCTTCGATCTCCTCATCGGTGGCATCGAGGCGGCCGAACCTGATGTTCTCCCGGACCGAAGTTCCAAACAGCACGGAGTCCTGGAGGAGGATTGAGACATGGGCACGCACGGAAGCGATCTTCAGGGACCGCAGGTCCTCACCTCCGAGGCTGACACTCCCCTCCCAAGGGTCCACCATCCGAAGGATCATGCTGGCCAGCGTTGACTTCCCGGCCCCGGAGGGCCCCAGCACGGCGCAGTGCTGACCCGCCGGTATGGTCAGGGTGATCCCCTTGAGCACCGCGGTTCCGTCGAAGTGACCGGCCCAGACGTTGTCGAACACGATGTCCGGGTGCGGGTTCTTGAGGGCGACGGCGTGCGGTGCCTCGGGCACGTCGCTCTGGGCCTCAAGCAGGTCTGCCACCCGTTCCCCGGAGGCCGTCGCGCGGGCGATACGGCTCGTGTACCTGGCCACATCCTTGAGCGGCCTTAGCCCGGTCTTCACGTAAAACAGGAAAACGACCAGATCACCGGGGGTCATCGCATGCTGCATCACCCTCCAGCCGCCGGCAGCCAGGACTACCGCCGTTGCGATTCCCGTCAGGACGTCGGTCTTCCGTTGCAGGCTGGCGGCCAGCCGCAGCGTGGTCACACCGGAGCCAAGTGCCGCCTGATTGCTCTTGCTGAAGCCCGAGCTGATGGTGTCTTCGAGTCCATACGCCTGGACTTCGCGCATTGCTCCGAGCGTCTGCGCGGCGGTGGTGGCAAGGGCGCTTTCGCCCTTGCGTGACTTGCGGGCCGCGGTGGTAATCGATCCCGAGCTCCTGCGGGACAACAAGACGAATATCCCGATGGACACGAACGTCACCAGGGCGATCAAAGGATCGAGCCAGAGCATAATGATCATCATTGCGATCAGCGACACGGTATTCCCGATGAGCGGGAGCCCCGCCGTGACGGCCACATCCTGCAGCCGGGACACGTCCCCGACGAGCCGCTGGACAGTGTCGCCGGTGGACGCGCGGCTGTGGTGGCGCATCGACAGGCCCTGGAGGTGGCGGAAGGTACGGGCGCGCAATTCGGAGGAAATCCGGGTACCCACGAGCGCAAACGAAATCGCGGACACGTAGCTGGCCAGGGCCCTGATGAGGCTGATGACGATCACTGCGCCGGCGCAGAGGAGCAGCACCTCCGCGCTCGCCTCCACGCTGAGCGGGGACCTGCGCAGATTGGCGCCGAGTGAGTGTGAGACGGAGTCCAGGACGATCTTCACTGGCCACGGCTCAAGAAGCCGGAAGAGGATTTCCGCGGCCATGGCAATGAATCCCCAGGTGATGAGCAGCCTGTGCCCGCGCAAATGCGGGCGGACGCACCGCAAGGTCCGCCGCAGCGGTGTGGGTTCAGCCGGCGCGTGGGTGCGGGTCCTTCGCCATAGGGTCCGCCAGCTGCGGGGGTGCGCATGCCTGGAAGCGGTGGTCATTGCCTTGCCAGTCTGCGTGCAGGCGGCAGTGCCTCGGTGATCCGGGACAGCACACTGCTCCAGCTGAACCTCAGCACGGCGTCGCTGCGGGCCTCGAGCCCCAGCCTGTCCCGCAGATTCGGGTCTTCGCCGAGCCGGATAAGGGCGTCCGCGAGTGCGGCGGGGTTCCCGGGCGGGACGAGGATCCCGGTGCGGCCGTCCTGGATGATGGACGGGATCTGGCCCACGGCGCTCGCGATCACGGGCAGCGCGGCCGCCATGTACTCAAAGACCTTCAGCGGCGAGAAGTAATCGTCCTGGCCGGGCGCGTCCGGGGGATAGGGGGCGGCGGCGGCGTCGAAGTCTGCCAGGAGGCCGGGCACGGCGGCCGGCGCAACGGCGCCGGTGAACACCGTCGGCACGCCGAGGGACCCGGCGAGGCGCTCGAGGTCCTCCCGGCCGGGGCCGTCACCCACCACGTGGACGTGCCAGCGCAGGCCCGGGTCAACGGTCTGTTGGTTGGCCAGGGCCACACCGTGCAGAAGGCTGGGGACACCGTGCCAGGGCTTCAAGGTTCCGACAAACCCGACCGTGAGGTGGTCCGGATTCCGGCGGCCGGGGCGGCGGGCCGGGATCCGCTCGACGTTCACGCCGTTCGGTGCCAGCACGGTCCTCGCGGTCGGCACCCGCGCCCGCACCCAGCGCACCACAGGATCCGAGACGCACGCAACGACGTCGGCCGTTGCGGCGTTGCGGCGGAACACCGTCTCAGCTTTTTTCACATCCAGCAACTGACGGTACCGCTGCTGCTCCTCGATGAGCGGGGCATTGACCTCAAGTACTGACGGCACATCCAGGATGCGGGCCACCACGGATAGTGCCGGGCTGAACAGCGAATAGCGCTCGTAGAACAGCCCGCAGCCGTTGCGAAGGACCTCGTCCGCCAGGCCCAGCGCGGCGTCCTGGACCGCCCGTTCCCGCGCGGGGCCGGGGACGGATTCCGGCTTGACTTCGACGACGTCGAGATCGGCAAGATCCTTGGGCCGCTCGGTGCCGAGCCGGGTGCAGTAGACCGTGACGGCGGCGCCGGTCCCGCGCCACGCCCGGACGATTTCCTGGACGTGCACGGAGGAACCCTTGGTGCCGAAAACAGGCACGCCCGGGTCGGCGCAGAGGTAGGCAACGCGTGTCATGCGACTCTCCTTTCGGAACGGGAGAGGGACCTCAGGAGTTCGGCCTGGCGGTGGACGTCGTAGTCCTCCTCGATCAGGGCGCGCGCATTGCGCGACACGGCGACCCTGTCTTTGGCGGGGGAGCTGAGCGTGCGGATGCCGCGGGCCAGGGCGTGCGGGCTGCCCGGCCGGACCAGGACTCCGGTGGAGCCGTTCCGGACCACCTCGGGGATTCCGGTGACGGACGTGCTGACGCAGGGGACGCCCGTGGCCATGGCCTCGAGCAACACCGTGGGCATGCCGTCCGCGTTGCCGTCGGCGCCGATCACGCAGGGCGCCACGAAGATATCGGCGGCGTGGAGCAGTTCGTGGATCTGGTCCTGGGTCTGGGGGCCGAGGAGGCGGACGTGCTCGCGTAGCCGGAGCTGATCGATGCTGGCCTCCAGCTCCTCGGCCATGATCCCGGTCCCGGCGATCCGGAGGTCCATTTTGACCCCCTGGTCCAGCAGTTCGGCGGCCGCGGGCAGCAGGTGCTGGAAGCCTTTCTTCTCTACCAGGCGACCGACGGCGGCGATCCGCAGGGTGGCTCCGAGCGGGCGGGGCTCCCGGTACGGGAAGCGCTCCAGCTCCAGGCCGTTACGCACCAGATGGAGCCTGGACGTCGAGTCCGGGAAGCGGCGGCGCAGGTAGCGCATGTTGTACTGGCTGATGGTCACGGCGTGGTGGGCCTGCTCCAGCTTGATCCGCAGATCCTCGTTTTGGACCGATTCATGGAAGATATCCACCGCGTGGGCGGTGAACGAGAACGGGATTCCGGTGATGAGGGACGCCAGCCGGGCCACGGTGGTGGCGCCCGAGGCGAAGTGGACGTGCATGTGCTGGATGTTCCGGGCCTGGAAGGCGGTGGCCAGATTGATGGCCTGGACGGCGTCGTCTGCCGTGGCGGCGGCGAGTTCGCCCAAATTCCGGCCGACGGCGGCCGTGAGCCCGGCCGCCTCGGCCATCCGGAGGCTCTCCCACAGGGCCACAGTCTTGATGGGTCGGTCAATGTACGTCACCGGTGCCTGGACCCGGGCGAGTTCAGGGTGGAACCGGGGGTCGTTGGTGGGCCGGAGGGAGAAGATCTCGATCCGGTCCCCCGCCGCCTCGCGGGCAAGGATCTCAGAAACGATGAACGTTTCGGAGAAACGCGGATACATCTTCAGGACGTACGCCGTCCCCGGTTCAAACGGCGACACGGCTGTCACCACCCTTCGCGCGCGTTCCGGCAACGCTTTCGTTCGCCTGGAACTGATCGGCACTGACCTGATCGGCGCTGAACTGATCGGAATCGGCCAGCGGCTGCAGCAGCTCGGCGGCCAGCTGCGGAACCCGGATCAAGCCGTCCAGCACCGCGCGGCGCCGGTCCACAGTGGTGCCGAGCCGGGCGGCAAGCCAGCCGGCAAGGATCTCGGGCGTCAGCGTGCCAATGTCGTGTTGCTCCAGGTACCCGGCCGCGGCCAGGGACGCGGCCCGGATCTGCTGCTCGGCGCGCGACTGAGTGCGTGGCACGATCAGCGCGGGGACAGGGGTGCTCATGATCTCGCACACCGTGTTGTAGCCGCCCATAGCGACGACGGCGGCGGCGTGCCGGATGTGGAACACGATGTCATCGACTGCGGACACCACTTTGACGCCGGGACGGGCGTGCTGGCGGAGGTCGTTGAGCTGCTCGGCGGGCATCTGCGGTCCGGCGACCAGTAAGTGTCCCAGCCCGTCCGGAACCGGTGCGGCGACGGCGATGCGGGCCAGGGCATAGCCGTCCGAGCCCCCGCCGACCGTCGTCATGAAATACCGGCCGGGCATGCAGCTGGTGCCGGAAACCGAAGGGCGCCCCTCAGCGAGGTAGCCCGTGTACCGGATGAGCTTTCGGAGGGCGAACGGTATCTCGCCGCAGGCCACGGGATCGTGGACGGCGGGATCACCGTAGACCCAGATGGCATCGAACAGGGCCTTGACCACGCGGGGCCCGCCCAGCCTGGCCCATTCGCTGAGGGCCGCGGCGGGCGAGTCAAGGACCTCGCGGAGGCCGAGGACCACGCGCACGGGCCCGGCGGTGCGTGCGCGCCGCAAGGCTATTTCGAGTTCGCCGTGGACGCCGGTGGCGTGCCGGTCCACCACCACCAGATGGGGGGCGAAGCCGGCCAGCGTTGCCTGCAGCAGGCTGGCCCGCAACGGCACGAGCTCATGCATGGGCAACGTCAGGTTCCGGGGCAGGTAGCCCGCGGACCCCTTGGCCACGCCGGGAAGAAGCACCCAGTCCCAGCCCTCGGGCAACCGGAACGCCGGGGCCAGTGCGGTGCCGGTGATGAGGATTCCGGTGACGGGGCGGCCGATCAGCCCGGGAAGCTGATTGTTCAGAGCATGGGCCAGTGCCAGATTCCGACGCACATGTCCCAGGCCCACTGAATCATGTGAGTACAGCACTATCCGCATTGGCTCCACTGCAAATCCTCCCCCGCCCCCGGTGCCCCGGATATGGCTGCGATCGCAACTGTGTCCGGTGCCGGCGCTGTCTGATGGTAGTTATCAGCCTGCGCCCCGAGAGTGAGGGCGGGATGAGGAGAAGATTAAGGATTTCTCATCCAACGCCGTGCCTAAGCGGCCCCGTGCTTAGGCACGGGCCAAGGTTGGATGCGGGCGTGAGTCAGCCGGCGGGCCAAATCCGACGCGGACGCCGGTGGACCAGCTCAGACGCGGACGCTGGCGGACTGCAAGGGGATCCCGATCAGGAACGTGGCCCCGTGGCCGTATTCGGATTCCACGGTGGCCTGGCCCCCGTGCGCCTGGGCGATGGCCGAGACGATTGCGAGGCCCAGTCCCGAACCTTCCTCGCCGCGGCCCGTGTGCGCCCGGCCGAACCGTTCGAAGATCCGTTCCTGATCCTCGGCTGCGATGCCGATCCCGTCGTCGCGCACCCACAGCAGGAGGGTGTCCTGTGGGGGCAGCGAAGTGCCGTCGTCCGCCGTCGAGCGCTCAATCCGGGAGCCGAGCGCGATCGTGGAGGACTGCCCGGTGTACTTGACGGCGTTGGCGGCGAGCTGGACCAGGGCCTGGGTGAGGCGCTGCGGATCCGCCTCCACCACGTAGTCGGCCCTTTCATCGATCTGCCAGTTTCGGTCGGCCAGGACGTGCACTTTCTCCATGACCTGGTCCAGGAGCTCCGGGATCCGGACGGGTTCACGCCGGATGAACCCGGGGTCGCCCGAGTTGGCGAGCAGCAGGAGATCGTCCACCAGGCGCTGCATCCGGTCCACCTCGTCCAGCAGCACGTCCCTCGTGGCAATGACATCGTCAGGATCATCCACCGTCACCAGCTCGAGGTGCCCACGGAGAATGGTCAGCGGGGTCCGCAGCTCATGGCCGGCGTCGTCCAGGAACTGCTGCTGTTGCTGGGCGCCCTCATCCAGCCTTTCCAGCATGGTGTTGAAGGTCTTGGCAAGCAGGGTGACGTCGTCCTCGCCCTTGCGGACCTCCACCCGCTGCGTGAGGTCTTCCGGGCCCACCGCCCTGGAAGTCTCGCGCATACGGCGGAGAGGGTCGAGCAACCGCCCGGCAACGATGCCGCCGATCACCGCGGCAGCCGAAAGCATGCCGAGGGCCACCATCGAATATGTCCGGACCGAGCTTGCGTTGTGTTCTTCCTGGTCGCCCGCGTCCCGGCCGACCAGGAAGAATGTCCCTGGGGCGCCCTTCATGGGCACCACCACAGCCCTGAGCGGGCGGCCGTCCGAGTTCAGCTCGCCGAAGGACACGCCGAACGGGTTCCGGAGATGGGCGGCGTCGGCAAACATCGTGCTGTCCAGGAGGTCTCGGTCCCCGCTGCCCTCAACGGTCCATGCCACCCGTCCGTCCACGATCCCGGCCATGACCTCGTTGCTGCGCGGTTCGATATCCTCGGCGGCCTCGTGAAGCGCGCTGATGTACGTCCTGTTGGCGTAGTCCCCGGACGTTTTCTTTTTGGTCTGGACGATCTTGACCACGGAGTTGGCCTTGTCCAGCACCGCCTGGTCGATCCTGGCATCGGACTCCTGGAACTGGACCACGAACGTGACCAGCCCCGCGGTGACCAGCCCGGCGAGCATCATGCCCAGCATCGCGGCCACCACGCGGAATCGCACCGAGTGGATCTTTGCGCCCCAGCCGGACGGGTCCTGGGATTCCGTCGAAGGGGAGACAGCCGCCTGGCCGTCCCCGCCGGGGTGTTCATCCACAGTGGCCACTTCCCTTCCTGTGACGATCAGCTGGCCTTGCAGCGTTTTGCAGTGTTCTGCCTAGCTCAGGCGGTACCCGGCGCCGCGGGTGGTGAGGATGCGCTCGGCGCCGAGTTTCATCCGCAATTGGCGCACGTACACGTCCACCACATTGGACGTGCCGTCGAAGTCGTAGCCCCAGACGTGGCTGAGCAGTTGCTGCCGGCTCAGGACCTGCCCAGGGTGGAGCAGGAACATTTCCACCAAGGCGAATTCGCGGGCGGAGAGCTCCACCATCCGGCCGTCGACGCTGACCGTGCGGGTGAGCAGGTTCAACTCCAGGGGCCCGTAGCGCATAACGCTTCCCGCCAGCACATCGCCGGTGTCCCCCTTGCGTATCCGCGCCCGGATGCGGGCCACGAGTTCCTCAAAATGGAACGGCTTGACGATGTAATCGTCCGCGCCGCCCTCCAGCGCCGCGACGGTGTCGGTGGACGAGCTGCGGGCTGTGAGGACAATGACCGGGATGCCCACCTGGCCTCGGCGCAGTGCCGCGAGGACGGCGTAACCATCCAGGCGGGGGAGTCCAATGTCGAGGAGCAGGAGATCGAATTCGCCGCTGGACGCGTAGTCCACGGCCGAGACGCCGTCGGCGACGACGGTGGGCGCGTAGCCGGCTGCGCGCAGGCCCTTTTCGATGAAGCGGGAGATGCGTTCTTCGTCTTCTGCAATGAGGATGCGGATCAAGGTTACTCCCTGGAAAAAGCCCGGATCCGGGAGGTCCCCCCTGGGCCGCGCGTCGGCGCGGGCCTTATTCGCGGGATCCTGGCCTGCCCCAATACTGCGGCGTCTCGTGCACACGAGCCGGAGAATATCCGAAGCCCCAGCAGCCTCGATCTGCCCGGAATGCGGGCGGGGTCCGGGCCCCATAGTGCGGGGCCCGCGGGTTGGTCGGCGCGTTTCCGGTCAGGGCGGCGCGTCGGGCCGTGCGGGACCGGAGGCCCCGGCGTCGGCGGGACGGCCGGTTCGTAATTCAAAAGGAATCAACATCTGGTGCTCCTCCAGGGGACGCCCAGCATCGTGGAGTTCCGTCGGGCAGCTGCGGCTGAGACTATTCCCGCTTCTTTCATCCTGCCCCCGTAATGGAGCGTGCGCCACCTTTGAGGGGTCGATTTTCAGCCTATTAACAGCTCACACGCAACATCACGCCAAGTCTGTCGTGTTAGCGCCCGAACAGGGCGCCGGTGACCTGGTGAGTCAGGTCGTGGATGAGGTCCAGACGGTTCGCGCTGTCGGCGTCGTCCGGGCCCCACGTGTAGATGACCACCGCGTAGGAGCGGTCCCCGGCGCTGAGCAGCGCGGCGTCGTGGACGTAGCCCTGCACCACACCGTACTTGTGGTGGACCGTGATGCCGGGGGAGAGCGCCGCCGGGATGAGTTCCTCGTCATTGGTGTGCTGCATGTAGCCGAGCAGCTCCGCGGTGTGATCCGGGTTGAGCAGCTTGCCCGTGGCGAGCTGCTGGAGGAGCAGGACCATGTCCGTCGGGGCGATGAGGTTTTTCTCGGGATCGTAGGTGATGCCGAGGGTTGCGGCGTAGGCGGTGAGGTTGGGGTAGCCGATATCCCGCATCAGCAGCAGCCACGAGTCGTCGCTGCTGGTGTTGATCATGGCCTTGAGCTGGAACGCGGCATTGAACGAGCCCAGGGGAGCATCGAGTGACTTTTCGCCGGTCTCCACGAGGTGGTAGTAGGCGGCGGCGGTCAGGACCTTCGCGGTGCTCGCCGCCGTGTACGGTGCCACGTCGCCGTAGCTTTGCAGCTGGCCGTCGCGGGTGTCCATCACGGCGACGCCGATCCTGTGATCGGGGTGTTCGCCGATGATCCGCTGGATCTCGGCGGGGAGGTCGACGACGGCGGGCGGCGGGGTGGCCGGGGCAGCGGCGGACGGGCTCGGCGCCTGCTGGTGGGCGACGGTCAGGAAATCTCCTTCCGTTGACGGGACGGTGCGGATGGAGCCGAGAACCACGACGGCGGCCAGCACCAGCGCGGCGGCGGCCCAGACCAGGACCATGTTCCTGCGGTGGGTGGGAGCGGCCGGCCGGGGGCCCGGAATCGTCATGTGCGTGGGCCTTCCGGACTCGACTGGGGTGACGCCTCCGACGTTAGGCCGGGCTGGGGGCGAAGTCCACGGAGCGCGCGGGGCGCGGCCAAAGTCGGACGAAACTCCCGCATCCTGGTCCACTACGCTGGCACTCATGAGCCGGAAAATTACTGTCAGCCTGCCGGACGCCGCGTTGCGTAAATACCTTCAGCCGCACGCGGACGTCACGATCCTGGAATGGGACCTCACCGGTGAGCCGCCCCTGCCCCGGATCGACATCGTGGTGCCGCCCTACATGGGGGGCCCGCAGGTCCTGCAGGGCCTGGAATCGGTGGACACCGCCCTGGTGCAGAGCCAGTCGATCGGGTACGACGGCGTGGCGGAGTTCCTGCCGTCCGGACGGGTCTTCGCCAACGCGTCCGGCGTGCACGAAACCTCCACGGCGGAGCTGGCACTCGCCCTGATCCTCGCCAGCCAGCGCGAGTTGCCCCGCCTGATCCAGAACCAGCAGGAGGGCAGCTGGGATGCCAGGCCCACCGCCAGCCTGGCCGACCGCCGCGTCCTGATCGTTGGCTACGGCGGGGTGGGCAAGGCGATCGAGGACCGGCTCCTGCCGTTCGAGGCGTCGGTGACCCGGGTGGCCAGCACGGCACGGATGGATGAACGCGGCCAGGTCCACGGCATTGCGGAACTCCCGGCGTTGCTGCCGGTGCACGACATCGTGGTGGTGGGGGTTCCGCTCAGCGACTCCACCCGGCACCTGATTGATGACGCTTTCCTCGCGGCCATGCCGGACGGCGCCCTGGTGGTGAACGTGGCCCGCGGCCCGGTGGCGGACACCGATGCCTTGGTCCGGCACACCGCCTCCGGACGGATCCGCGCCGCGCTGGACGTCACCGATCCCGAGCCCCTGCCGCAGGACCACCCGCTGTGGCAGGCCCCGGGTGTCATCATCAGCCCGCACGTGGGCGGGGCGAGCTCGGCGATGCGGCCGCGGATGGGCCGGCTGCTGCAGCGGCAGATCGAGCTCATGCTGGCAGGTGAGCCGCCGGTGAATGTGGTGCTGAACGGCTGACAGCTGAGCGGCTGGGATCGACGGGTCCAAGGCCCCTGTCTTTGCCGCCCTCAGCGGAGTAGCACTGAATAGCCAGGGCTGCGGTCGGTGATGCAATCCGCGCCCGCCGAGGGAGGAACCGCGCATGGCGCCCGAACCGCAGGAGTGGAGTGCATCGTCCACGGCGGCATCTGCCATGTCCCGGTTCGATGCCGTCATTTTTGACCTCGACGGGGTGGTCACTGACACAGCTGAAATTCACGAGATGGCGTGGAAGGAGCTATTCGATGGCGTCCTCCAGGATCCACGAGTACCCGGCACGGCCGGTGGGGACCCCTTCACGGGCAGCGACTACCGGCGCTTCGTCGACGGTCGTCTGAGGGAAGAGGGCATCCGCGCCTTCCTCGAATCGCGGGGAATCGCCATTCCGGCAGGACAACCTTCCGATCCGCCCGGTACATGGTCCGTAGCTGGACTCAGTGCCCGCAAGAACGAGATCTTTAATCGGAGACTCAAGAAGGGCCGTGTTCGGGTGTTTGCCGGGACGGTGGACCTGCTCCGGAGACTGCGTAAGGGGCACATGAGGACGGTGCTTGCCTCCTCAAGCCGGAACGCCCGTGCCATTTTGAAACGCGCCAGGCTGCTGGACGATTTTGATCTCATTATTGACGGGCGGGCTGCAGCGGATCTCCACCTGCCCGGGAAACCTGATCCTGCCCTTTTTCTCGAGGCGGCCCGTCAAATTCGTGTGCCCGCGGCGCGGGTGGCCGTAATTGAAGACGCGGTGGCTGGTGTCCAGGCCGCGCGGGCCGGAGGCTTCGGGCTGGTTGTCGGGATCGACCGGGCCGGGCAGCGTGCCGAGTTGGAAGCGGCAGGAGCCGACGTGGTGCTCAATGATGTCAGCGAATTCGATATCGGCCTTGTTCTTGCCGATCCCTGGCATCTCATCTACGAAGGCATGGATCCTGCCCACGAGGGCCATCGGGAGGCGCTGACCACCCTGGGCAACGGGTACATGGCTGTCAGGGGAGCCGCGCCGGAAAGCGCTGCAGACGGAATTCATTATCCGGGAACGTACCTGGCCGGGATCTATAACCGCCTCACGAGCGAGGTCCATGGGCAGCAGACCGAGGATGAGCACATGGTGAATGCGCCGAACTGGCTGCCTGTGGACGTTGCCGTGGTACCTGGCCGCTGGTGGTCGGCTGGAGGGCTCCGGTTACGCAGTGAGCACCGCGAACTCGATATGAGGCGGGCACTATTGTCCCGGACGGTCGTGCTCGAGACCGATGACGGCCGCCAGCTGGAAGTCATGCAGCGGCGCCTCATATCCGCGGCGCAGCCCCATTTGGCGGCGCTGGAAACGACGTTGACGGCGCGCGGCTGGGACGGGCAGCTGCTGGTTCGCGCCGCTCTCGATGCGGGGGTCACCAATTCAAACATTCACGCCGATGCCCTGCTGGCCCACCGGCATCTGCGTCCCGTGTCTTTTGGAACGACGGCAACCGGAACCGACTGGATCGAGGTGGCCACCAGCAGCAGCCATATCAGGATTTGCACGGCTGCCCGAATTCTTGGGCCTATGGCCGGGGTCCAGGAGCAACAACCAGCGCCGGACGCCACTGCGGCTACCCGGCTGAAAGGCAGGCTGTACCGTGATGCCCTGCTTGAGCTGCGGGCCGGGGCGCCAACAGCCTTCTGCAAAATGGTTGCGGTGGTTTCTTCGCGGGACACAGCCATATCGTCACCCCTTGGAGGGGCCCTGGATGTCTTGGCGCGGGCACCGGCTGGCTTCGACCAGATCCTGGCGGCACATGAGTCTGCCTGGCAGCGTTTGCTGGCCGCCTTTGCTTTGGAACTGAACACCGACCGGCAAACACAGCTGATCCTGAACCTTCATGTATTTCATGTCCTCCAGACCCTCACGCCGCATGCGGCCGAGCTGGATGCCGGCGTTCCTGCCCGGGGGCTGCATGGAGAAGGGTATCGCGGCCACGTGTTCTGGGATGAGTTGTTCGTCCTGCCCGTGCTCACATCCCGGCTGCCTGCCACCGCCAAGTCCTTGCTCGACTACCGCTGGCGGAGGCTGGACGCGGCGCGCGATGCCGCACGGAAGGCAGGGCTGCGGGGAGCGATGTACCCCTGGCAGAGCGGGAGCAACGGGCGGGAGGAAACCCCGCATTGGAAATTCAACCCTCGACTCAATGACTGGGTGGAGGATTATTCCAGCCTTCAACGCCATTCGGGCCTGGCGATTGCCTATAACACCTGGCAGTACTTCGAGGCCACCGGAGACCGGGCTTGGTTGACCGAGCGGGGGGCTGACATCCTGGTCGAAGTCGCGCGTCTGTTCGCTTCGATGGCCATGCATGATGCCGAGACAGACCGGTTCCACATCATGGGCGTGATGGGACCGGACGAATACCACACCGGCTACCCCGACCGGCCGGGGGAAGGGGTCAATGACAACGCCTATACCAACGTGATGGCCGCCTGGATCTGCGGGAGGGCGCTCCACCTCTTGAGGGGTGCGCTGCAGCCCCACGAGCAAGAGGACCTGGCATCGCGGCTGGACGTCGCGCCGGAGGAACTGAACCTTTGGGAACACATAAGCCACCGCATGTATGTCCCGTTCCACGGGGCCGGAATCATCAGCCAATTTGAGGGATACAGCGGCCTCAAAGAACTCGACTGGGAACACTACCGCCACCTCTACGGCAATATCGAACGCCTCGATCTGATCCTCGAAGCAGAACACCAAACACCCAACGACTACATGCTGGCCAAGCAGGCCGACGCCCTGATGCTGCTCTACCTGCTCGGGGAGCAGCAGCTGACCGATTTTCTCGGAACTCTCGGCTACTGCGTAGACTCAACCATGCTGGCCAGGACTGTTGACTTCTACCTCGCCCGAACGGCCCATGGATCGACCCTGAGCCGCATGGTCCATGCCTCCGTCCTGGCCGCCATGGACCCGGAACGGGCCTGGAGTACCTTCCGTGAAGCGCTCGACGCCGATCTCGACGACACGCAGGGCGGCACAACCCGTGCCGGAATCCACCTCGGCGCCATGGCGGGCAGCATCGACACCGTGCAACGAAGCTTCGCCGGGCTCCGGATGGAACAGGACGAACTGGTCTTTGATCCCCGGCTGCCCGCGGGTTTGCGCAGACTGGGCTTCATCGTCCGGTACCGGGACCAGCCGCTGGAGGTGGTCTTGGACCACAAACGGCTGACGGTGGCCGCCGCCGCAGGCGCCGGACATCCCGTAAGGGTGCGTCTGGGCCCTGACGCGGTCAGGTTGCATGCCGGGAAGTCACACAGCTTCCATCTTGGACCTGCGCGCTAAGTGATTCCCGTGACGCAGCCTCTTGTACAGGTAGTCGGCGGCCAGCACCGCCGGGACGGCAAGCAATGCCATTGCCCATCCCTGCGGGGGCGGAGGGGCCTGGCCCAGCAATGCTGCGACCGGTTCCACGCCGAGAAAAACTCCCAACGCCGCGAGTTCAAACAGGACGGACCACAGAAGCAGGCGGTTAGTGAACCAGCCCAACTGCCACGGCGGCCGGGTGGAGCTGCGGCAGGCGTAGGCGTTTGCCATCTGCCCCATCACCACGGCGGCGAAGGCTGCACCGGAAGCCGAAAGCAGCACGCTAGTGGAAGGAGGCGGACCGCCAAAGCTCCATCCGCCTTCCCTCAGCACGACGACAAAAGCCATCATCTCCACGAGCGCCTCGACGGGCCCGAGCAGGGCGAAGACGCGGACCAGTAAGTCTCTGTCCATCAGGTGACGGCGCTCGGGCGGACGCTTCATGAGGCCTTTGCTCGGTGGTTCCGCTCCCAGCGCCAGCGCCGGCAGCAAGTCTGTGCCGATGTCCAGGAACAGGATCTGCAGCACGCCAAGGGCAAGCGGAAAGGCGCCCCCGGAGAAGGCCCAGATCACGAACGGTGTCAGCTCAGCCACGTTGTCGGTTAGGTGGTAGGTGAGGAACCGGCGGATATTGGCATACGTGGCGCGACCCTGCTCGATGGCGGCCACTATTGTGGCGAAGTCATCGTCCAGCAGGACCAGGTCTGCCGCTTCCCTTGCCACGTCGGTGCCGGCAACTCCCATGGCGATGCCCACGTCCGCTTCCTGCAGCGCTGGCCCATCGTTCACCCCGTCCCCGGTCATCGCCACAACATGCCCGCGTCCCTGCAACGCCCTGGCGACCCGCAGTTTCTGTTCGGGGGACACCCGGCTGATGACGACGCCGTCGTGATCCAGCATGGCGCCGAGGACCTCTTGGTCCTCGGGCAGTTCAGCGCCTTCCAACACCCGCTCGTCGCCCAGCATCAAGCCGACCTCACGGGCGATTGCCGCCGCCGTCGTCGGGTGGTCCCCTGTGACCATGGCAACCTTGACGCCAGCTTCCCGGGCTGTTCGCAGGGCCTGCGCGACAGCGGGTCGGGGTGGATCATGAAGCCCGATGAGACCCAGAAGTGTCAGCCCGGACTCCACCGAATCAGCTGTCAGGGAGCCCTCCGCCAGCTCATTGAGCTCGGCTGGCGTCAGGGAGCGCTCGGCAACGGCCAGCAGACGCAGCCCCTGGCTGGCCATCCGCAGTATTTGCTGATCCACGTCAGCGGTGCCGGAGGAGAGGTGCGGGCGGTCGCGGTCGGCCGGCACACAAAGGGGGAGGACTGCTTCCGGCGCCCCCTTCATCGATAGCGTGGTCCCCACGATCACCGATTCACGCCGCCGCCCCGGGCTGAATCCGAATCGGATCGCAGACTCCCGGTCCGGCCAGCCGGCAGGGTTGACCAGCCGGTGCAAGAGCGCGGCCAGTGCCGCCTCCATGGGGTCGCCTTCCGGATACCACTCACCGTCGCGCACAGTGATCGTTCCCCTTGATGCCAAGGCCGCAGCTGCGCTGACCCTGCCCGCCCGGGCGATAGCCTGTTCACTGCCCGCTACGGAGGCGATCGGTTCGTACCCTTTTCCAGCCACGGTCACGGTACCCTCCGGCGTCCACACCTGCACGGCGCTCATCCGGTTCTGTGTCAGTGTGCCGGTCTTGTCCGTGCAGATGAAAGTTGTCGAGCCAAGGGTCTCGACTGCCTGCAGATGCCTAACGAGCGCCTTCCTGTGGGCCATCCTTTGGGCCCCCATCGCCAACGACAGGGTTACCGTGGGCAGTAGCCCTTCGGGGATCAGGGCTACCGAGACTCCGATCGCGAAGAGGAATCCGCTGTGCCAAGAGACACCTATGGCTGCAGATATCAGGAAGAACAGCAGCCCCACGCCCAGGGCCACGACGGCGATGGTCCGGACGATTCGCCTCAGCTCCATCGTCAGCGGACTTGGCGGCGGCTGGACCGTTGCGGTGAGCGCGGTGATTTCCGCGAGCCGGGTCCTCCGTCCGGTTGCTGTAACGATGCCCTCGGCCTCTCCGTTGGTCAGGAAGGTCCCTCCGATTCCGGCGTCCATCGGCTGCTTGGTGACGGCATCACTTTCCCCGGTCAGCATCGACTCATCAACGGTGCAGCTGTCCGTGAATCCGAACTGAAGGTCCGCCGGTATGCGGTCGCCTGCGGAGAGAATGACGACGTCCCCGGGCACGAGGTCTGCTGCGTCCAGGCTGACCGAACGGCCGTCCCGGCGGACCCGGACCTGCGATGGCAGCAGGGCACGTAACTTGGCGGCGGCATGTTCGGCGCGTTCTTCTTGCACGTAGGAAAACAGGCCGTTAATGAGGACCACGGCTACGACGGCCACTCCGAGCTGTGGCATGCCGGCGATGAAGGCCATCGCGGCGGCAACCCACAGAAGCGCGGCGAAGAAGTGAGTGAATTCCCTCAGGAAGCGGCCCCAGGCCGGGGCGGACGCGACTTCCGGTATGCGGTTGGGGCCATGCCGGGCGAGCAGGGACTGCGCCTCCCGGGCGGACAGGCCCGTCGCATGTGGCAAGTTCCCGATCATTACCGGTCCTGCCAGCGGGCGCCCCCAAGCAACGCTGGGACAGCACCCCCTACCCGCCAAGCACGCATGGTTCCCCCTTTCATGGGGCAACGCGGCTCTGCCGGGGGCTCACTCCGGCCGGGTGCAGATTTCCGTCATTCCAACCCGGCGCGGGTGGCATCGTCCAGCGGGCCCGACCAGGTCAGCGGCCGGGCGATCTGGAAGCGCCTGCCGCTCACGCTGCCCGGGACAATCCGTACGAAGTGATCCTTGTTTCCGGTCTCCCACGGAAAGAGGAGCGGCCCAATCGTGTCCAAAACCTCTTGCGTGCTTTCGAGGGCTGTGGCTTGGCCCTTCACCACAACGCTCCACGCGACGCCGGCATCCGCATCGACGCCGTCGGCTTCTATGGCAACCGGGGTTCCAGCCAGGGCAGCGGAGAGTTTTGTCCCCCCACCCGTACGAAAGACCAGAGTTCCGTGTTCGATTTTGTAGTTGACGGGGAAAATGTCCGGGTGGTCATTCACCCAAACAGCGAGGCGACCCACCGAAACACTGCCCAACAGCCGCCAGCACTCTTGCGTTGCGAGGACATCTGCCACCGGTAATGATGCATCGTTCAACATGGCGCCGACCTTACGCCGTCGCCCGGTGGCCAAACAGGGCCCAAGGACCCTCGAAGCCAGCAGCGCCGGCAGGCGGCCAAGCTTGATCCCTATCCGGACTCGATACGCCGATTCACCGCACCAAGGTCATTGGGCTCTAGGTTCATCCCGGAGGGAGGCGAACGATGGTTGCACGGGCGAGGGGCTGCTGAATGCCGGGCGCCCGGGCAACTCTTGCTGGCAAGAACCATGATGGGCGGAACTTTCAAATGTTGGAACGGCGTGTGGTCTGGTTTGAGGACGTCGGCATGGGTGACGTTCCGGAAGTCGGCGGGAAGAACGCGTCACTGGGCGAGATGACCCGGTCACTCATGACCAGCGGCGTGCGCGTCCCTGCCGGTTTTGCTACAACGGCCGCCGCGTACCGGGCGTTCGTGGAGGCGAATGGCATCGATTCGGCGCTGCACCAAAGACTCCAGCTGTTTCGCGCCGGTGATGCATCGCTCCGCGACACAGGGGAGGCGCTCAGGTCCTTGGTCCTCAACAGCTCATTCCCGGACGACATTGCCGAAGCGATCGTGAGCCATTACCGGTCACTGGCTAAACGGTCCGGGCTCGATGATCCAGCCGTGGCCGTTCGTAGTAGTGCCACGGCAGAAGACTTGCCGGACGCCAGTTTCGCCGGCCAACAGGAGAGCTTCCTCAACGTTGCGGGGGAGGCGGAACTGCTCGACGCGTGTCGCCGCTGTTACGCGTCGCTGTTCACCGACAGAGCCATCAGTTATCGGGAACTGAAAAATTTCGACCACTTGAGCGTGGCCCTGTCCATTGGCGTGCAACTGATGGTGCGATCTGACGTGGGTGCCTCGGGAGTCATGTTCTCCATCGACACGGAGTCCGGCTTTCCGCGGGCGGCCGTGATCAGCGCGGCGTGGGGCCTGGGCGAAACCGTGGTCCAGGGAAGCGTCGACCCCGACAAATACGTGGTCTTCAAGCCCCTTCTCGCCGAACCGGCCATTGTCCCGATTATTGAAAAAATCCTCGGAACCAAGGCACAGAAATCGGTGTACGGGCAGAATGCGAACGGCCGCACGCGGATTGTCGATACGTCCGAGGAGGAAAGGCAGGCGTTCGTCCTCGCCGACGCCGAGATCGTCTTGCTTGCGCGCTGGGCACTGCTCGTCGAAAACCACTACGCCTGTCCGATGGATATGGAATGGGCCAAGGACGGCTTAACGGGGGAAATCTATATGGTCCAGGCACGCCCCGAAACTGTGCAGGCGCGAAAGAGCGGCACCCGGTTTACGGTTCACCGTCTTCTGCAGCAGGGCAACATACTCCTGACGGGGTCGGCCGTCGGCGATTCGATTACGCGCGGTGAGGTTTGTGTGATCCGGAATCCGGCGGACATCGAGAACTTCCGTGACGGAGCCCTGCTCGTCACGGAGATGACCGACCCCGACTGGGTGCCGGTGATGAAGCGGGCTGCCGGCATCATCACCGATCACGGCGGCCCGACCAGTCATGCCGCAATTGTGAGCAGGGAACTGGGGGTGCCGGCCGTTGTCGGCACCGGCAAGGCAACGGCGGTCCTCACGGAGGGTCAGACAGTGACTCTTTCCTGCGCCGAGGGTAACGAAGGGCGCGTCTACGAGGGCGCCCTGGCATTTGATTCTGTCGACGTCGACCTGGGGGACGTGCCCCGGACGAGGACCTCCATGATGGTCAACGTCGCCAGCCCGGCGGCAGCTTTCCGTTGGTGGCGTCTGCCGGCAGAAGGTGTGGGCCTGGCACGTATGGAATTCATCATCGCCAGCCTGATCAGGATTCACCCAATGGCCCTCGTCCACCCCGAGCGCGTGCGGGACCCCGAGGTGACCCGGCAGATCCAGGAAATCACCAAAGACCACAGCAATCCGCAGGAGTATTTCGTGGAGACCTTGGCTCTCGGCATCGCGAAGATAGCCGCTGCCTACTATCCAGGGCCGGTGATTGTCCGGTTGAGTGATTTTAAGTCCAACGAGTACGCCCACCTGATCGGCGGCGAGTACTTCGAACGGCCGGAGGAAAACCCGATGCTAGGCTTCCGGGGCGCCTCCCGCTACTACCATGACCGCTACAAAGACGGCTTCTCGCTGGAATGTAAGGCCCTGAAACGCGTGCGGGAAACTATTGGCTTCACCAACGTGATTATCATGGTGCCGTTCTGCCGCACACCCGCTGAAGCGGACCTCGTTCTGCAGACCATGGCAGCCAATGGTCTAAGGCGGGGAGACAACGGCCTGCAAATCTACATGATGTGCGAGATCCCCTCCAACGTCATTCTGGCCGAGGACTTCGCCCGGCGGTTCGACGGGTTCTCCATCGGTTCCAACGATCTGACTCAACTCATCCTGGGTGTTGACCGGGACGCGGAGGACCTGGCCGGGCTCTTCGACGAACGCAACGAAGCGGTCACCTCAATGATCAGTGACGTAATCCGAAAAGCTCATGCGGCCGGCATCAAGATCGGTATCTGCGGGCAAGGTCCCAGCGACCACCCCGATTTCGCAGCCTTCCTCGTTCGCGAAGGCATAGACTCACTGTCCCTCAATCCCGATAGCTTCCTGCACACACTTCACATCGTTGCCCAAGCAGAATCCCAGACGTAACCGGACGGTCGCCCAGTTCAGCGCTCTCCGGACTCTTGGCCCACCACAACGACCGGGCAAAAGGCGTGCGCGGCACAGGCGCTACTCACGGAGCCGATGACCTGGTTTAAGAAGCCGCCGTGGCCCCGGCGGCCCACGATCAGGAGTTGCGCATCCTTGCTCTCCTCGACCAAAACCTTCGCTGGTGTTCCAAACTTCACCGTCGTGGAGAGCCTTGGTGGATGATCCTGACCGAATGCGGTGTCAATGGCCTGATCCACCAGGCGTGCAGCGACCTCTTCCAGCTGAGTAGCCACTTCATCACTGACACGCGAGAGATGGGCCGGGAGGTAATAATCGGACAGACCAACGCAGGTTATGACCTCAAGGGGTGCGCCCAACGCCGCGGCAAAGCGCCCGGCAAGCCGCAAGGGCGCCGGCGAGTATTCAGAGCCGTCGATACCGACAACGATGCGTTCCGTGGATTCCATGGAAACACCGTGGACCCGGTATCCGTGCGGGTCTAGGGTCGAAGGTCATCGCGAGTCCACCCCGGTTCACTTAGGTCGCGAGTGGTCGGGGCGGAGGCCGGGCCGGGTCAACTGCCCGGCCCGGTGGACGGGCGCGTGAACGTGGTCCAGGGCGCTGCGACAAGCTCGCCATCACCTACCCCGCCGTCTACATCCTCCGCGTCTGCACCGCCTGGACTCGTGCAGGAACCAGGCTCCGCGTCACCGCGGGGCGAGGACGCAGAACTCGTTGCCCTCTGAGTCGGCGAGGCACACCCATGGCACATCGCCCTGGCCGACGTCGGCGTCAGTGGCGCCCAGCGCCCGCAGCCGGGCCACCTCTGCCGCTTGATCATCACCGGGGTACGGCATCAGGTCGAGATGGACACGGCCATTCACGGTCTTCCCGGCGGGCGTGCGCAGGAACTCCAGATACGGCCCGACACCCTTGGCTGAACGCAGCCTCGCATGATCGTCGGTCACTTCGTGCAGGGTCCAGTCCATCGCCTCGCCCCAGAACCGGGCCATGGCCCGCGGATCCGCGCAGCTGACCACCACCGCGGCGATCGGCCCCGTGTCCCGGTAGATCGATCGGGGCTCCAGCACGCGGAACAGGTTGCCCTCCGGGTCGGCCAGAACCGCCCATGGCACATCACCCTGGCCCACGTCGGCGGGCGTCGCACCGAGCTCCAACAGGTGCGCGACCAGCTCGGCCTGATGGGCCGCAGAGGTGGTGGTGAGATCGAGGTGCGCGCGGTACCTCACCGTCTCGGGGTCCGGGACGGTGACAACGTCGACGCAGACGGCGGCCGGGTCCGGCCAGTCGAAGCCCACGGGTTCAACATTGGTCACGCCGGGTCCTTCGCTGGAAACACCCCAGCCGAGCGCCTCCGCCCAAAACCGGCCGAGTGCCGAGTCATCGCGGGCCTTGAAATTCACCTGAACAAGTCGCAGCGCCATACCGCCCGATCCTATACAGGTAACACCCGATATGGGAGGCGCACCCTAGGGGGTCGCGGGTGAATTGGCCGTCCCGGCGGTGTCCACCACGCAGAACCTGTTGCCTTCCGGATCGGCAAGTATCACGTAGTCGGCGTCCGCCGGCCGCTGGCTCCATTCGACCCGGGTGGCGCCCAGGGCCAGCAGGCGCTGCACTTCGGCGTCCTGGGTGTCCGTGTACAGGTCCAGATGCAGGCGCGGGGGAACCTGGACGGCCGCGGGGACCCGGTCCAGGGAGATGCACGTGCCCACGCCGCCCGGCGGCTGCAGGATCACGAAGTCGCCGTCGGGCGCGTACCGCGGCTCATAGCCCAGGGCAGCCTGCCAGAAACTCATCTGGCGTTCCAGGTTGTCCACCCGGATCACGATCGAGCCAATGCTCAGCATCCGCCTCAAGCTACACCCGGGCCACCGGCCCGGCAAGCCAGCACTGTCCGGCAAGCCAGCACTGCCCGGCAAGACAGCCCGTCCGGCAAGCAAAAACATAACCGCAGGCCCACCCGCGATTCGCCCTGAGAGGAACCCAGCTATCTCCGGGTAGCCGGACGTAGACTGACCCACACAAGTGCCCGTGACGCGTGAAGTGGAGACCGGATGCTCTGGAAACTGCTCGTCGAATACCTGCGGCCGCAGCGGCGGCTGCTGTTCGCCGTCGTCGTCTTCCAGCTGGCGGCGTCCATTGCCTCGCTGTACCTGCCCACCCTGAATGCGGACATCATCGATCAGGGCGTGGCGACGGGGAACACGGAGTACATCCTGCGCATCGGCGGCCTCATGCTCCTGGTTACCCTGCTGCAGATCGTCTGCACGGTTGTGGCCGTGTATTTCGGGGCGAAGGCCGCGATGGCGATGGGCCGGGACGTCCGCGGGGCAATCTTCACCCGGGTGGCCGAATTTTCCGAGCAGGAAGTCACCCGGTTCGGCCCACCCAGCCTGATCACCCGCTCCACCAACGATGTCCAGCAGGTCCAGCAGCTGGTCCTGATGTCTGCAACGCTCATGGTCACGGCACCCATGCTCTGCATCGGCGGGGTGATCATGGCCATCCGGCAGGACCTGCAGCTGTCCTGGCTGATCGCGGTCAGCGTGCCCGTGCTCCTGATTGCGGTGGGGTCGATCATTATCCGGATGGTGCCGCTGTTCCGGCTCATGCAGACCCGGATCGACACCGTCAACCGGGTGCTGCGCGAACAGCTCACCGGCATCCGTGTGGTGCGGGCCTTCGTCCGGGAGGACGTGGAAACCGCACGCTTTGCCCGCGCCAACGAGGACGTCACGGACACCGCGCTGCGCGCCGGCCGGCTCATGGCGCTCGCGTTCCCCACCGTGATGCTGGTGCTCAACGTCTCCAGCGCCGCCGTGATCTGGTTCGGCGCGTTCCGGATCGAGGACGGGTCCATGCAGGTGGGCACACTCATCGCGTTCCTGAGCTACCTCATGCAGATCCTGATGTCCGTCATGATGGCCACGTTCATGGCGATCATGATCCCGCGCGCGGCGGTGTCGGGGGACCGGATCGGCGAGGTGCTCGGGACCGAGTCCAGCGTCCGGCCGCCGTTGCGTCCGGTTTCGCGCGCGGCCGGGCGGGCGGCGCGCGGTGAGCTGGAAATGCGCGACGTCGGGTTCGCCTACCCGGGGGCCGAGCAGCCGGTGCTCTCGGACGTGAGCTTCACCGCCCGCGCGGGGCAGACGACGGCGATCATCGGCAGCACCGGTTCCGGCAAGACCACCCTGGTGAACCTGATGCCGCGGCTGTTCGACGCGACGTCCGGCTCGGTGCGGATCGACGGTGTGGACGTGCGCGAGCTCCACCCGGACCTGCTGTGGGGGCACATCGGACTGGTCCCGCAGAAGCCCTTCCTGTTCTCCGGCACGGTGCGCAGCAACCTGCTCTACGGCAAACCCGACGCCACCGAGGACGAGCTCTGGCGGGCCCTGAGCATTGCGCAGGCGCAGGACTTTGTGGAGGAGCTCGAAGGCGGACTGGACGCGCCGATCTCACAGGGCGGCACCAACGTCTCCGGCGGCCAGCGGCAGCGGCTCGCGATCGCCCGGGCGCTCGTGAAACGGCCCGAGCTCTACATTTTTGACGACTCGTTCTCCTCGCTGGACACGGCCACGGACGCCCGGCTGCGGCAGGCGCTCAAGCAGCACACTGCCGGGGCCACGCTGGTGATCATCGCCCAGCGGGTCTCGAGCATTGTGGACGCGGACCAGATCCTGGTGCTGGATCGCGGCAGGATCGTCGCGCACGGTTCGCATGAGGAGCTGCTGGAGACGTCCGAGACGTACCAAGAGATTGTGAACTCCCAGCTCGCGGCGGAGGAGGCGGCATGAGCCGCACCGACAAGGCGCCGACGCCGGTCCCCGCCGCCGCCCCCGGGGTTTCCGGGGCGCCCGCCGCGCAGGCCCCGCTGCGGATTCCCCGCCCCGCGGGTGGGCCCGGCCGCGGCGGACCGTTTGCCGGGATGAACATCCCGGCGGAGAAGGCCATGAACTTCGGGCCGTCCGCCCGGCGGCTGCTGGGGGAGCTGAGACCCGAACGGCTGTGGCTGACGCTGGTCCTGCTGCTCGCCGTCGTGAGCGTGACGTTCTCGGTGATCGGGCCCCGGCTGCTGGGCGAAGGCACCAACCTGATCTTCGCCGGCGTCGTGTCCAAGCAGCTGCCCGCCGGGGAGACCCAGGCCCAGGTGATCGCGCAGCTGCGCGCCGCGGGGGAGACCCAGCAGGCGGACATGCTCAGCGCCATGACGCTGACGCCCGGCGCCGGGATCGACTTCGCCGCGCTGGCCACCGTGCTGCTGTGGGCGGTTGCCCTGTACGTGCTGGCCTCGGCGTTCGGCTGGCTGCAGGCGTATATCCTCAACGGCGTCGTGCAGCGCACAGTCTTCCGGCTGCGCGAACGGATCGAGGCGAAGATCAACGGGCTGCCGCTGCGCTACTTCGACTCGATCCAGCGCGGCGAGCTGCTCAGCCGGGTGACCAACGACGTCGACAACATCTCCCAAAGCCTCCAGCAGTCCATCAGCCAGGCCGTGACCTCGGTGCTGACCGTGGTGGGGGTGCTTGTGATGATGATCCTGCTCTCGCCCACGCTGGCGCTGATCGCGCTGGTGACCATTCCGCTGACCCTGGTGACGACGGCGGTGATCGCCAAACGCTCCCAGAAGCTGTTCGTGTCGCAGTGGAAACACACCGGCGAGCTGAACGGGCAGATCGAGGAGACCTACACCGGGCACGCGCTGGTGAAGGTCTTCGGCCGGCAGCGCGAAGTGGAGGAGCGGTTCCGGCAGAAGAACGTGGAGCTGTACCAGGCGAGCTTCGGCGCGCAGTTCATTTCCGGGCTGATCATGCCGGCCATGACGTTCATCGGGAACCTGGTCTACGTGGGGATCGCCGTGGTGGGCGGCCTGCAGGTGGCCTCGGGGGCGATGCAGCTGGGCGACGTGCAGGCGTTCATCCAGTACTCCCGGCAGTTCACCCAGCCGCTGGCCCAGCTGGGCTCCATGGCGAACCTGCTGCAGTCCGGCGTGGCCTCGGCCGAGCGGGTGTTTGAGCTGTTGGACACCGAGGAACAGTCGGCGGATCCTTATCCGTCGGTGGCGCCTAACGGGGGCCGCGGCCGGCTGGTGTTCGAGGACGTCTCCTTCTCCTACTCCCCGGACAAGCCGCTGATCTCAGACCTGAGTCTCGTGGCCGAGCCGGGCCAGACCGTCGCCATTGTGGGGCACACCGGCGCGGGCAAGACCACCCTGGTGAACCTGATGATGCGCTTCTACGAACTCGACGCCGGGCGGATCACACTCGACGGCGTGGACGTCACCGCGATGACCCGCAACGAGCTGCGCTCGCGGATGGGCATGGTGCTGCAGGACACCTGGCTGTTCGGCGGGACCATCCGGGACAACATCGCCTACGGCCGGCCTGGTGCTTCGGAGGACGAGATCCTGGAGGCCGCCCGGGCGACGTACGTGGACCGTTTCGTCCGGTCCCTGCCGGAGGGCTACGACACCGTGCTCGACGACGAGGGCTCCAACGTCTCCGCCGGTGAGAAGCAGCTGCTCACGATTGCCCGGGCGTTCCTGGCCCGCCCGTCCGTGCTGATCCTGGACGAGGCGACTTCTTCAGTGGATACGCGGACCGAGGTCCTGGTGCAGAAGGCCATGAGCGCGCTGCGGTCCGACCGGACTTCGTTTGTCATTGCCCACCGGCTCTCCACCATCCGCGACGCCGACCTCATCCTGGTGATGGAGTCCGGGCAGATCGTGGAGCAGGGGACGCATGCTCAGTTGCTGGCTGCGGGCGGGGCGTACGCGGCGCTGTACGCGGCGCAGTTCGCGGCTCCCGTGGCGGAGGTTTAGGGCGCAGAACATTTCTTCTGTCGGCCTCGAGACGGGTAGTTCGTCTCTGCGCGGATCGACTTTACGTCATATCCGCTATCGGTGGGATGAATGTGAGTACTGGAGTAGGGGGCGAGGTCATGCTTTCTCACCTCCGGTGGTCGAGGAAACAAGACCCCGCCGGCTCTCCCTTGGGGCAAGAACCGGCGGGATCACGCGTGAATCAAGGACTAGGGCGTGTCTCCTTATTGTCGTAGCCAGATGACGACGGCGTAGAGGACGACGCCTGCACGCGGCCTACTGCCTGACCGACTACCTCGCGCGGTCGGAAGAGCACCAGACGGCGGTCCATGCGTCGGGGCCCGAGGCTTCGAACTAGCGCTTCCCCGCCTTAAATCCGGCAAGAGCCGCGACGACTGCATCACCGTCAACCCCTTGACGGTGTGATCTGCGTCGCGTAAATTGTTCAACAAGTTCGGATTGTTCAACAATCCAACAATTGATCGCAGTCCCGACTTCCGCAGCCCATCACGGTAGCCGCACACGCACCCGGATGTCCCCACCTGCAACGACGCAGGTCCGGACAGAAAAGGCGCACAAACACCATCCGCCCGCACTCGGATGACATCCACACTCTTCATGGAGGTACAAATGGCCACTCCATCTGTAATGGCCCCCGCTGACCCGAAACCCTTTGTGGGGCGCAAGGGCATGTACAAGGCATTCGCGGCCAGCCTGACCGGAACCGCGCTGGAGTTCTATGACTTCGCCGTCTACTCCGCCGCGGCTGCGATCGTTTTCCCGCTGGTCTTCTTCCCGGCCTCGGACCCTGTCACGGGCACCCTGCTGGCCTTCTCCACCTACGCCGTGGGCTACATTTCCCGGCCCGTCGGTGGCATCATCTTCGGCCGGCTCGGGGACGAGATCGGCCGCAAGAAGATCCTGGTCATCACGCTGATGCTGATCGGCGTCGCCACGTTCCTCATCGGCCTGCTGCCCACGTACGACACCATCGGCATCATCGCCCCCGCCATCCTGGTCTTCCTCCGCTTCGCGCAGGGTGTCGGCGTCGGCGGCGAGTGGGGCGGGGCAGTCCTGCTCTCCAGTGAATTCGGTGACCCGAACCGCCGCGGTTTCTGGGCATCCGCCGCGCAGATCGGCCCGCCCGCCGGCAACCTGATGGCCAACGGCGCGCTTGCCGTCCTGACTTTGACCCTGTCCGAAGAGGATTTCCTGAACTTCGGCTGGCGAATCGCCTTCCTGATCTCGGCACTGCTGGTGGCCTTCGGGCTCTGGATCCGGCTCAAGCTTGAGGACACCCCCATCTTCAAGGCCATGGAGGCCAGGGGAGACAAGCCCAAGTCCCCGATCCGCGAAGTCCTGGCAACCCAGCGCCGGCCCCTCATCGCGGCCATGCTCAGCCGCATCGGCCCGGACGTCATCTACGCGATGTGCACCGTCTTTATGCTCACCTACGGCATTCAGAAACTTGGCTTCGACCGCGGCCAAGTGCTGGTGGCCGTCCTCATCGGTTCGGCACTCCAGATTTTCACCATGCCGCTTGCCGGGGCCATCTCTGACCGCATCAACCGCCGGCTGGTCTACGCCATCGCCGCAGTGGCCGCCGCCGTCTGGGGGTACCTGTTCTTCATCGTCCTCGAAGGTCGGTCCCCGGTCATGCTGATAGTGGGAACGGTGCTGGGCCTGCTCTGCCACTCGTTTATGTACGGACCCCAGGCGGCCTTCGTTGTTGAACAGTTCTCGCCGCGGCTCCGCTCCACCGGCAGTTCGCTGGCCTACACCTTCGCCGGAATCATCGGTGGCGCCATCGCACCGTTCATGTTCACCCTCCTGCTGAGCACCTTCAACAGCTGGGTTCCGGTTGCCATCTACCTCAGCGTTGCCTGCCTCCTGACCCTGGTGGGCCTGGCCCTGGGACGGGACTCCAACGTTGCCGAGGACCAGGAGTACCTGCAGTCTTCAACTGAGCTGGCGGAGACCCGGTGAACCAGATCAACGCACTCCAGGCACCCTCCGATGCGCGCCTGAAGTTTCGCAACGGCCTGGTCACCCCCACCTCCGGATGGAGCGACGGCTACACCCAGGCAAACCTGATAGCGGTGACGGCCGACTACGCCGACGAATTCATCGAGTTCTGCCGGCTCAACCCCAAGGCCTGCCCCGTCATCGACGTCATCCCGGCGGGACAGTACGAGAGCGCCCTCGCCGCAGGGTCTGACATCCGCAGTGACATCCCCGCCTACCGGGTGTGGGTGGACGGCGAACTTGCCGATGAAGTCACGGACGTCGCATCGGTCTGGCGTGATGACATGGTGGGCGTCCTCATCGGCTGCAGTTTCACCTTCGAAGCCGCGCTCGCCAGCGAGGGCGTCCCGCTCCGGCATACCGAAACGGGCCGTAACGTCCCCATGTACCGCACGAACATCGCGTGCATCCCTGCGGGACGAATCCACGGACCGATGGTGGTTTCCATGCGCCCGATGCCGCCCGAGCTGGTCGAAACGGCAATCAGGGTGACGTCGGAAGTGCCCAAGGTCCACGGCAGCCCGGTTCATGTCGGGGCGCCCGGGGACCTCGGCATTGCCGACATCAACCGCCCCGACTTCGGCGATGCGGTGGAGATCAGGCCGGGGGAAGTGCCGGTTTTCTGGGCCTGCGGCGTGACACCGCAGAGCGCAGTGATGGCATCCAGGCCCGCCTTCGCCATCAGCCACGCCCCCGGACACATGTTCATCACTGATGTTCCCGAAAGCACCTACCGGGAACCGGCAGGAGCGTCATTGTGAAGAAGAGACTTCCCGTTGCCGAGAAACGGGCACGCAGGATCATCAACCTCTCGGCGCCACGGCGGCAAGCCACCGGCACCCACTGCGAACTGACCGGAGTCTGGCAGAGTCCGGCGGGAGCGAGCATCTCGCTGTACGAAGGCCAGCTTCTCCCGAGCGATGCCGGCCGGCCATGTGTCTGGACGTATGCAGGCCAACCGGCAAGCAAGGCCGATTCCGGAGAACCCCGGTGGGCAGCTCCGGAGCATCACAGACTGTAGGGCAGCAAACGGCAAGCGGACGACGGCGGGACTCCCCGCCGTCGTCCGCTTGCCGTTGATTCGACAATCGCCAGCAGCTGCAAAAGCTCCGCACCATTGTGTGCCCGGGCATTCGGTCGTAGGGTGGGTGCGTTCTCACCCAAGACCAGGAGGAGCCATGTCCGGCGAGCCAGCGTTCTTTGAAATCGGCGTCAAAGATCCCCAGCGCGGCAAGGCGTTCTACGGGGCGCTCTTCGGCTGGGACTTCACGCCCGGGCCCTCCGCCGGCGGAGGATTCATGATCGGCACGCCCGGGCTCTCCGGCGGGATGCACGGCGGCGACTCCGGCGCCGTGCCGTACATCTTCTTCGGGGTGGACGACATGGATGCCGCACTGGACCGGGTTCGGGAGCTCGGCGGCTCAGTCGACGAACCCGAGCTTGGGGATGAGACCAGTGCGGGGGAGTACGGCAGGTTCAAGCTCTGCAAGGACGACCAAGGCTCGGCATTCGGACTTCACGAACCTCCCCGGCCGGCGGACTAGGGCGTGTCTCCTAAATAGGGGGTTGCTGGCTGGAATGCTTAAACGGTGTCGAGAACATCTGTTTTGAGTGATGAGCAGTGGTCCCGGATCGAGCCGTTGCTGCCCAGCTCGGACGGACAGCGGGGGCGCCCGTTCCGTGGCCACCGCCAGGTCATTGAAGGCATTATCTACCGGTACCGGTGCGGAATTGCATGGCGGGACCTACCTGCGGAGTTTGGTCCCTGGCAGACGGTATGGAAGCGTCACCGGCGTTTCGCCTCCGACGGGACATGGGACCGGATCCACGCGAGGCTTCTGGCCGAGGCGGACGCCACCGGGCAGGTCGACTGGGCAGTTTCGGTGGATTCGACCATCAACCGGGCCCACCAGCACGGGACGAACCTTCCCCGCAGCACAGGGGGAACTCCCGAAATACAAGAAACTGTTTGCTGAACCCTCAGACCACGCCATCGGCCGCTCCCGCGGCGGGCTGAGCACCAAGATCCATCACGCCTGCGACGGAAAAGGCAGGCCGCTGGCCATGATCCTGGGCCCCGGACAGGGCGGTGACTCGCCGATGTTCCCGGTCTTCATGGAGGCAGTGCGGGTGCCCCGTCTCGGCGGGGGCCCGGCCAGAACGCGGCCGGATGCCGTGATGGTCGACAAGGCGTACTCCTCCAGGGCCAACCGGTCACTACTGCGCGGTCGGGGCATCAAAGCCGTCATCCCGGAACCGTCCGACCAGATCGGACACCGGAAACGCCGTGGTTCACGCGGCGGGCGCCCCGTGAACTTCGACGCCGAAACCTACAAAGGCCGCAACACTGTCGAAAGATCCTTCAGCCTCTTCAAACAATGGCGCGCCATCGCCACCCGCTACGACAAACTCGCGCTGGCCTACCGTGCAGGCGTCGTCCTCTACGCCGTCGTCATCTGGCTACGACAATAAGGAGACACGCCCTAGCCCCGGGTGTTCCTGGGGGGAGTGCGGGCTGCGCAGGTATCCGCAGGCCGCCTATGCCGGTGCCAGCGCCTGGACGGAGGTTCGCTCCACTGTGGGACAGTTAATTTTTGCGGCGGCATTGTCCGGTGCCTCGTCAAGGCCCAGCAGCATCCGGACTCCGGCTGCGCCCAGTTCGTAGTGGGGGAGAGACACCGTGGAAAGCGGGGGCCGGAGATGGGCGGCGATGACTTCTTGGTTGTCGAAACCCACCACGGCCATGTCGTCCGGGATGGACAGGCCGTGCTCGCGCAGCCCGTCGTAAAGTCCCATCGCCATGCGGTCGTTGTAGCAATACACGGCCGAGACGCCGCGCTTGAGGAGTTCCACGGTCGCCCCGTATCCGCCTTCCTGGTTGGGATAGGCTTCCAGGACCAGGCCCTCGTCGAACGGGATCCCTGCCGCTTCCAGGGCATCCCTGTAGCCCTGAAGGCGCCCGTCCTTGGCAGGAGCGGGGATGGTGGCGTTGATGAAGGCAATCCGGCGGTGGCCGTGCCGCAGCAGGATTTCCGTCGCTGAACGGCCACCTTGTGCCTCATCGGGGACCACGGCCCGTGCGCCCGGTTCCGTCGAGAAGCAGTTGACGAGGACGAAGTCCGCTTCGCGAAGAGAGACCGGTATGTCGGTGGCGCGGTGGAACCAGGTCGAGTAGAGGATGCCGCGGACCTTGTATTCGAGCATCATGGAGATCGCGTCCGTCTCAAGCTCGCTATTGCCTTCGGTGTTGGCGATCAGGAGGGCGTATCCATGTTTCCAGGCCTCATCCTGGGCCCCGTGGATGATCTGGCCTGCGAAGGGTGTGGTTGCGATGGAGTCGGCTACGAGGCCGATGAACCGGGAGCTGCCGCTGACCAGGGTTTGGGCCATCGCATTGGGCCGGTAGCCAAGGTCCCGAATCGCGTCCCGAACCCGTTTCCGGGTGGCGGCAGAGATGCGGGCGTCCTTTTTCATGTTGACGACCAACGAGACGGTGGCGGTGGAGACGCCGGCTGCTTCCGCGACCTGACGCAGGGTGATGGGGTGGGCGCGCGTGGGCTGCTTCGGGGGTGCAGCCTCAACCGATGGCGTGCCCGAACTATTCTCCATTGAAATCATGTGCCCTCCTTCAGGAGTATATCCGTCCGTTGCTGCCGTCATCCCTTGGTCGCCCCGCTTTCCAGGCCCTGGATCATCGCCTTGTTGAGCACCAAGAAGACCAGCAGCAGCGGGGTGATGGTGACGCAGACGGCGGCGAACGTGGCCGTCCAGTCGGTCTTCCCCATGGCTCCGATGTAGTTCTGCAGGCCAAGCGGGATGGTCTTGAGTTCCTCAGAGAGGACGAAGGTGTTGGCAAAGATGAAGTCGTTCCAGATGAAGATGCTGTTGACCAGCACGACGGTCACGACGGTGTTGACCGACAGGGGCAGGGTGATGAGCCCGAAGATGCGGTAGGGCCCCGCTCCGTCAAGTGAGGCCGCCTCGTACGTTTCCCGGGGGATGTAGTTAAAGAATGAGGAGAACAGGTAGATCGACATCGGAAGGGCAAAGCCGGCCAGGGGAATGATCATCGACGGGTAGGTGTCGAGCAGGTTGATCGTCGAGTAGTCGATGAACAGCGGCACGAGAGCGATCTGCACGGGCACGATGATGCCGATCAAGAACAGGCCCCGGACGACCTTGCTGAAGCGGAAGCCGAGGACCTGGAGTGCATAGGCTGCCATCATTCCCAGCAGCACGATCAGGAGGTTGGCTCCCATGGTGACGATGAAGCTGTTGAGGATGTTCATCCCGAGGTTGCCGGTTTCGAAGGCGCGGGCGTAGTTATCCCAGGTAAGGGACTTCGGCAGTGCAAACGGGTCGCCCGTCGCGAAGTCCTGTTCGGTGCGAAGGCTGGTGATGAAAAGCCATGCGAGGGGGTAGACCTGCACGATGACGATGAGGGCGATCAGCACCTTTGACAACGTGCCGTAGAGACTGGGCTTGCGCCGTCTGCGCAGCGGAGGCGGGCTGTCCGGTGAAGTCATGACAGGTCTTGTAATCGGGGCTGCTTGCGCGGTCATGCGTCCGCCTTTCGTTTGAGCATGAAGAGGATGAGCCCGACGGCGGCCAGGCATTCGACGACGATGAACACGGAGATGGTGCTGGCGTAGCCGAAGTCGGTGCTCGTGAATGCCGTCTTGTACATGTAGGTGGTCAGGAGCTCCGAGGACTGTCCGGGCCCGCCGTTGGTCATCAGGTAGGGGATGTCGAATCCGCGCAGGCCGTAGGTCGTAGCCATGATGGTGGTGGTGATCCAGACGGGCCGGATGTGGGGGAAACGGATCTTGGTGAACAGTTGCCACCGCGAAGCTCCGTCGAGGCGTGCTGCTTCCTCCAGTTCCAGTGGAACGGAGAGCAACGCCGCGTAGAGGATGAGCATGTACAAGCCCGTGAACCGCCATCCTTCCGGCACCGACACTGCGGCCAGGACGGTGTTGATGTCCGAGAGCCAGGGGCGTTCGAGGGCGCCGAGGCCAATCCACTGCAGGACCTGGTTGAGCAGGCCCACCGGGTCGATCGAGTAGATACGCACGAAGAGGAACGCGATGGCCACCGTCGAGATCACTGCCGGCAGCAGGTAGAGGGTTTTTATCAGTTCCCGGCCCCGGCTCAGCGAGGTGAGGAGGCTGGCGACCAGCAGGGCGCCGCCAAGCTGCAAGACCAGGCAGATGGCCAGATAGCCGAGAGCGTTGAAGAAGGAGCGCCAGAAGATGTCGTCGCCGGTGAACATCCGCACGTAGTTTGCCAGTCCCACGAATTCCATGTCGCTGATCCCGTTCCATGAGAAGAAGCTCAGGACCAGGGACTGGAGAATCGGGAACAGTACGGCAGCGCCGTAGAGCAGCAGCGGCGGGAGGAGGAAGACCAGGACTGATAGTCGTGACCTGTTGGGAAGCATGATGAGGCCTTTCGGGTGGGGACCGGAGCCCCCCACCGCAGCGGTTACTTGAAGAACTTCGGGGCGTTTTGCGCGACGGCGTTGTCCATCGTGCTGGTGAACTGTTCGGGCGTGATGTTGCCCTGGACGAGGAGCACGAGTTCCTGCTGCAGCCGACCGTTGGTGGTCGGGTCGAGCTGGGTGTCCCACGGCATGGCCTGTTCGTTCCCGAGGTCGTTCGCCTTCTCAAGGGCCTTCTTGTACAGGGGTGTTGCGTTGGCCGGTACGGCGGTTTCCACATTGGTCGTCGGTGAGAGCGCTCCTGTGGCTGCGTATTCGGAAGGGTACTTCACCAGGGCGAACTTCAGGAAGTCGCTCACGAGCGGGTCGTAGGTCTTGGTGTTGACCGCCATGCCGATGCCGGACGGGGAGACGTACTCGTTGGCCGCCGTGACGGATCCCTGGGTCGTCGGGAGGGTGAAGAAGTCGGTGTTATCGCGGACTGCCGGATTCAGTTTGTCGGTTGCCAGGCTGGGCAGTTCCCAAGTGCCGATGTTGTACATGGCGGCCTGGCCGGAGGTGAACTGGTTCTGGGCATCAGAGTATCCCTGGGAGGAAAAGCCGTCCTGGAAGCACTTGGCCTTGCCGAGCGCTTCCATCCACTGAACGGACTTCTGGCCTGCGGGGTCGGAGAACTTGGCTTCGCCCTTCTTTAGCTTCTGGATGAAGTCCGGACCGGCTTCCCTGAACGGCTGGTAGGCGACATACCGTTCGAGGGGCCACTGGTCCTGGCCGTCGATGGCGATGGGGGTGATGCCGGCCTTGCGCAGGGCGGTACACATGGCGGGGAGGTCATCGAGGGACTTCGGGACGGACACTCCGGCCTTCTGCAGCAGGGCTTTGTTGTACCAGATGAACTCCAGCTCGAACTGGAACGGAATCATGTTCAGCGACCCGTCGTCGAACCGCTGGTAATCAAGTGCGCTGGGCCGGTAGTTGTCGTAGACGCCTAAGTCTTTGAGCAGCTTCTCGGCGTCGACCATCTTGCCCTGTTTCGCCAGCTGCTGGGCGAACGGTGTGGCGTCAGTGTCGAAGAGTTCCGGAAGCTTGTTCGCGGCGGCGAGGGTCTCAAGTTTCTGGATGTATGAGGGCCTGTCGGGGGTGGTGATCAGGTTCAGCGAGAAACCCGGGTGGTCCTTGGCGTAGTCGTCCGCGAGCTTCTTCATGATGTTGATGACGGCGCCGTCGGCCGGCCGGGACAACAGCCACGAAATTTCGCGGGGCTTGATTTCCCCGGTGGGGCTCACGTTGGAGGGGTTACTGGCCCCTCCGCCGCATGCTGCCAAAGCCAGGGCGGTGACGGCTGCCACTGCGGCAGTTCGGAAAAGTTTTATCATTACGGCAATCTCCCTTGATTGGAGTGAGGATGGGTCGAGTTAGATATCGGTGCGCTGGCGTGTTTCAAGTTCGGTGATGGTGACGGATCCTTCTCCGGCGAAGATGCCGATCCGGCCCTCGGACAGGTCATAGAGCCTCGTGCTGAGGGACACCTGCCGGTCCAGGACGGCGACACAGAGGTCTCCGTCCACGACCACTTCGAGTACGTGTTCGCCGGGGCTGAGGTCACAGGGGCGTTCCAACTCGATGTCGTACGGAACGTCGCCCGAGACATGCCATTGTGCATCGCCGGTGATTTCCCGGGGCCACCGGTCAAACACCATGCGGCCGCGCTTTGGTTCCAAACGGAGAACGTAGGACCGGTCTCCGTCGGCACTGGAGCGGAGCAGCAGGCCGCATTCTGTGGTGCCGGGTGCGATCTGCAGAACCGCCTTGGCGTAGAACTGCGGAGGCAGGACCTCTTCGGACACAACGGCTGCGAAGCCGTCCGGAACAGTGAGCGTCGCGGGAAGGTCCCGGTCGAAGGACACCGGGACCTCGTCCCAGAAGCTCTCCACCAGTTCGTCGGCGAAGGAGAACGCCAGGGTGCCGTCGGGGTTCCGGTGTGCTTCCAGGACGGACATGGTGCCCGCCCACTGCCATGCGCCGTCGTCGGAGTTGTCTTCCTTCCTGGCGATCCAGCCGAAGAAGAAGCGGCGCCCGTCCCGTTCGGCCGTCTTGGAGGCATAAAAGGCGCGCCCGTCGATGCTGTCCAGGTCCGGCACCGTCCAGGGGCCGTCGGGGCTTTTGGCCATCCGGTAGCGGGTTGTGAACGACTCGGAGAACTCTGAGTAGACCATGTACCACCAGTCGCCCCAGGAGAAGACGTCCGGGCATTCATGGGTGATGTAGCGGCGCGGATCCCAGAACGGCTCGGTGTGCTGCCAGGTCATCAGGTCACTGGACACGCACTGGGCTATGACCCCGCGGCGGCGTTCCGGCCCGTCGGAGTGCCGTGCCGCCAGCAGCATCCGCCACTGGCCTGCGGCCTCGTCCCGGAAAACGAAAGGGTCGCGCCAGTCGCCTGACTCGTAGCCGGCCGGGGCGCCGAACGTCAGTTCCGGGTGCTTGACCCAGGTCGTCATGCCGTCCGTGCTCGTGGCGTGCATGACGAGCTGCAGCGGCGCTCCGTCGGAGCCGAGGTTCCGGGGGTTCTGCCCCGTATAGAACAGGTGGTGGATGCCTGACTCGTCGCACACGATGCTTCCCGTGTACGCGTTGAAGTCCAGGTCGGTTTCACTTCCGTGCTGGAGGGAAACGCCCTGGTCTTCGAACTGGGTGAGGTCTTTGGTGGTGACCAGGTTCCAGGACGTCCCGGGCTTGGGGTCGGTGCGGACCTCGTGAAGGTAGAAGAGCCAGAACTCGCCGTCCTTCTCGAAGGGGATGAGATCTCCGACCCAACCGTCGGCGGGCTGGAAGAATACTGAGCGTTTCATCGGCGCTGATGTCCATTCTGCTTAAGCGTTTGATCAAAATCAAAGATAGCCTGATGCAAGACTTTGATCAAGCGTTTTAGCAATTTAACGTGGACGCAATCTTCGGCCCCTACTCTGAATTGGTGGGGGTTGGCCCTGCTGGCAGGGGAATGAGGGGTCATGACGGAAGAACAAGCAGCCGGCATCGTGCGAGATCTGAGGGATCTCACCGCGGGCGATGCAATTGAAGCCTGGCACGACGGACGACGCTACCACCGCGGCAAGGTGCTTCAGACAGTGCCGTCTATGGGCATGTTCTGGATCCTGGACAGCGGCAGCGGAACCCGGAAGCTCGTTGAGTTCGAGGCCATGATCGTCCGGCGTATCGAACAAGAACGCTGAAACAAGCCAGGCCCGAAAAATAAGAGAGGGCCGGATCTTGGGTTAGGGGAAAAGGGGCCGGCACCTTCAAAGATCTCAGCCTAGGTCCAGGCATCGGGGGAGAGCAGCCGCACGGCACCTTCGGCGGCCGCGAGACTCACGCGCTGACCCCCAGGGTCGGGTACACGCGGGCCGTGAGCGGCTTGCCGTTGGCGAAAATCTCGACGGCGGATCGATCCAAAAGGACGCGCAGGTGCACCCGGCCGTCGGGCATGCGGACGGGGCCCAGTTTGTCCTCCATATCCACGGTGGGGTCGAGGCTGCTGCGGGTTTGGTCGAGACGAAGGGTGCCATGGCCAGCGGTTCCGGGGCCTTCAAGCGTGCGGCCAAGTTCAATGACCGTTTCCTCGTTGTCGTCCGCGGAAGTTAGTACGCGGAGGCGCAGCGCAGCACCGAGGCGCGTTGGACGCGCGGCCTGGAATTGCCATGGGAGCCTACTCCCGCGTCGAGGTGAAACATTTAGCCGATAACCGACGTTTCGTCGAGGCTCGCCGGCTTGTCGGCAGAGGCGAACCGGCCACGCAGCCAGGGACATGGGAAGGTCACGGGCGACGCTCTACGGAAGAATTCATGAACTCGGAGCCCGAGGATAGCTGGCGAAGATAAAGCTGGACTGGCAGGGCTGCGGCTTTCGAAAAGCACTGGTTGTGCCCGGATTTGTCGCCTTCAAGCCGGTTGCGTCGGCGACGGCAACGCGGCGCGTACCCGGGGGACCGGCCACGAAGGCGGCCCAATGCAGCGGAAGCTGGGGAATCAGATCGTATTGCCCCGTGAGGACGTCATCGATCGATGTTTGACCTGCAATGTATTGAGCATCATCTGTTCCTTTCGCTTCTCCTTTCCTTGGCATGCCTTGACCCTATGAGCACGGCGCGCGGCCTACGTCCCGGACACGCGGGCACGGCACATATACGACCGATCGCAGACGCAGCTCATCGTGGCCTCTCCTCGTTGAGGGAGCGCGGATCTGCGAGGATTATCCAGTGAGCATGAGGGGAATCGAGAACCTGGCCGGGCCGGACTGGGTCCTGGAGCTGCGCGTGGGCCTGGTTGACAGTGACCCGGAGATCTGGCGTCGGTTGGAGGTTCTGGGCTCCATGCCGCTGGGGCTGGTTCACGAGGTGCTGCAGGTGGCGTTTGGCTGGGAAGATGCTCATCTGCATCGGTTTGTCGACAGCGATCCTTTCGCGCCGCTGCGGCCGGTCAACGGCGAAGTTCCCGAGTCCCTGCAGTGGCTCCCGGCACAGTGGTGCGAGGAAGAGACCGACCTGGACGAGGACGGCTGTTCGCTGGATCAGCTTCTTGCGCGTGGATCGGGGGAGGCCTTCTATGAGTACGACTTTGGCGACAGCTGGCTCCACCGGATCGAACTGGTTTCCCGCCGGCCGGCTGACCGGGACGCCCCGCCGGCGCAACTGATTGACGGTGCCCGGCGCGGCCCGTTGGAGGACTGCGGCGGTTTTCCCGGTTATGAGGAGATTCTGGATGCCCTGGCCGACCGGACGCGCCCGGATCACGCCGAGTACTCGGCCTGGGCCGCGGAAATGGCGGGCACTGACGGGCCCTTCGACCCGGATTCCCTGAGTATCGCGGACGTCAACCGGGACATCGCCAGCCGTTTTGCAGCCATGGCAGCCGCACCCCCTGAGTAGGTCCGGGGACAGTTGCTTCTATCCCCGAAGATATTGGCGAAGCCCTGGGATGGCGAAGTCAACTTTCCCGTAGCCGGCGGATTCGATCAGGCCGGCGGCGATGAGCCGGTTCCGGTATTTTGAGACCACGTTGGGTTTGGACTTGATGAGGTTTCCGATCTGGGCAGCTGCGGACGGGCCGTCCTGCTGGGCCATGGCATCGAGGAACTCGCGGTCCTTCTCTGAGATGTCCGAGAGTGCGGACTCGACGACGACCAGGGTGTTCCGTCGCTGGGCGGCCGCGATGGCGGTGCGGACATTGTCCTGATCCAGGGTCCAGCCGGCCTTGTCCGCCGCCATCCAGAGGTAGTAGCCAACGAGCTGGATCAGGAAAGGGTAACCCTCGGTGGCTTCCGCCGCTTCGCTGATCAGCTCGGGGGAGACGTCGATGCCTCCCTCGCTGAAAAGCTCAAGGTAGGAGGCGGTGACTTCGGCGGTGGCTGCTTCGTGAAGGTTGATCCTGTCGGCCCGCCGCAGGAACGTGGCCACGCCTTCGTTGAGCAGATCGGACACGGCCGAGGGGAGGCCGGCGAAGATCAGGCCGATGGGCAGTCCGTCGCGGATGAAGTGCTGCACGTCGGCAGCCAGTTGGGAGATTTCGGTCCGGTCCACGGCGTGGATTTCGTCAATCGTGATGACCAGGCCCGTCCCCTTGGCCTCCAACAGCCGCAGGAGTTCCTCTCCGGTCCGGCGCCAGTCCGGAACGCGGTCCTGGGGCAGCTGGGTGGTCAGTCCGAACCCGGCGGCGGAGAAGGCGGTGATCTTTCGCGTCGGCGGGCCGTCCCCGAGCTCGTCAACCAGGCGCAGCATGTCGTCACCGATTCTGGCCAGAAACCCGGGGTTGGCTGTCCGGGAGATCACGGCCCAGCCGTGGTTCCTGGCGATCGATTCCGCTGCGCTGAGCATCACGGTCTTGCCGATGCCCCTGGACCCGGTAATGATCGTAAGGAGCCCCGGGGCGCCCGGCCCCTGCTGCAGCCCGTATTCGAACTCGTCCAGGAGACCTGCCCGGCCGACCAGATCCGGCGGGGTCGCCCCGGCGGTCGGCTTGAAGGGGTTTTGCACCGTTGCCTCCAATGCACGTGGTTGTGGGGTGAAAGATGGTGAAACCGGTGAAAGTGGTGAAACTCCGGCCAGCCTACCAGCCCGGGCCTCATCCATGATCTTCAACCGGCCTGGATCAGCCGCCGGCCCCGACGTCACCTCGGCGGGCAGCGGTAAACCTTGGTGGACGGACCTGCCGCTGGTGCCCTAACGGCCGGAATAGGCGTTAGCGGATACTGTCTGGCAGGCATGGGGTGCATGCGCCCAATTCACACACGAACCCGCTATTCCCACCATTTTCGAGGACCGCGGCGTGGGGCCCGATGCAATCTACCTCCCGGACCATCCAAACCGGCAAGGGCCGCAGAACGGCCGTCAACCGCCAGGACCGGGCGCCTCGGCGCCCGGCGCTTCCACCTGAGCGGATTGGGGGGCCGGGGAGTGCGCACGAGGCTGGTGAGATGTAGACTGAAAGGAGCGCAATTTGTCCTTACATTCTGACAACTTTACATAACGTCGGTTATCGGCCTTCGATAATGGGTGGGGAGTTGCCGCGGAAGGGCTGTCCCTGGCATCGCCTCACGTGTCATGCGTTTCTCAGCGACCGTTTGCGTCTGCAGCAAGCCTCGGATTCAACGCTTCTTGCCCCCAACACCCGGCACGGACGCGACTTGTTTCATCCACGCCGCGATTTGGCGTTCGTCGATATCGTCCACGGATTCGAGCTCCACACCCCGCGTCGACTTGCCCATCCCCACCGGCGTCACCGGCGGTACAGGCTCGAGCGCAACGCCATTCACAAACATGAGCTTGACATGGCCGGCAAAGCCGCCGCAGCTGAAGCACCACCCGTCGCCGACGCCGTAGTACGACATGCCCCACTTCACCGAGCGCCGGAGGTCGGGCAGCGTCTTCGCCGCCAGCGCATCGACCGTTTCGGCGATGCCGCGCTGCGGCTGTGGCAGGCTGGCGATATATGCGAAGACCGGCTTGTCGCCGACAGCCGCTTTCGCGGGGCTTGCCCTGCCGGTCATGGCTTCCGGCAGCGTGATGGCTGCGTCGACATGGGTCGCTGTGCGCGTGGCCGGCTTTTCGGCTTCCCTCTCACCGATCTCCCTACTGGTCATGGAGAGTGTTATTATTCACGCATCGCGGGAAGGAGCTAGAGCGCATCTTCTAATGCACCAGCCCGGGTGACGACCGGCTTACGGGCAACTACGAAAGTCGCAAGCCGCTGTTTCGGCGGAGCGGCCCGTTTCCATCCGGGTCGCGGCCGGCCTTCGTACGGCCACTTGCTAGTTTCCTTTCACGGCAACAGGCTGGCCCTTGGTCGAAGAGTGAACCCCGATTCGCAGTCTTTAAGCCTCCGGCACCCGCAGCACCCCAACAGCGGCCACCAGATACGGCAACGGATCCGGGTCCGTTCCGGCGGCCCATTGCATCCAGGCCTCGAACGTCGCGCCGATCAGCGCGGCGCACAGATAGCCGGCAATGTCCTCGGGGACGCCGGCCGAAACCAGGTACGCCCTGGCCTGCTCGCGCTGCGGCGCCAGGGACTCATAGCTCCGGCTGGCCAACTCGGGGTGTTCGGCGATCAGCCGCAGACGGCCACGCGTGACCGCCAAATCCGGAAGCACGGCAACCCCGGCGACAACCGCCTCGCGCAGCCCCGCCAGGACGTCGCCGTCGGACGCGCCGGCAACGCGGGCTAACTCCATAACCCGCCCCGAGGCTTCGATCACCGGTTCCATGCCGCCCCAGACGAGCTCGGCCTTGCTGGAGAAGTAGCGGTACAGGCTCTTGCGCCCGATCCCCGCCTCACGCGCGATGTCCTCCATGGAAGTCTGCTCGTATCCGCGTTCGGCGAACAGCCTCAGCGCGATCGCGGCCACGGCGTCGGGATCAATCGTCACCGGGCGCCCGGTGGAGCGCGGAACGGCGGTGGTTACAGCATCCGAAGGCATCCCACCAGTATTCACCCTTACATAATGACACAGAGTGTCATAAGGTGGACCGCATCAGGATCAGCAACGTCTGGAAGGACATCATGGGCAACGAAGCTAAATGGCAGGAAACCGCCACCACCGGCCGGTTCGCCGGCAAGACCGTCATCGTCACCGGCGCAGCCTCCGGCATCGGCCAGGCCACCGCCCTGCGGATCGCCAAGGAAGGCGGCCGCGTCATCGCCGCCGACATCAGCAAGGAACGCCTGGACGACCTGGTGGCCGAGAACGCCGGGCTGGACCTGGTCCCCGTGGCCGGCGACATCTCCACCGAAGAAACCGTGGCCGCCGTCGTCGCTGCCGCCGGCGGACGCATCGACGCGCTGGCGAACGTCGCCGGCATCATGGACAACTTCGCCCCGATCCACGAGGTGGACGACGACCTCTGGGACCGCGTCTTCCGGATCAACGTCACCGCCCTCATGCGCCTCACCCGCGCCGTGGTGCCGCTGATGCTGGACGCCGGCACCGGCTCCGTGGTCAACGTCGCCTCCGAGGCCGGCCTGCGCGGGTCCGCCGCCGGCGCTGCCTACACCGCGTCCAAGCACGCCGTCGTCGGCCTGACCAAGAACTCGGCCGTGATGTACGGACCCAAAGGTCTGCGCTTCAACGCCGTGGCCCCCGGCCCCACCATCACCAACATCGTGGCCGACTGGGGATCCCAGCTCGCGGCCGAACGCCTCGGCCCGCTGATGCAGGCCAGCGTCCCCACGCCCGCCACCGCCGCGCAGCTCGCCGCGTCCATCACCTTCCTGCTCAGCGACGACGGCACCAACATCAACGGCGCCATCCTCGCCTCCGACGGCGGCTGGTCAGCGCTGTAAAGCACCTCACTAAAACGCAGGCGGACGACGGCGGGAAGTCCCGCCGTCGTCCGCTTGTGTCGCTCGTTCACCTGGTCGTCGTCGCAACACCATGGCGGTCACAGACCCCGCGTCGGTCACCAAGGACCGTTCGACGCTGACCTCGTTCGGCCCCGTCCGCTGTTGGGGTCTTGAACTATATTCGGACAAGGGAAAGGATCGGGCTGCATTGCAGGCACAAAGGAAGGCGGATTTCTGAATGGCTGAAATGCCGCCAGCCACGGTGGAAGTGAGTAACGCGGTGGTCCAGCGCCTTGTCCGGGACCAACGGCCCGACCTTGGCGATTGTCCGATAGCGCTGGTTGCGAACGGCTGGGACAACGCGACTTTCCGGCTCGGTGACGGCCTGGCCGTCCGGCTGCCGCGCAGGGCGGAGGCCGTTCCGCTGATACTGCACGAGCAGCGCTACCTTCCCGATATAGCTCGCCGCTCCCCGGTTGCTGTTCCTGTCCCCGTCCATGGCGGCAGGCCGACGTCGGACTTTCCATGGCCGTGGAGCATCGTGCGGTGGGTCCCCGGAGCCGCTGCGGCCGACGTCGGCCCGGCAGGCCGCGGGCCGGCGGCTAAAGGCCTGGCCGATTTCCTGCTGTCCCTTCACGTGCCCGCCGAAACCGGCGTCCCGGTGAATCCTTTCCGGGGCGTACCGCTTGCAGACCGTGACGCTGTGCTGGTGGAACGGCTCGGGGACCACGAACGCTACCCGCAGGCGGCAGCGCTGAGAGCAGTGTGGGCGCAGGCCTGTGCCGCCAAAGCCTGGGATGGTCCGGCGATGATGCTCCACGGGGACCTCCACCCTGGCAACATCCTGCTGGCGGACGACGGCTCCCTGGCCGGCGTCATCGATTTCGGCGACGTCGGGGCAGGGGACCCGGCTGTCGATCTTGCGGTGGGGTGGCTGATGTTCGACGCCGGCACTCGCCACCGCTTCATGGGCGCCTTTGGCTCCGCAGTGGAAGGGGACACCTGGATGAGGGCCAGCGGTTGGGCCCTCATCCTGTCCACCGCCATGCTGAGCAACTCCGACGATAATCCGCGGATGTTCAGCGTAGGAAAGTTCGGGATCAGGCAGATCCTGGATGACGGACTCAGCCTGCAACTCTGACGCCGGCGTTAAATGTCAGTGGCTCCTGCCATGCTGTGGGTATGGAAGGCAGAGCAGCTGCGGAGACGTTGGAGGCCATGGAGGCCTCCCTTGCCAGGTTGTCTGCATTTGCCGGTCGCCGAGCGGGGAACGCGGCCTCGACTGGCGCCGACCCTCTTCGGGACGAAGCGGACGCATGCCTGGACGGTATGGCTGAGGTGGCCAGCATGGAAGCCAGGCTTGCCGCGCTGAAAGTGCACTTCGCCGTCGGATATGCCCGCGTTGCCGTCGCCATGGCGGCCCCAGCCGCTTCCCCGCAGGAGCGCACCGCCCAGGAAATGGCCGTGACAGCAGAGGTGGCGTGTGCCCTGACTGTGAGTGAAAGATCGGCGGCGGCGCTCCTGGCGGAGTCAGCCGCTCTGACCACTGGGTTGCCCCTGACGCTGTCTGCGCTGCAGGCAGGGAGCATTTCATGGCAACACGCGCGGGTGATGTGTGATGAGACGTCCGGTCTGGACCCCGCCGGGGCGGCTGCTTTGGAGGCTCATTTCCTGGACCCCGAAGCTCCCTTTGCGGCGCGTGGCTGCCCGGCGGGGGAGCTGGTGCCGGGCAGATTCCGGGCCAAAGCGCGCAGATGGCGTGAGCTGCACCATCCCGTGAGCATCGAAACGCGCCACCGCAAGGGCGTGGAGGATCGTCGGCTGGAATATGTGCCGGACCGGGACGGCATGGCCTGGCTCTCGGCATATCTGACTGCGGATGTGGCGGTGGCTGCATGGTCCCGTGCCACGGAAGCGGCGCGTGCCCTGCAGGAGCCGGATGAATCCCGGACCCTGACCCAGCTCCGTGCGGACGTCGCCGCTGACTGGCTGCTGGCGGGGGTGGCGGAAGGAACTCCGTCACCCAAGGCGCAGGTCCTGGTGACCGTGCCGGTGCTGTCTCTTTTGGGCGCCGTGACTGAACCGGCCACGCTGGACGGGTATGGTCCCGTGCCGCCGAGCATCGCCCGCCGGCTTGTGGGGGATGGCGCCGGATCGTTCCTGCGTGTGCTGACCGATCCGCGCAACGGAGCGCCGCTGGAGATCGGACGGACCAGCTACCGGGTTCCGAAGCCGATGCGCCAATGGTTGCGGCTTCGGGACGGCCGGTGCCCTTTTCCGGGCTGTAACAACCATTCCCTGGATAACGAAGCGGATCATCTGTTGGCTTGGTCCGAGGGAGGCGGCACAGGGGTCACCAACCTGGGCCAGCCATGCCGGCGGCACCACCGACTCAGACACACCACAGCGTGGAGGCCGGTTGACGCGACCCGGGACCAGCCACCCGGCTGGATCTCACCTGCGGGACGCTCCTATCCAAGCGAACAACAAGACTGGGAACCACCACGCTGGCCGCAGCTCCTCGGCCACGCGGGTGAAGGCCGGGAGTTGGAACCGCCCGACCGGCTCGACGTACTTGCCGGCGCCGTCGGACCCGGAGAGGCCGGGCCGCCATTACCGGTGGATCCCTTTCCTGACTGGGCACTGTTCATCGCGGCGTAGGATCGGCGCTCCATGTTCCTGCCCGTTGCCGCCGCCCTCCATCCACCAGGCTCCCTGGCCTGGCACCCTCCGCCGAGCCTGGGAAACTTTTGGCGGTTGTGCGCTTACTTAGGTGTAAAAGCGACAGAATGATTGCTACTCTGAAATCTGCACCTAGAGAGAGTGAGCAATGATGCTTCTCGAAAGAGACCTCATTCAGTCCGTCGGCTTCCGCAACGTAACGGACGGCGGACGTGTAACCGGCTTTCAGTTCCGGGTCCGGATGCCTTCCTACCGGGGCATGGCCGCGTCCCTCATCGATGGCATCGCCGTTAGCGTTGGCGGCATCGTCGACGTCGGACCTGACGTTCCGCTGTGGACCTTCGGCAGGCGGACCTACAACCTGCGGCAGCTCTGGGAAAGTGATGGCGTGCGCTGGCCCCTTGAGGAAGCGGCAGTGGTCACCGTTCCCCTCGACGGCGGCCTGCCGCAGGGCGTCCACGAGCTCTCCATCGAGCTGCGGCTGCGGATGTCCTATATTCCGGTGGAGCACCAGCCCACCGTGCACCGGACCAGCCGCAAGGTGACGCTCGCGCCGGAAGGCGGCGAAGGTACCTTCCGCTACGGCGTTTCCCTCTACAGCTTTATGGGCGATTACGGCACTGTGATGGACCTTGAGACGGCGCTGGCCGCCGTCGCTGACGTGGGCGCAACCGGCGTCGAGATCCTCGGCGAGGGCCACGTCCCCAACTATCCGGAACCGTCGCCGGCCTGGATCGATAACTGGTTCGGCCTGCTGGAGAAGTACTCGCTGGAGCCGACGAACTACGGTTCCTGGATAGACACCCGTCTTCACCCGGGCCTCACCATGACGGTCGCGGAGGGTGCAGAGGCCCTGCAGCGGGACCTGCGGCTTGCCAACCAATTGGGTTTCGGCTTCGTGCGCCCCAAGATCGGCGTGGTGTCCAGCGATCTGGTCCCAGACCCCATCTGGACCGGGTCCGTGGAACGCTCCCTTGATCTGGCGCACGAGCTGGGGATCATCATCTGCCCCAAGATCCACTCCCCGACGCCCATCAAGCACCCCGTCGTCGAGGACTACATCGGACTCATCGAACGGACCGGAACCAAGAACTTCGGCCTGCTCATCGACACCGGAATCTTCCAAGACCGGCCCATCCCGCTGCGCGCAGGTGAGACCCGCGAGACCCGGCCCGCCTTCCTCGACGGCATCGGCGTCGACCCCGCCGACTTCGCCGATATCGCCCAGTACGTGGTGTTCGTGCAGGCGAAGTTCCACGACATCAACGAGCAGCTGGAAGACCAGCAGATTCCCTGGCTGCCCGTCCTCAAGGCCCTCAAGGAATCCGGCTACACCGGTTATCTCTCCAGTGAATATGAAGGCGAACGCACGCCGTGGCGCGCCATTGAGCAAGTGCGGCGCCAACACGCCCTGATCCGCCGCATCACCGGCGAACTTACCTGACCCATCCCATTTCCCAGTAAAGAGAACAACAATGCCAAACGGACTTCTTGACGATGCAAGCCTCCGCACCCACCCCGACGGTCTCGCGCTTGCCCTGACTCTGCCGTGGTACCGGAGTCTGTGGCTCTCCTCGGTCTCCAGCCTGCGGCTCACCGTCGACGGCCAGGATATCCCCGCCGAGAACTTGTCCCTGGAACTGGGCGGTGTCCGCTATGCGCTCCCGGACCTGCCCGCTCAAAGCGAAACGCTCTGGTACCTCCAGGAACATCCCTTGCTTATCGCCAAAACGGAGAGCCCTGTTGCCTTGGGCGAGCAGCACACCGTCCGGCTCATCGGTGAGCTGCGCCTGCCGTACATGCAGATTGCTCCCGGCCAGGACGGCGGTCCCGGCATGTACGTTCCCAACTTCGTGAACCAGGCGCTGGAGCTGACTGTCACGGACAGGGCTGCGGCGGCACCGGACTTGACGACGGTGGTCACGCCGCCCCCACCGAAAGCGGAGGACGATCCGTTCTCGCTGGGGCTCACCCTGTACTCGGCAAGTGCCGAATTCCGGGCCGGCTGGTACGACTTCGACGGTCTGCTGAACCGCGTGGCCGAGCTGGGCATCGGCCCCGGGATCGAGATTGTGGCGTCGCAGGTCCTGCCTACCTATCCCAACGTGACTGACGACTTCGTGCGCTCGTGGCAGGAGGCCTTCGACAAACACGGCTTCACCGCCAGCTCCTTCGGCGCCAATCTGGACATGGGACGCCGCCGTGACCGCGACATGACCCCGGACGAGGAGTACGAGTTCACGCAGACACTCTTCCACGGCGCCAAGAAGCTCGGTTTCCCGCTCGTCCGCATCCAGAGCGCGAAGCCGGAGCTGCTTCGCCGGCTGCTGCCGCTCGCCGAGGACCTCGAACTCAAACTTGCCTACGAGATCCATGCACCGCTGGGACCCAACTCGCCCGAGATCATGAAGGTTCGCGACGTCTACGCCGAGCTTGATTCACCGCTGTTGGGCTTCGTGGCTGACTTCTCCTCAACCATGCACAGCATGTCTCCCACGCTCCTGCGCGCGGTTCGCCGTGCCGGGCTGGACGATGAAGCGGTGGAAAGGCTGCAGGCTATCTGGGGCACTGAGGCGCCGATGCGGGTGCGGCAGGAGGAGTTCATTGCGTACCTGCGGGGACGTGACTTCGATCCTGCCCGGCTTGGGTCCTTCGCACACCTGGCGTTCAACATGCACGGCCACGTCAACCCGAAGGAGTGGGCTGACATCATGCCGCAAATCATGCACGTCCACGCGAAGTTCTACGACATTGATGAGCAGGGCAACGAGCCGGCCATCGACTATCCGGAACTGGTCCGCGTATTCGTCGAAGGTGGCTACCGCGGTTACTGGTCCAGCGAATGGGAAGGCCATGCCTTCGCTGAGCTCGGTGAGGTGGATCCGCTGCTGCTGGTGCGGAAGCAGCATGACCTTGTCCGCAAGAGCATGCGGACGGCGCTGGCATCAGCCTGACCTGAAAGACCGACGTCCCATAGCCTCGATGCCCGTCCGTTTTAGCCGGCCGGGCATCGAGGCATTTAAGGGGCTCCCTTGGTTGCGGCGGCTGCCACGATGTCAGCAGCCTCTTTGAAGAGGCCCCGCATCCACTCATGCTCGGAGTCGCGGTTGTGCACGGGGTGCCACCACAATGCATTAACCAGCGGCGTGGCATCGAAGGGCAGCGGCAGGATCCGAATCCYGCCCACGCGCAGAGCGAACGGCACCAGGGCCGCCTGGATGAGCGCGATCCGGTTGGTCCCAACCACAAAGTGCGGCAAGGACTGGAAACTTTCAACAACCACGTCCACGCGTGGCTCAACGCCCAACTGCTGGATCTGCCGTTCCGCCGATGTTGAGGCTGAGCGCGTCTGATAGGTCATCACCCAGGGAAGTTCAGCGATGTTTTCCATGGTGATTTGCTCGCCGACGGCTTCATTGGACGTGGAGACCATGGCCACCCACCCGTCCCTCCACAGGTCCAGGTAGGGCAGCCCGGTGAGGAATCCATGGGGAATCACCATGCCGTCCACCGATCGAAGGCGGTTGGCTGCATCCTCCACCACCATCGGATTGTGGAGCATAAACCGGAACCGGACTCCTGGGGCGCGCTCGGCTGCAAGCTCGGAAGCAACCCGGCCAATGGTAGTGAAGCCGTAATCCGAGCCGTAGATGGAGAACTCGCGCTCGGATTCTGTGGGCTCCCAGGTGGCCTGGCTTTCGAAGACGCGGCGGGCGGCCTCCAGCGCGGTGGTGGTGTGCTCCGCGAGCCGGAGGGCGAAGGGGGTGAGCTCATAAGCATTACCGCGGCGGGCCAGGATCGGGTCCCCAAAGTGGGATCGGAGCCGGGCGAGCGAGGCGCTGAGCGCCGGCTGGCTGAGGTGGAGCCGCTCGGCCGCCCTAGTAACGCTTCGCTCGGTAATGAGGGCATCCAGCGAGATCAGCAGGTTGAGGTCGAGACGGGAAAGCAGGACATGTTTCGTCACGGCGCAGCGATCCTTTGGAAGTGGAACCGTTTCAAGTGAGTTTATCAGCGGGATCTATAACATGGGCGAAGTCATCAGGCATCTGGATAGACCTTCCGCGGACCTCCGTTGGACTTATGTCCGTCATAGCGAATACTTATGTGTGTTTTAGGCACATCTCCTGCATACTTGTGAGTGACCGGGGTCACGACACCCGGATTTTGGACAATGAAGTCAGAAAGGCTGGACATGACACAGCACCGTCGCTATTCGGGCCTGAAGGTCGGCGCCCTCGCCGTCCCCACCGTCGCAGCACTCATTCTTACCGGTTGCTCGGCCTCCACCGGCAGCAGCTCCTCTTCGGGTGGTTCCCAGGAATTTTCACTGTCCTTCGCGACGTCCAACACCATCGAGAGCCCCTTCCAGGTGTTGGCAGAAAATTACATGAAGTCACACCCGAACGTGAAAATCACCTTCAATCCTCAGCCGAACGACTCCTACGACCAGACCCTGCGCACACAGCTCCAGGCCGGAAACGCCTCAGACGTCGTAGTGACCTCACCCGGCTCCGGCACCGGCCGCAGCATCCTGCCGCTCGTCCAGGCAGGTTTCCTTGAGCCGCTTGACGATGCCGCGAAGCAACTGCTCCCCGAAGGAAGCACCAGCACCTTTGGATCCGACGGCAAGGTGTACGGCCAGGCCACGGAAATCACGATCTCTGCCTTGGTGAGTAATGAGACGGCTGCAGATGCAGCCGGTGGCTTCCCTGCCGACTTTTCTTCCCTCCAGCAGCAGTGCAAGGCTCTGGAGTCCTCCGGTAAATCCCTCTTTGCCCTTGCCGGATCAGCCCCTCCCAACACAGGGCTGATGGCGATGTCCCTGGCAGCCTCGCGCGTCTACGCGGAAGACCCGAAATGGAACGATAAGCGCGCCGCCAAGGAAACCACCTTCGCCGGCTCGGACGGTTGGAAGGCAGCCCTCGAAGCGGTTAATACCTTGAAGGATGCGGGCTGCTTCCAGAAAGGTGCTGCCGGCGGCGGTTTCGACGCCATCACCAAGGGGCTTGCCAGCGGAACGTCCGTGAGCGGCTTCATCCCGGCCCCAAGCTGGAAGCAGCTGCAGTCCGCCGCTGGGGGCTCCCAATTCGCCGTACGGCCGTTCCCGGCGGAACAGGGCTCGGGCAACAGCTACGTATTCGCCAGCGCAAACTACGCCTTCTCCATCAACGCGGCCTCCAAGAACAAGGACGCTGCCAAGGCCTTCCTCGACTGGGCCGCACAGCCTGAGCAGACCAAGGCCTTCGCAGAAATCGACGGTGCCCTGCCGGTCAGCGGACTCGACAAATACGATTTCGACGGCGGCGCCTACAAGAACGTCGGCGTCCTGATCAAGGACGGCAAGTACGGCCCCCTGCCCAACATCCAGTGGCCGAATTCCGCCGTCTACGACGCACTGGCCACGGGGGTCCAGGGCATCATCACCGGCCAGAAGAGCCCTGACCAGGTCCTGCAGGCCATGGACGCGGCCTGGGAACAGTAGCAGTTCTTCACCATCAACGTTCCGACGACTCAAAGGGACAAGCAAGGAATACCAATGACTGCGACGATGCAACCGAAAAGCGAAGCAGCTGAAGCACCCCGGCGAGGCAGGCGGACGCCGGGGACTGGTGAGAACACCCGTCCCCGGCGGGCGCCCATGCAGTTCGGACACTGGTGGTGGGCGCTGCCCGGGATCGCCCTGGTGTTTGCCATCCACTACGTGGCAACCGGTATCGGCGGATTCTTCGCCTTTACCAACTGGACGGGCATCGGCTCGTTCAAAATCACGGGCTGGGCAAACTTTGAGGCCATCTTCAAGGACCCCACGAAACTCGGAGCCCTCTCCAATACCCTCTTTCTGGCCTTTGGCTCGGTTCTCCTGGGCAACATCGCCGGGCTGGTCATTGCGCTGGGCCTGAACCGCGTCCTCAAGACGCGCTACATCCTCCGGACCCTCTTCTTCATGCCGGTGGTGCTCAGCCCGCTAGCCACGGCCTACATCTGGAAATATATCTTCGACTTCGACGGTCCGCTCAATGCTTTTCTTACGGCAATAGGCGCCGGCGACCAAGCCAAGCCGTGGCTGGCCGACCCGCAGTGGGCCATCTGGACCGTCCTGGTGGTGCTGGTCTGGTCTTCCACCGGCTTTGCCATGGTGATTTTTATGGCCGGCCTGGCAGGTGTCCCCGTGGAAGTGGAGGAGGCGGCGGCCATTGACGGCGCCAACCTGTGGCAGCGGTTCCGCAACGTTACCCTGCCCGCCATCCGCCCCGCCGTCGCCATCGCCACCACGCTGGGAATCGTCCAGGGGCTGCGCGTCTTCGATCCCATCATGGCGCTCACCGGCGGCGGACCGGCCGGAGCGACGGAAACGCTGGCCACGCTGGTTTACAAGCAGGCCTTTGCGCTCGGGAACTTCGGGGGCGGTGCCGCCCTGGCCCTGGTGCTCGCCGCTATCATCCTGATCTTCGCCGTTCTCCAGCAGCGGCTGACGCGTTCGAACCCTGAGGACTAAGCCATGTTCCGCTACACCAAACTCACCCTGCTCCGCGAAGTCGGCCTATGGGCGCTCGCCCTGCTGTTCCTCGCGCCGTTCTACTTCCTGGTGACAACTGCCCTGAAACCGGACAACGAGTTGTTCACCACCTCGGCCCTGGCTCCGCCAACAAGCCCCGACTTCAGCAACTTTGTCGACGTCCTCACCGCCACCGGCAACTCCAACGTGGTGATGGGCCTGGTCAACAGTGCCATCATCACCGCGGGCAGCATCGTGGGGCTCATCGCACTCGGTTCCATCACCGGATACGTCATCTCCCGCAGCACCCGACGCTGGAGCAAGGGCGCGTATTACCTCTTCCTGATCGCCATCATCCTCCCCGGCCAGCTCGGCGCCGTCCCTCTCTACATGGGTGCACGGGCCCTTGGACTCACCGGATCCGCTTGGGGCCTGATCATCCTGTACACGGGCATGCTCCTGCCGTTGTCGATCTTCCTCTACGCAAACTTCTTCCGCGGCCTCGGCACGGACTACGAAGAAGCGGCCACCATCGACGGCGCCAGCAAATCCCAGATTTTCTCCAAGGTGGTGTTCCCCATGATGGCCCCAGCCACGGGAACGGTCACCATCTTCGCCGGGCTCATCGTGTGGAACGACTTCTTCACGTCGCTGATCTTCCTGGGCGGCTCCGCCAACCAGACACTGCCGGTGGCCATGTACTACTACATCGGTTCCCTGGTCTCCCAGTGGAACTCGATCTTCGCGATAGTGATCGTCTCCATGATTCCCATCCTGGCGCTGTTCCTGTTCGCACAGAAGCGGTTCATCCAGGGCTTCTCCGGCGGCCTGAAGGGCTGACCCGCGATGGTGGACAACCGCGCAGCGTTCGAGCGCTTCGTGGAGATCTTCTACACCCAAAAACGGGTGCGTGAAGCCTTCGACTTCCTTGTGGCCGGCGACTACCGGCAGCACAACCCGACCATTCCTGACGGGCCTGAGGCGGCAGTAAGAATGCTGACGCCGAAGTTCGACGGATCGCCAGACTCCCGGTTCGAGGTTCAGCGCATCCTGGTGGACGGTGACCTGGCGTTGGTGCATGTACGCGCTTCAGGTCCCGGGCGACCCGACGCCGCCGTCGCAGACATTTACCGCTTCGAAAACGGGCGGATTGTTGAGCATTGGGACGTGCTTCAGCCGGTTCCTGAGCATCCGGTCCACGACCACCCCATGTTTTAGACCACTATTTCAATTCTCTAGGAGACATCCATGTTCCAACTTTCGCCCAATATCGACCTTTTGTTCGCCGAAGCAGGCGAAAGTGCTGCTGACCGGGTTCGCGCGGCGGCAGCGGCCGGCTTCGACGCCGTCGAAATGTGGGGCCCGACGGGCAAAGACATTCCGGCCCTGAAGGACGCACTCGAGGAAACCGGAGTCCAGCTCACCTCCCAACTGGCGGAACCGCGCATGCAGTTCATGATCCCGCCCCGCAACCACGATGCTTTCTACACCGGTCTGGACGCCGGCGTCGAAGTTGCCCAGCAGCTCGGCTGCCCCCGGATGGTAGTGGGCAGCGGTACCGGATTCGGTGGGCGCAAGCGGCAGGACCAGCTGGACGAACTGATCGAGATCTTTACCAAGGGCACAGCGCACATCGAGGGTTCGGGCATCACGCTGGTCCTCGAGCCGGTGAACGTCAGGGTTGACCACCCGGGAGCCCTCCTGGACCGGACCTCGGAAGCCGTCTACATCGCCCAGGGCGTCAACTCGCCCAACTTCGGCGTTCTCTACGACCTCTACCACTCCACGGTCGAGGGCGAGGATGTGGCGGCCGAGCTCGCCAATGCCGGCGACCTCATTAAGTACGTGCAGATCGCCGACGCTCCGGGGCGCGGGGAGCCCGGTTCCGGTTCCATCGACTGGCGCGCCCGGCTCACGGACCTGAGGAACAGCGGCTACGCCGGCCCCATCGGGCTTGAGTACTACCCGACCATCGACTCGGCGAAGTCCGTCCGGCGCATCCAGGAACTGGTGGCGGGACGGTGAGCGGGAACCGGTATCCCGCTGCGGTCGACGTCGCCATCGTCGGCAGCGGCCCCACGGCATCGGCGTACGCACGGATCCTCAGCGAGGAAGCCCCTGGCGCCACCATCGCCATGTTCGAGGTGGGCCCCACAGTCAGCAATCCACCCGGGGCGCACGTCAAGAACATTGAGGATCCTGAACGCCGAAGCCTCGCGCAGCGGGCATCGGAAGGCCCCGGTGCAGGTGCCGAGACGGTGAACTCACCCGGCGCGGTCAAAAGCGGGGAGCGAAGGGCCAGGCCCGGAACCTACCTGCTGCAGGACGGCTACGCCTTCCCCGGCGAGGACGGGATGCCCGTTGCCGCCATGTCCAGCAACGTGGGCGGCATGGCCGCCCACTGGACCGCTGCCTGCCCCCGCCCGGGCGGCAAAGAGCGCATTCCGTTCCTGCCGGACCTTGAAGAGCTTCTTGACGACGCCGACCGACTGCTGGGGGTGACCACCCGCGCCTTTGACGGGGCCCCGTTCTCCGACCTCGTCCGCGAACGTCTTTCAGCCACGGTGGATCAGGGTCGGGACCCTGCCCATCGCGTCCAGCCCATGCCGCTCGCCGTACACCGGCGGGAGGACGGCGGCCTGGTCTGGTCAGGTTCCGACGTGGTTATGGGGGATGTGACCCGGGAAAATCCGCAGTTTGAACTTTATGATGAGTCGCTGGTGACGCGCGTGCTCCTGGAGGATGGCGCTGCTGCCGGCATCGAAGTCCAGGACCGCCGCAGCGGCGAAACCCATCAGGTGGCCGCCCGCTACGTTGTGGTGGGTGCGGATGCCCTGCGCACGCCGCAGCTGCTGTGGGCTTCCGGGATCCGGCCCGACGCCTTGGGCCGCTACCTCAACGACCAGGCGCAGGTGGTGTTCGCGAGCAGGCTGCGCGATGTCACGGCTCCGCAGGGCCGGGCAGCCGCCAACGGCGCGCTCAGTGAGCAGAGCGGAGTTGCCTGGGTTCCCTACACGGACGAGGCGCCCTTCCACGGCCAGATCATGCAACTGGATGCGTCACCTGTTCCCTTGGCCGATGATGACCCCGTTGTCCCGGGCTCTATCGTGGGGCTTGGCCTGTTCTGCGCCAAGGATCTGCAGCGAGAGGACCGGGTGGTGTTCGAGGACGGCACCCGCGACTCGTACGGGATGCCCGCCATGCGCATCCACTACCGCCTCACCGGGCGGGACCATGAGGTACTGGACCGCGCCAAGCAGGAAATTGTCCGCCTGGGCAAGGCTGTAGGCGAACCACTCGACGAGCGTCCGTTCGCCATGCCGCCCGGCGCATCGCTTCACTACCAGGGCACGACCAGGATGGGTGCAAGGGACGACGGCGAGAGCGTGTGTTCGCCCGACAGCCAGGTGTGGCAGGTCCCCGGCCTCTTCGTGGCTGGCAACGGCGTCATTCCCACCGCAACGGCATGCAATCCCACGCTGACGGCCGTCGCCCTCGCCGTGCGCGGGGCCCGGAAACTCACAGAAGAACTCAACAGCTCTTTACTTATGTCTGAATCAGACAATAGACTGACTAAATAATGAATAAGTGGCGCGATGCCGCTGCTATTTCGTTCAATCACAGGCAAGGCATGCCGCAGACAAGGAGGTCTCGATGATCGCCGACCGCATAATCGAGCAGGGAACACTGATCACCCAGGACGGCCGTACCGCCGTCGAAGTCCGCATCCCCTGGTACCGGGCCCTGCCGGGTTCCTGCATCGCTGGAGCTGCATTGACAGTGGACGGCGTCAGCGCCCCCGAGGGCTCACTGCGCTGGACCATGAACAACCGCACTTTCAGCTTCGAGGAACTCGTGGACGAGACCGGCGAATGGTGGTTCCCGCTGGACTCGGCAGTCCTTTCGGGCGACCTTCCCGTCCCGGACAGCCGGACCGAGCACGAGGTCAGGGTGGACCTGAAGCTCTACATCCCCTACATCATCACCGACCACGGCGTGCTGCACATCGAAGAGCACGACACCAAGACCATGAAGGTGGCACAGCGATGACCAGCCTCGGCACGCCGATCCAGGGCGTCACCCTTTACAGCTTCACCCGGGCCTTCCACGCCCGGCAGTACGACCTCGATGGCCTCATCCGCAAAGTGGCGGCCGAAGGCTTCGGCCCAGGGCTCGAAGTCATCGGATTCTCCAGCCTGCGCGGCTTCCCGGACCGGATCGATGACAACTTCGTTGGCCAGTTCCGTGATCTTGTGGCCGAGGTTGACCTGGTCCCCACCTCCCTTGCAGTCAACGTTGATACCGGTATCCGCCGCGACCGGCTGATGAATCATGACGAGCTTGTCGAATACATGCGCAAGCAGATCGAAGTAGCCGCCAGGCTCGGCTTCCCGATCGCCCGGGTGCAGATCTCGCTGACTCCGGACGCCATGGAAAGCCTGCTGCCCGTGGCCGAGAAGTACGGCGTCACCCTGGCCCTCGAAGTCCACGCGGACCAGCACGGCGCCCACGAACGTGTCCTGGCCCTTCGCGACCGCTACGAGAAGCTCAATTCCCCCTTGCTCGGCTTCACCGCGGACTGGGGTGCCACCGTTACCGGCTTTGCGCCCTCCCTGCTGGAGGCCTACCGCCGCCGTGGTGCTTCGGAGGAACTTCTCGGACAGGTGGTTGACCTGTGGAATGGTTTCCACGTCGACGGACCGCCAAACACGCAAAAGGTTCACGGCGAACGCTTCGGTGCCTTCATCGGCCTGGCGGCCCGGAACGGCCGGCCTGATCTTGGCATTGACTTCGCCATCAACGGAACAGGGCTTTTCGGTCCTGCACCGCTGGACACCTGGCTGGAGATCATGCCTTGGGTCCGCCACGTGCACGGCAAGTTCTTCGGCATCGACGAGACCGGCGAAGAGCCCTCGGTGCCGGTCCGGAGCCTTGTCCGGCAACTGGTTGAGAACGGCTACTCCGGCGCAATCTCCAGCGAATACGAAGGCTGGCACTGGAACAACTGGCAGGACCCGTTCGACATCATCCGCGGCGAGCAGGCCGTCCAGCGCTCAGCGGCCGCCAACGCCGGTTCGGCCATGATCACCGACGCTTCAGAAGCCCGCCGCATCCTCAATAGCCATCTCGCCCAGCCCGTCCACGGCTGACAACGAAGGAACCAGAAATTATGTCAGAAGGCATCGCAGGCTCGGGTATCGAGCTTGGAATTACCCTCTATTCGCTCACCTCCGAGTTCGCCGCCGGGCTCTACACCCCTGAGACGCTGATCAAAGCTGTTGCAGATGAAGGCCTCGGCCCGGGGGTTGAGTTCAACATCGCCCAGATGCTGCGCACCTACCCGGACGTCGACGACGACTTCGTCCGCCTGTGGCGCGACAGCATGGACCGCTACGGCCTGACCCCCAGCGCAGTGGGCACCAACCTGGACATGGGCCGCCGCAAGGACCGGGACATGACACCCGATGAGGAGTACGACTTCTTCGCCGCGCAGCTGCACACGGCTAACAAGCTTGGTTTCCACCGCGTGGTGATCCGCTCCGCGGGCAAGGAATTGCTCCGCCGGCTGCTTCCCCTGGCCGAGAAGTACGACCAGAAGCTCGGCTACGAAATTCACGCACCGCAGGGCCCGAACGATCCCAAGATCCTGCAGATCCGCGAGATGTACGAGGAACTGGGAAGCGACCGGCTCGGTTTCACCGCAGACTTCAGCTCGACGATGCACAGCCTATCCCCGACCCTCTTCCGCACGTTGACGCAAATGGGGCTGCCCGAGGAGCACTTCGCTGTCATGCAGGAGATCTGGCGCAAACCGTCGCCCATGCATGAGCGCAACCAGGAGTTCGAGGACTACCTCAGTGCCAACAACTTTGATCCTGCCCGCCTGGGCCCGTTCACCCGGCTGGCATTCAACATGCATGGACTGGTTCCGCCGGAGGAGTGGCTGGATATCATGCCGCAGATCTTCCATGTCCACGCAAAGTTCTACGACATCGACGAACACGGCAATGAACCCGCGATGGACATTCCCCGCATTGTGCGCCAGTTCGTCAAGGGCGGCTACCAGGGCTACCTGTCCAGCGAGTGGGAGGGCCACGCGTTCGCCGACCTGGGCGAATCCGATCCGATCGACCTCGTCAAGAAGCAGCACACGCTGATGCGGCATGCCATCGAAGAGGCCGTTGATCCAAATGCACCCGACTCCCACGCGACCCTGGTCGAGACTGTTAAGTAAGGAAAGTCATGGCAACTCACAATTCCCTGTTCCAGGATACCGACGTCCGCAGGCACCCCGAGGGGATTGCCGTGTCGGTGCAGCTGCCCTGGTACCGCAGCCTCTGGCTGTCCGCCGTTGACGACGTCGTTGCAACCGTCAACGGTGTGGAGATTCCCAAAGAGTCCCTCCGCTTCGAACTGCAGGAAAAGTCCTACTCCATAGCTGAACTCCCGGAGCAATGGGAAACCCTGTGGTTCGTCGCAGACAAGCCCGACGTGGTCATCCCCCTGGACCGCGTCCCCGACGCCGGCGAGGAGATCGACGTCGAGGTCATCCTCACCCTGCGCCTGCTCTATATGCAGATCGCGCCCTTGCGCTACGTGGGCAACCGTGTCGCGGTTGAACGGAAAGTGGTGCTCGCATGAAAGCCTTGCGCGTAGCCATGATCGGTTATGGCTTCATGGGTGCTGCCCACTCCCAGGGCTGGCGGACGGCGCCGCGGGTATTCGACCTGCCTGCCGAGCCGGAAATGGCGGTTGTTGTCGGCCGCAACGCTGAAGCGGTCGCTGCCGCTGCCAGCAAATGGGGCTGGGCTGAGTCAGCAACAGACTGGCGGGACGTGATCGCCCGGGACGATATCGACGTCGTCGATATCGTCACCCCCGGCGACTCCCACGCCGAAATCGCGATCGCCGCGCTGGAAGCCGGGAAGCACGTTTTGTGCGAAAAACCACTCGCCAACACCGTGGCGGAAGCCGAAGCGATGGCCGAAGCTGCCGAACGGGCGGCTGCCCGGGGCATCCAGGCAATGGTCGGTTTCACCTACCGCCGCGTTCCGGCCGTCACCTTCCTCCGCAACCTCATCGCCGAAGGCGCCGTCGGCACGATCAACCAGGTGCGTGCCTCCTACCGGCAGGACTGGCTGGTGGACCCGGAGATGCCGCTGGCGTGGCGCCTGCAGAAGGAACACGCCGGCTCGGGGGCTCTGGGGGATATCGGTGCCCACGCCATCGACCTGGCCCAGTTCGTCACCGGCTTGAACCTGGAGAAGGTGTCCGGCGTTATCGACACCATCGTGAAGGAACGGCCTCTTTTGAAGGGTTCCACTTCAGGCTCCGGGCTCTCCGGCGCTGCCAGTGTCGGCTCCGGCCAGGTGACGGTGGACGATATCGCCATCTTCACGGGCCGCTTCGAATCCGGCGCGCTGGCGTCGTTCGAGGCCACCCGGTTTGCCACCGGCCGGAAGAACGCGCTGCAGATTGAGGTTTCCGGGGACAAGGGCGCCCTGGCCTTCGACCTGGAGGACCTCAACAGCGTCCAGTTCTACGACCGTACGGCACCTGCGGACCGCCAGGGCTTCCGGAAAGTCCTGGTCACGGAAGCGGAGCATCCCTACGTTTCGGCGTGGTGGCCGGCAGGCCACATGCTCGGCTACGAGCACGGGTTCTCCCACCAGGTCAAGGACCTCGTGGAGGGCATCGTGGGCGGCACCGTCCCGCATCCGTCGTTCGCTGACGGGCTGAGGGTGCAGCGGGTGCTCGACGCTGTCGAGCGCAGTTCCGAAAATGATTCCGCCTGGACACGCGTCGCTGCCGGCGTTCCCGTGCCGGCCAGTTGAGGAGGGGAAGTACGTGGCACGACCAATTACCTTGTTCACCGGTCAGTGGGCCGACCTGCCGTTCGAGGAGGTGGCCCGGTTCGCCGGCGAGTGGGGCTACGACGGGCTGGAGATCGCCTGCTGGGGTGACCACCTGGACCCCTGGCGCTGGGACGACGACGCCTATGTGCAGGGCAAGCTGGACATTCTTGAACGCCACGGCCTCAAAGTGTGGACCATCTCCAACCACCTCAAGGGCCAGGCCGTCTGTGACGACCCGATCGACGAACGGCACCGCGGCATCCTGCCGGACGTCGTATGGGGCGACGGCGATCCTGAAGGGGTCCGCCGTCGCGCCGCCGAGGAACTGAAGAACACTGCACGGCTCGCCGCAAAGCTGGGCGTGAAAACGGTGACCGGCTTTACGGGATCGTCCATCTGGAAGTACGTGGCGATGTTCCCTCCCGCCTCCGAAAAGATGGTCGACGCCGGCTACCAGGATTTTGCCGACCGGTGGAACCCCATCCTCGATGTCTTTGACGAGGTGGGCGTCCGGTTCGCCCATGAGGTGCATCCATCAGAGATCGCTTACGACTACTGGACAACGCAGCGCGCCCTCGAGGCGATCGGGCACCGCGAGGCCTTTGGCCTGAACTGGGACCCGAGCCACATGGTGTGGCAGGACGTCGACCCTGTGGGGTTCCTGTGGGACTTCAAGGACCKGATCTACCATGTGCACTGCAAGGACACGAAGAAGCGCCTGTCCAACGGGCGCAACGGCCGGCTGTCCTCCCATTTGCCCTGGGCTGATCCGCGCCGCGGCTGGGACTTCATCTCCACCGGCCACGGCGACGTGCCGTGGGAGGATGCGTTCCGGATGCTGAACGCCATCGACTACCGCGGGCCGCTGTCCGTGGAGTGGGAGGACGCCGGAATGGACCGGTTGGATGGCGCCCCCGAGGCGCTGGCTTTCGTGCGCCGGCTCTCCGGCTATGAACCCTCGGCAGCGGCTTTCGACGCCGCTTTCAGTACGAAGTAATTCGCATACAAGTGAGGCCGGCCCCGCGGGGCCGGCCTTTCCTGTGCCATGAGCTTCTTGTATCCGGTCAGAGGGCAGCCCGGGCCGCTGGTGCCGGCTCCACGAATGCTGGCTCCGCGAGGGCTGCCCCCGCCAGGGCCAGGTGACTCCGCGTCATCTCCGTTGGGTCGTCCTGCAGCCATTCGTGGCCGCCCCACTCGCTGGTCAGCGTGCCCGTGAAGCCGGTCCCGCCCAGCAGGCTGCCGAGGTCACGCAGCGGCTGTGTGACCCGCCCGCCGTCGTCGTCCAGGTCCCAGAATTTCAGGTGGAAGGCACCCACCAGGGGGAGGATGCCCTGCAGGTCGGTGGCGTCGCTGCGGCCGAAGCGGATGAGCAGGTTCATAAAGAGGGTGTGGATGCGCGGCGGAACCTGCCCTGCGCGGAGCAGGGCGGTGACGGCATCGAGGGTGGCGGGATCGCGCCAGTCATTCTCCAGGCGCGCCAGAAGGTCGGAAGGAACGCCGCCCTGCCGCAGCTCATCAAGGTAGGTGACGGGAAGGGCCGGCATGAGCATGCTGATGTCAACGAGTACCCGCACGTGGTCATCTGCCAGCCCGGCTATCGCATCCAGGGCTGGTGCCACCGAAGGGTTGTTCGGAGTCTGCTGCCCTTGGACTTCTTCGTACAGCACCAGATCGAGTTCATGCAGCAGCGGCTGCAGCAGCGTGAGCAGTTCCGTGCCCGCCTGTCCGATCGGTAATCGGATCCCGCGGGCGCCCACCCGGCGGGCGGCGCTGAGTTGGGGGACCAGGAAGTCCAGACGCTCCTGCAGCGAGCGGCGGTCGGTTGGGGACGTGAAGTCGTCGAGGCTGGCGCCAACGATGCTGACGCGTCCCCCTCTTGCCGCCAGCGAATCCCGCAGTTCGTCTACCTCGGCGTCCTGCGGAGCGGGGAAGGACCGCCACAGCAGCCCAGGTTCGAGTTCTATTGTCTTCGTCACGGAATCCGCGATGCCAATCACAACGTCCGCGGCTGTCCGCCGGGCTGCCGTGATCTCCGGAGTCCAGTTGAACGAGCTGGCGCAGAGGGTCCAGTTGTCAGGAAGTGCGGGGGCCATGTGATGCCTTCCCAATTACGCTTGTTAATGACAAACTTATGTCACTTTTAGGATAAAGGATGGAAGCCATGTTGCAAACCGCTTTGCGCGAAGATGCGCTGACGGCCACGCCGGAAGGCTTTGAACTCCGGCTCGGCCTGTCATGGATCCGCTCAATGCCCCTTTCCAGCGTGGCTGAGCTCGCAGTTGAGGTCGACGGCATCCCGGTGGCACCAGGGGATTTGGCGGTGGTGCTGGGGGCCCGGCGCGTGCGTGCGGACGCATTGCAGGCGGAGTCCGGGTGGTGGTTCGTGCAGGACAGGCTGGTCTTGGCCGGCCGGCGCAAGCTTTCCCGCGGGGTGCACGCCATCGCCGTCGACTTCCAGCTGCTGGTGCCCTACCTTCAGACGCATCCCGGTTCGCCGCTGGTCCTGCCGTTCCATCTGGAGGCCCGGCTGGAGCTTGACCGGGCACCGGTGCCCAGCGTCTCCCGCGACGTGGCCTGAGCGGCTATGCCCAGGCCGCGCAGTGGACCCTAGGCGGGAACAGCGGCCCGTTCCGGTGAGGGCCTGCCGTCAGCAAACCAGCGCGGGAAGGTGACATCGAACAGCTGCTCGCGCGCCAGCTCAGCTCCTCCGCGCAGGGGCTCGCGCTCATCGTTGACGGACAAGGTGATGGTGAGGTCGCGGGTGGCGAGCGGCAGGGACAGTTCGTAGACCCGCTGGCGCACTTCGGCCAAGAATACTTCGCCGGCCGATCCCATGGCCCCGCCGATGACGATGATTCCGGGGTTGAACATGTTCACTAGGGCTGCAATGGTCTCACCCGCTACCCGGGCCGACTTTTGAATCAGTGTGATGGCCAGCGGGTCCCCGGCCTGGGCCGCGAGGGTGATCTCCTCGAGGGTCGGTGTCCCCTTTTTTACCAGCGGAGCCAGGGAGCTCTGGGTGCCTTCCGTGACAGCCTGTTCCGCGTCCCTGACCAGGGCCCAACCGCTGGCCACCGCTTCGAGACAGCCGATCTTGCCGCAGCGGCATTGGGCATGGGAGTCGGAAACCCGGACATGGCCGATGTCGCCGGCCGCGCCGTTGGCACCGCGGTGGATCCTGCCCTGGGACAGCAGCCCGGCACCGATGCCCGAACCGATCTTGCAATAGATGAGGTTCGCAAGGGATTCGCGACGCCGGGCGCGCTCACCAAGGGCAAGCAGGTTGACGTCGTTATCCACCCACACCGGTGCGTTAAAGCGGTCCTCGAAGGGTGTGCGGACATCGAATCCATTCCACCCGGGCATGATCGGAGGTGCCACCGGTTGTCCCGTGGCGAAGTCAACCGGGCCGGGGAGGCCCACCACGACACCCCAGACGGGCACTTCGTGATCCTTTTTCAGCACGTCGTCAACGAGGGCCATCACTGCGTCAATGGTCTTCTCGGGGCCCTGGGCGATATCCCAGGTGCGGTGCGTGTGTTCCAGGATGTCGCCGTCAAGGGCAGTGACGCCAACCCTTATATGAGCGGCTCCGAGGGCACATATGACGATCCGTCCCTGCTCCGCGCGGAAGCGAAGGGTCCGGGGCGCGCGGCCACCGGAGGAGGCGCCGAATTCTCCATCCCCGAGAAAGCCGATCTCAATGGCCTGGTCCACACGCTGGCTGACAACGCCCCTGCCCAGCCCAGTGACCTTGCCGATTTCAGGGCGCGTTGTGGCCTCGCCCGTTCGCACCAGGTTGACGATCCTCAGCAGGCTCGTCACTTCATCCGTTTGTGCTCCAAAGCGGAGTGTGGACTCTGTTGTCATGATCACAATTCTCACACATAGGAGGGGACTAAGGTGGGGTTGAACGCGACTATAGCCGGATATTTCCGTACTTATGAATAATAAGGACAAAAGAGGGGGAGGCGACGATGCCTTGGAATATAGGAGTTCTTGGAGCCGGGCCGGGCGTCGCGGCCCTGCATCTGCCGGTGCTGGGGCGGCTGGCGGAGCTGTTCAAGGTGGTGCACATTGCCGATGCGGGAAGCGGGCGCGCCCAGGGCCTGGCCGAAAGGCTTGATGCCCGGTGGTCGGTGGGGGAGGCAGACCTGCTTGCGGACCCGGCTGTCCAGGTGGTGGCCATCTGCAGCCCGCCCGCTGAACACGCCCGCCAAATCCTGGCGGCTGTAGCCGCGGGGAAGCCAGCCATCTTTTGCGAGAAGCCGTTGGCCACCAGTACGGAGGAGGCCGATGAAGTCATCTCTGCCTGCCGGGTCGCAGGAACGGTTCTTCTGGTGGGGACGAACCACCTGTTTGACGCCGCGTGGGGGCGGACGAAGCATCATCTCGTGGCCCTCGGGGGCCGGGTGCAGGCGGTCTCCGTGACGCTGGCACTCCCACCGAATGAGAGGTACCACCGGCTGGTCGCCGAGGGTGGTCCTTTACAGGCCGCCCGGCGGGGACGCCTGGACCTCGGCAGTCCTGCAGTTGCGGCCGGAGTCCTGCGGCAGTTGCTGACGGGTCTTGCGATCCATGATCTTCCGGCCGTGAGGGACATCGCGCCAGGCGTCGATGAGGTTGTCTACGCGCGGGTCGCTCCGCCGATCGGCTACCTTGTGGGGTACCGGGCCGGCGGAGTCATGGTCCAGTTGGCGCTTGCCATGCTTCCGGAGGGGCCGGACGCCCTCTGGAGGATGGGTATCGCCACCTCCCACGACCGCATCGAGGTGAATTTCCCGCCCGCCTTTGTCCATGCCGGAAGCGCGGCCGCCCGGGTGCGGAGCGCGGACGGGCAGTGGACGGAGTACCGGCGGGATCCGGAAGACGGGTATGTGGCCGAGTGGCGCCTGCTTGCGTCATTCCTTGAAGGCGGGGCCCCTGTGGAGTACGACGAACTGCTGGCTGACTCGCACTTTGCAATCGACCTGGCCGAGGCTGCCGCAGCGAAAGTTCTTGAAGGGGTGTCGCAATGAGTTCAGCAGATCTTGGGCGCGGCATCTTCACGGCGTTACCCTCCTATGTCGCCGCCGTCGCCGAGCTTTCCGTCAGCGCTGCGCTCACCGATGACATCAGTGGGGCGGTGGCTGTGGTGCCTGGATCCGGCGATTGGTGGCAGGGCATGCTGGCCGCCCGGGCCGGGGGAGCGGCAGCAGTGGTGATTGCGGACCCTGCTGTGCTCCCGTAGGAGGCGCTTGAATCACGCCCCTGGCCAGCTGACATCCCGGTCATCGTTGAGCGTCCCCGGCTGCGCCCGGATGTGGTTGCCGATGCCCTCCGGGCAAGACGAGGCAGCCCGGCCCGGATCGTCACCGTCGAGTGTGCCGCCCCCACGGCAGGCTTTGAAGCGGTAATCCGCGACGGCTTGGGCTGGGCGCGGTCCCTGGTCCGGGGCCCGTTGACACTCCAGGTGTGCAGTGCCACGGCGCAAGCCAGGATTGCTCTGCTGGATTCAGGGGGATCCGCGGGCGGGGCAATACCGGTCACCCTTGGGGTGGCGGCCGCAGCGGGCCTTCACGCCGACGGCCTGCTCCAGGTGCTGGCCCTCGGCGAGGTGCGAACTGAAGTCACCGTGGACCGGCAGGCCGGGCTGACGCGGCTGGAGACGTCCACCGAGGACGGGACACTGAGGGCTCCGGAGCGCTATGAATCATCAGCCCGTCTGGCGCTGCGCCGGGCCATCGAGGCGCAGTCTTCGGGTCAGCCCGGAACGGAACTGGATGAGCTGCTCGAGGACATGTCCCTCACGCGCGCAGTGCTTGCTACATAAAGGGACGCCCGCCACCGGCGTCTAATTCACGCATTCTTTTGTTGCTTTCCAACTAAAGTCGGGTAACATGAGTAACGGCGCCGGGGTTCCTTCCGAACCCGTTCTCCGTCGTGATGGTGCGCCGGAGGCACAATACGTCGCGTCGACGGCCCGATCGTTCGGGTAGATCACTATGCCACTTTCACCTTTGAGACTCCGTCTCCTTGTTATCTCCTTGCTCACGGTTTCCTTCCTCGGGGCCCTGGACCACACCGTGGTGTCGACATCCCTGGCCACGGTTGCGGGTGAGCTGGGCGCGCTGAAGCTCATGAGCTGGGTTGTTGTGGGATACACCCTCGCGAGCACAGTGCTGCTGCCGGTGCTCGGCAAACTAGGTGATGTCCTGGGAGCCCGCCGGATCTTCCTCGGTTCGCTGGTGATGTTCCTGGCGGCCTCCCTGGCCTGCGGCTTCTCGCAGGACATGGCATGGCTTATCGCCGCACGCGTCCTGCAGGGGATGAGCTCCGCGGGCCTGCAGCTGATGTCGCAGACCATCATCGCCAGGGTCACCTCGCAGCGGGAACGTCCGCGCTACATGGCCATCATTGGCGCAGCTTTCCCCATCGCGGTCCTGGTTGGCCCCGTTCTCGGCGGCGCCATCACCGATTACTGGGGCTGGCAGTGGGTCTTCTGGATCAACATCCCGGTGGGCGCTGCAGCCCTGGCCCTTGCCCTGGTTGCCGTTCCCCATCTGGAGCCTGGCCCCATGCCCCGCCACTTCGATGTTGCCGGGGCGGCTGTATTTACCGCTGCACTGGTGGCCCTTGTCCTCGCCGCCACCTGGGCCGCAGAACGCAGCGCGGGCCCCGCCACCGCTGCCGCGCTCGCGGTCAGCATGCTGGGCTTTGTTGCCTTCTACTTTGTTGAGCGCCGGGCACCCGAACCCATCGTCCCCCTGCATTTCTTCGCCAACCGGACCATCGCTGCAGGCACCGCACTCTCGGCGATTATCGGCGTGGGCCTCTTCTCCATCACCGCCTATTTGCCCACGTACGTCCAAATGGCGTACCAGACCACCGCCACCGTGTCCGGGCTCGTGCCGATCGCAACCGTGTTCGGCATGCTGACCAGCAACCTGCTGACCGGATGGCTGGCCAGCAGGACGGGGCGGTACCGGATCTTCCCCATCCTGGGAACATCGTTGGGGGCCGCCGGACTATTTGTGATGGCGGTGCTGCCCGCCGGGCTTCCGCTGTGGGTTCCCATGATCGTTATGGCCGTTGTTGGGATGGGCACCGGCGCGTTCATGAGCCTGATCGTCACTGTGGTCCAGGGAGCTGCTCCGGCCAGCCAGACCGGCACCATCACCGCGACGATCAACCTGGTGCGGCAGGTGGGATCAACAGTGGCGACGGCGATTATCGGCGGGGTGATCGGCTTCGGCGTGGCGGCCCTTTTGCCGGCGGGCCTGGACGCTTCCACCCTGACCCCGCAACTGGTCCAAGGGGCCCCGCCGGCAGTCCAGGCCAGCGTGGCTCAGATCTACGGCTCAGTCTTCACACCCATCTTTATTGCCTTGGCGGCCACGTACGCCGTGGGCATTGTCGCGGCGGTCCTGCTCCCGCATGGGCGCCTCTCCGACGAAACCGTTCCCGCCCCCCAAACAACTTCCGAATCCCTTTCGGCCTGATTTCAAAGGAGACATCATGTCCAACCCAACCATCGCCATCGTCGGCAGCGGGCCCATCGGCTCCACCTATGCGCGGGTGCTCCTCGAGCAGGTCCCGAACGCGCGGGTGGTGATGTTCGAAGCCGGACCGCAGGTGACGGAGGTTCCCGGCGAAAGCGTCCGCAACATTGCCGACCCTGGCGAAAAGGCCCGTGCGCGCGAAATGTCGCAGGGGCCGCAGGCCGGCGCCTACCGTGAGTCGCTCGGCATCCCGGCAGCCACAGTCACCGAGGGAATGTTCACCGCCCGCCAGGGCACCCACCTTCTCGACTTCGGCGGCACGGGCTCCGCCCACGCCTCGAGTTTTCCCGCGGCGGCTGCGGCCACCAACGTCGGCGGCCAGGGTGCGCACTGGACCTGCGCCACGCCGTCGCCCGCCTTCAGTGAAAAAATCCCCTTCATAGCGGACGACGAATGGGACGGGCTGATTGAGGACGCGAAGCAGCTGCTGCACGTCCACAGCGCAGCGTTTGCCGACTCCGCCGTTGGTGAGGCCATTCGGACCCTCCTCGATGAAGAATTCGGCGCGGAGCTGCCGGATGGGTACGGCGTGGGCACCCTTCCGGTTGCCGGGGACCCGCAAGCGGACGGCACCGTGCGCTGGGCGGGGGCCGACGTCGTCCTCGGCCCGCTGATCGACAAGGACAGCCCGCTCTCGAAGCAGTTCGAACTCCGTGATCTCACCCTGGTCCGCCGGGTGGAACTGGACGGACAGCGGGTCACCGGGGTCACAGTCCAGGACCTGCGCACGGGGGATACGTCATTTATGGCAGCTGACATCGTGGTGGTGGCCGCCGATGCCTTCCGCTCCCCGCAGCTCCTCTGGGCATCCGGTGTGCGGCCGCAGGCCCTTGGCCACTACCTGACCGAGCATCCCGTGGTCATCTCCACGGTGGCGCTGGACGTCGAAAGGATGGGGCGGTACGCCACCGAAGAGGACCTTCAGGCCGAGCTGGCCCGGCGCGCACTGAACCCGGCAGACCCCGTCGCTGCGGTCAACCGCATCCCGTTCTCAGAGCCGGAACACCCTTTCTCCGTCCAGGTGATGTACACCGAGACCACGCCGTTCCCGATGGAGCCGGGAACCCCGTACTCCGAGAACCGCTGGGGCTACGTCAACATGGGCTACGGCATGCGCAAGCACCCGCGCTACGAGGATGCCGTCACGTTCGACGACAATGAGCCGGACTACCGGGGATTCCCCAACATGACCATCGAGTACGCGCTCACAGAACGGGAAGACGCGGAAATCGCCGAGGCAACCGAGCGGCTGCGGCGTGCCGGCAAGGCCCTTGGCGCCTTCGTTGCCGAGCCCCGGCTCATGCCGAACGGCTCGAGCCTGCACTACCAGGGCACCATGCGCATGGGTGAAACCGACGACGGCGCCTCTGTGGCGGATCCGTGGTCGCGCGTGTGGGGCTACAACAACCTGGTGGTGGGCGGAAATGCGCTCATTCCGACGGCAACGGCCATGAATCCCACGCTGATGAGCGTGGCCATCGCCGTTCGCGGCGCCCGGAAGGTTGCCGAGGAGCTTAGTTCGCAGATTGCCTAGGTCAGCTGCTCGTTGGGCTCAGACGCCCGCCGGCTGTGGCTGGGCTGACGTTGAGGCACGGATAACCTGTGGGTATGAAGAACCTGGACCTCAACCTGCTGCCCCAGCTGCAGGTCCTGTTGGAACTGCGGAACATCTCCCGGGCAGCCGAGAGGCTCCAGCTCAGCCASCCGGCCACCAGCGCCGCAATGGCCAGGCTCCGGCGCCATTTCGACGACGAACTCCTGGTGCGGAACGGCCGCACCTATGACCTCACGCCCTTCGCACAGTCCCTGGTCCCGCTGGTTGATGAAGCAATGCTTCACATCCAGCGGGCCACGCGCGTGCGGTCCGGCTTCGACGCCGGCACGAGCGAGCGGGAGTTCATTATCGCCGCCTCGGACTACGCGGCGGCCCTGATCGTGGGGCCGCTGCGGGGGATCCTGCGCGAGGAGGCCCCCGGAGTGTCGGTGGATTTCGTTCCCACAGCCAAGTCCGGGATCCAGGGCCAGATGGCTGACTACTCAAAAATCGACCTGCTCGTCGGGCCCACGGGGTACCAGATGCAGGGAGCCAGCAAGCAGCTGTTCCGGGACAGCTTTGTTGCTGTGGCTGACACCGGAAATCCCCTGCTCCAGCAGCCCCGGCTCACTGTGGAGGACCTGGCCACTGTTCCCCACGCCGTCGGCTATTTCGGTGAGGGAATCAGCACCCCGGCGGACAAGCTGTTCGAATCGCGAGGTATTCAGCGCCGAGTGGCGGCTGTGGTGGCCGGGTTCCTGTCTCTGCCACTCCTGGTGGAAGGGACAGACCTCGTGGCGCTCGTCCCCGGGATGCTGGCAGCACGGGCCCAACGCGGCGCGGATATTGTTGTGCTGGGGTTCTCCGAAGGCGCTGAAGCGTCCCTCGTGGAAGCGATGTACTGGCACCCGTCCCAGGCGGAGGACCCTGCCAGCGTCTGGCTGCGTTCCGTGGTCCAGCGGGCCTGTTCGCGGCTGCACGAACTTTTCCCCATCACCGCCCACCCGGTAACTATCCACGCGGCAGATACCACCTAGAGCTAAAGCGCCGTTCCCCATCCGGACCATCCCTGCGAGAGTCGAAGAAACGCACTTTCGAAAGGAATCCCCATGCCTGTCTCCAGCCAGCGCCTGGCCGGCAAGACCGCCGTCATCACCGGAACGGCCAGCGGCCAGGGCAGGGCGGCGGCGCTCGCCTTCGCCGAGGCGGGCGCCGTGGTGGTGGGCTGTGACATGGACGACGACGGCGCCGCGGCCACCGTCCGCCAGGTCACCGCAGCCGGGGGCCGGATGAGCAGCAGCCGGGTTGACCTCACGGACGAGGCCGCTGTGGCGGCATGGGCGAAGGACGTAGCCGCAAACCACGGCCAGGTCCACATCCTGTATGCCAACGCGGCGGTCACCCGCTTCGCCCCGGTGGAGCAGCTCACGTTTGCCGACTGGAAGTGGAATGTCGAACACGAGATGGATGTGGTGTTCCTGCCGGTCAAATACTTCTGGCCACAACTGATCCGGGTGCAGAACGCCGCCATCGTGCTGGTGGGATCCACGGCAGGAGTTACCGGTTCAATGACTAACGGCCGGCTGGCCCACACCGCCACGAAAGGGGCCGTGGTGGCCATGACCAGGCAGCTCGCGGCCGAAGGGGCTCCGTATGGACTGCGCGTCAATACTGTCAGCCCCGGAATGATCCGCACCGCAGCCACCGAGGGCAACCTCCTGGCCGCCGACCACCCCATGCGGTCCATCGCCGGCAGCATCCCGTTGGGCCGGATCGGCACGCCGGAAGAAGTGGCCAAATGCGCGCTGTTCCTAGCCTCCGACGAAGCGTCCTACGTGACGGGCGCCAACCTGATGGTCGACGGCGGCTGGTCGGCCGTGCTGCCGGGCTAGTTGAAATCGTGCACCGCGTCAGCGCATGGCGTCGGAGACAGACTTTGCTCCGCCGTGGCCTGACTGGCCGCCGTCCACCGGTATCTCGGCACCGGTCACGAAGGACGAGAGCGGGCTGAGGAGGAACAGCACGACGCCGGCCACTTCCTCCACGCTTCCAGTGCGCCCCAGCGGAGTCTCTGCCAGGGTGGCCTGCCTGAATTCCGGCTTAGCGCTCGCCGTCATGGGCGTTTCGATGAAGCCCGGATGGACAGTGTTAATGCGGATCCCCCGCGGGCCGAGTTCCATGGCGGCCACCTGCGAGAGTCCCCGCAACGCCCACTTGCTGGCGGTGTAGGCCACCGGATAGTGCGCGGTCAGGCCTGCGACGGAACCGACATTGACGATGGATGCGGCACTGCCCATCAGCGGTGCGAGCGCCTGGATCCCCAGCAGGCTTCCGGCGACATTGACTTCATAGACGCGCTGCAGGTCAGCCACCGAGGCATCCAGCAACCGGCTCCGCTGGGTGATGCCTGCATTGTTGACCAGCCCGTCCACCTGCCACCCATGGGACTCGATCCAGGAAGCGAGTTCGGACCAGCCGGAGGCATCGCTGACGTCCAGCTGCCGGTACACCAGCGCACCGGCCGAAGACGATGACACGGCCAGCTCGGCTGGCATGGTCAGCGCGAGGTCTGTGGCGATGACACGGGCCCCGGCCTCCACCAGCATGCGCGCCTCGGCAGCGCCCTGGCCCTGGCCCGCGCCGGTGACCACCACAGTCCGGCCATCGAGCTGAAGGGAGACCACCCTACGTCCCGGAAGGAACCGTAAAGGCCACCCGGTTGCGCGGACGCTGCCGGGCACGCACGCGGGTCGCGGAGTTACGGCGTTCACCAACCGTGTTCACGATAGTCCCGATGCCTTCCACCGTCATGCGGACCACGTCTCCCGTCTTCAGCGGCGGGGGAGTCTTCGCGCCGTTCCGTCCCCAGAGCTCCGCGAGGCAGCCGCTGCCGCAGGTGCCGGAGCCCAGCACGTCGCCGGGCCGCACCACGGAGTCCTGCGAGGCGTAGGCGACGAGCTCGGCGAACGGCCAGCCCATGTTGGACAGCAGGTCCTGCCCGATGGCTTCCCCGTTGACTTCCACGGCCATGGAGATCGGCAGGAACCCTTCGGCGTCGTGCAGGTCCTCGAACTCATCCGCGGTGACAATCCAGGGTCCCAGCGTGTTGGCGAAGTCCTTGCCCTTGCACGGCCCCAGGCTGACTTTCATCTCCCGGCGCTGCAAGTCCCGCGCCGACCAGTCGTTGAGCACCGTGTAGCCCAAAATGTGCCTGTGCGCCTCAGCTGCGGTCAGGTTCCGGCCGTCGCTTCCGGGGACGCGTCCGACGACGGCGGCGACTTCAGTTTCAAAGTCCAGGTCCTCGCAGCCTGCCGGAATACCAATCACCTCGCCGGTACCGGTCACCGTATGCGGGTTGGTGAAGTAAAAGGTGGGCGCCTCGTACCATTCGGGCACCACGCCGGCCACGCCATCGATGCTCTTCCGCACGCCTTCGACGTGTTCCTCGAACGCGACAAAGTCCCGGATGGTGGTTGGCGCCAGTGGGGCGAGCAGCTGCACGGCGGCCAGCGGAACGGCCGGGCCAGAACCGATGGTCCGGCGGGCAACATCCAGCGTTTCTTCGAGCCCGGCGTCCAAGAGCATCTGGACCGTCTGGCCTGCGGGGAGGGCGTAGCAGTTACCGCTGTCAACGAAGCCGGACTGCGTCCGGCCGTCGTGGTTCCAGCGTGCGATCTTGGCCATGAAATTCTTCCTTAGGCTGTGCGGCGGTCGGCGAGGACTGAAGCGGGCGTAATGCCCAGGGCAGCCGCGTTGCCGGCCAGCACCCTGGCCTCGTCCTCGGCGGAAAGCTGTGACTCGATTACCTCGGCCGCGGGGCGGTCGGAGCCCATGTCGAACGGGTAGTCCGAGCCGAGCAGCACCTGCCCCGGGCCAGCGGCGGCCACGAGCGCCCGCAGTTCAGCCGGGTTGTGGACCAGCGAATCGAAGTACAGCTTCTTCAGATACGACGACGGCGGCTGGGCGCAGCCGTGTGCCTCCGGCCGGACGCGCCAGGCATGGTCGGAGCGGCCAAGGCTGGTGGGCAGGTAGCCGCCGCCGTGGGCGGCGAGGACTTTCAGGTCGGGGTGACGGTCCAGGATCCCGCTGAAGATCAGGTGGGAGAGAGCCACCGCGTTTTCCGCGGGCTGGGAGACGGTGTTGGCGAGGTAGAAGCGGTCCAGCCGCTCGTCCAGCGAGCAGCCGAACGGGTGCAGGAAGACCAGGGCACCCAGCTCCTCGGCCCGGCGCCAGAACGGTTCCAGCCTGGCGTCGGAAAGCTCAACGGTGCTGCGCTCCGGGTCTGCGGGGGTGGCGGCGAACGAGCCGATTTCCACGCCTAACAACCCGCACTCCAGGACGGCGTGTTCCAGGGCTTCCACCATCAGGGCGGGGTGCTGCAGCGGGACCAGGCCCAGGCCGTTGAGCCGTTCCGGGGCGCGGTCCACGAACTCCCGCACCGCCTGGTTGGCGGCCTTGGCAACCTGCAGGGCCAGCTCTTCCGCGGCGAAATAGTAGTAGTGTGACGGCGACGGCGAGACCAGCTGCACGTCCACACCTTGGGCGTCCATGTCCGCAAGACGGCGGTCCAGGTCCGTCAGCTGCGGCCAGCGCTCCTTGATCATCTTTCCCGAAGCGGCCATCGACTCTGGTCCGTTGCGCCGGACTTCCAGGGTCTGTTGAGCGCCGAAGCCCTCGGGATCAGCTTCGGCCACCAATTGCTGCAGGGCCGGAAGCAGGATGTGGGCGTGGACGTCCACGGTGGGTTTTTCAGCGGGGCCGGTGCTCATGCGGGCTCCCTAACCAAGCTGGAGACTGAATGCATGAGGCCCGGGACGTTGGCGTCCCGGACGCCGTCGAGCATCCACTGGCCCAGCTGGACGGAGGCGTCCACCACTGCTTTTGCCCGGTCCAGGCGGCGGTCGGTGAACTCTTTCCAGAGTGTCTCGGTAATGTCGTGGGCGCCGATCAGGAGATCGGCCAGCACGGCTGCGTCTTCCATTGCCATGGCAGCACCTTGCGCAATGGTTGGCGGGCAGCTGTGGGCGGCGTCGCCGATGATGACGGTGCGGCCGCGGTTCCACGGCCCGTCCACCAGGTGGGTCGTGAACCAGGTGTAGTTGATGCGGGCGCTCTGGTCCAGGTTGGCGCGGATCTCGTTCCATGGGCCGCCGTAGGCGGCGGCGAGTTCGGCCATAATGCGGGGGCCGTCCTCGTGCTTGCGCTCCTGCGCTCTTTCCACGAGGTAGGCATAGATGGTGTCGGGGCCGGTGGGGCAGTAGCCGGCAATAAAGCAAGGCCCGCCGTACGTCAGGTCGGTGCGGACCACGTCCTGCGGCCGTTCCACGAACGCGCGCCAGATGCCCATGCCCGTGGACCGGGGTTCACTATCGATGCCGATGGCCTTGCGGACAGCTGAGTGCAGGCCGTCGGCGCCGATCAGGAGGTCGTAGCGGGCGGTGCCGCCGTCGGCGGTGCTCACGGTGACGGAACCGCCGTCGTCCGTTATTTCGGTGACCGTCTTGCCGTAGCTGATCCGTGCGCCTGCCTGCTCGGCACGCTCGCGGAGGATGGCGGTGAGGTCGGGGCGGTACATGCCCAGGGTGGCCGGGAGGTCATCGCCGCCGGTCCGCATGTCATCCAACACGGCGATGACGGTGCCGGCGGGGTCCGGGGCGCGCAGGCCGAGGGTGCTGAACGCATAGCCCTTCGCCTCGATTTGCTCCCAGACGCCAAGCTGGCGGAGGACCCGTAGGGCGTTCCCCTGCAATGTGATTCCAGAGCCAAGGGTTTGCGGGGCATCGGCCTTCTCGAGGATTTCAACCTGGATTCCGGCGTCGGCCAGCAGGATGGCGGCGGTCAGTCCCGCGGCTCCCGCCCCGACGATTCCGACGTTCTGTACTGCTGCCATCGCTGACTCCTTTGTATTGACGGCGTAACTGATGATGGTTGTGGTGCTGTGGTACTGAAAGCTACCGGACGGTGATTACCGGAGGGCGATCGGGTTGACGGGCGATCCGACGGCGCCGGTAATGGGCAGGGGCGCCGCGGTGAGCAGGAAGTCGTACCTGCCGTCTGCCGCGCAAGCCTCCGCGAGGCCGTCCGGGTCCCACATTTCGCCCAGGAACAGCCCGAGGTTGGGGATGGCGATCTGGTGGAGGGGCTGGAAGGCGCCTTCGAACTCGTTTGGCCGGACCTCGAAACCCCAGGTGTCCGTGGCGATCCCCGCGATTTCACTGCGGTGAAGCCATGGTGCGGTGCTGAAGGACAGCCCCGGGGCTGAGCCGCCGGCGTAGTCGCCCCAGCCGTCGCGGCGGACCCGGGTGTACTGGCCGGTGCGGATCACCACGATGTCGCCCCGGCCCACCGTCGAGCTGGGCCCCTGCAGGTCGATGGTCCGCTGGAGGTGTTCGGGGGTGATGGCGAAACCGTCCGGCAGCTCGCCGTCGTTCCTTCCCAGTTCGGGTCCGAGCGCGCGGCCGACGTCCAGCAGGACGCCGCGGGTGACGATCTTGGCCGCAGCGGTTTCGATGCCGGTCACCAGATCACCTTCAGAGGTGACCACGTCCCCTGCCGCCCGGCCGTTCCAGGCCTTGCCCTGGTCGAAGATGTGGCCGAGGCCGTCCCACTGGGTGGAGCACTGCAGCGGCATGGCAATGACGTCGTCCGCACCGCCGAAGCCGTGCGGGAAGCCCTGGTTGCCCCGTTCTGCGTCCACGCCGGTGTCGGTCATGGTGTGGACAGGGTTGGTGCGGCGCCGCCAGCCCTTCTGCGGTCCGTTGGTATCGAACGGCTGGGACAGCGAGAAGGCCTCGCCCGTCTTCACAAGGGCTGCTGCTTCGATGCGCTTGGCCGCATCGATGAAGTTCAAGGTTCCCAGAACGTCATCGTCACCCCAACGGCCCCAGTTGTTGTGGGCCTCGGCCATAGCGCGGATGCTGCCGAGCGGATCGTCACGCCGGATGACCGGGGAATCGGTGGCTGATTCCCCGGTGCCGGTGGTGATTGGTGCTGTGTCCTGGCTGGTCACTGCTGGCTGCCTTCAGTTACAACTTCGTCCTTGCAGTGGATGAGCTGGGTGCCCAGGCCCGTAATAGTGCCCTCCATGACGTCGCCGTCCTGGAGCAGCCGTCCCCAGTGCTGTCCGTTGCCGGCGGGGCTTCCGGTGAGCACCAGGTCTCCCGGGCGCAGCGGCATGATCTGGGAGGCCTCGCTGATCAGCTTGGCGACACCGAAAATCATGTCCTGCGTGGACTCGTCCTGCATTGCCTTGCCGTTGAGCTTCAGCGTGACCTGGACGTCCTGCGGGTCGCCGAAGAACTTGGCGGGTACCAGCAGCGGTCCGGTGGGCAGGAAGCCGGGGGCGTTCTTGGCGCGGTACCAGTCCGAGCCGATCGCCGGCATGTCCTTGCGGAACACGTACTCACGGGTTGTGATGTCGTTGACCATGGTGTAGCCGAAGACGTAGTCCAGGGCTTCCTCGGGGGTGACCCGGAACGCCGTCCTGCCGATCACAGCCGCCAGTTCCAGCTCCCAATCATGGGACTTGGAGTAGGCAGGCAGGGTGAGGTCGTCCGTTGCTGAGGCGATCGCCGTCGGGAGCCCGATGAAGAAGTACGGCGTGCCCTGGCCTGCGCGCTTGTCCATCATCGCGGCGGTCCGGTCCCGGACTTCGTCCTCGTCCTGGCCGGGTTCGCGGTGGGCTGCAGCGAGGTCGATGACGTGCTTGCGGTAGTTGGCGCCGGTCTGAAGGACCTGGACAGGCTCTACCGGGGCGAGGACCTCGATGTCGGCCATCGCCAGGCCGGTGTCCTCGCCGGCCGATGCGGCGATGGCGTCCAGCTGGCTCTCGGTGGTGTCCCAGTGCTCGATCAGGGCGTTGATCTCCCCATCCAGCGGCAGGACGCGGTCGCCGACCAGCAGGCCCGTGCGGGCCTTGCTGTCACCGATCTCCTGGAACCGGATGAGTGCATATTGTGTTTCGGCCATGGTGTCCTAGCCCCGTCCCTGCTTGGCGTAGGGGTTCAGGAGGGCTTCCTTCATTTCGGGGGAGGCGCCTTCTTCGGTGGCGGTAAAGCCTTCCGCGGGAGGGAAGGATTCGGTCATGGAGTGCGGCATGGCGCCGTTCTTGTAGAAGTTGTTGGAGCCTTCGGAGGGCTTCCAGGTGTTGGCTTCCCAGTCCGGGACATAGTTGCGGTATCCGCCGGAGTTGAGCTCGACGCGCAGGCCTGACGGGTCGCGGAAGTAGAGGAAGTTTTGCTCGCCCACGCCGTGGATGGAGGGGCCGTATTCCATCGGAGTGCCGTTTTCCATCATGACGTCCGCGGTGCGGAGCAGATCCTCGGTGGCGTCCACCCAGAAGGCGATGTGGTTGACGCGTCCCGCGCGGCTGGAGGTGTCCAGGACCACGCCCAGGTCGTGGGACTTTTCGTTGGTGGTCAGCACGGAGAAGACGGTGATAGGGGCTTCGTCCAAGTCCACGAATGCCATGACCCGGAATCCCAACGCTTCGTTGTACCACTTGGCGAAACCTCGGACATCGGAGGAGGCCACGGTGACGTGGTCCAGGAAGCGGGGCGCTGCGGCGTGGCTGCTGCGGCGCTCCGGCCGGTCCGGGTAGGTGGATTCAAAACCGGGCTCAGCCACGAACTTCTCAACGTCGAAGAAGAGGCGCACGGGGTGGCCATAGGGGCCGGTGAATTCGTAGGCCTTGCCGAATCCGTGGCCGCCGGCGGTCCAGCTGCCCTGGACACCGGTTGCTTCGACGCGCTGGGCTGCGGCTTCCAGGGCGGCCTGGGAGTTGGCGCGCCAGGCCATCCGGCCCAGGGAAGCTTCCGGACCTTCGGTGAGGACCAGGCTGTAGCGGTAGTAGTCACCCCAGCAGCGCAGGTAGACGTTGCCGTCCACCCGGTCGATGATGCGCATGCCGAACTTTTCCTCGTAGAACCGTGCCGAGGCTTCGACGTCGGGGGTGGTGATCTCGAGGTGGGCAAGATGGGAGAGGGGAGTTTCCACGTTGAATTCCTTCTAAGTACTGATTGCCTTGAGTGGGGTCGCTGCAGGTCTAGTAACCAGACTGAGGCAAAAGAGGTATTCGGTGAAGAGGCGTTTCCTGATGCCACCTATTTGTATGGCAGATACCTGGCCTGAGTGGTCGATCCGCGCGCAATGCCGTACCCGCTGCTCCGGCTTCTGAACCAGTGTCGGGTTCCTAGCCCGCCGCGGGCGCGGTGCGGGTGGTTGTGCCGGGGCCCGCGGGCGCCGGGAGGGTGCCGGCGTTTCTGCCAACTCGTGAGTAGATTCCTCCGGCCACCTGGAAGCCCAAGCCCCCTTGTCGGTTCGATGTTCGGGTAAAGGGTACATTCTGAAGACATGACAGAGATCCGCTGGCTGGAAGCGTTCGTTGCCGTGGCCGAAGAACTGCACTTCGGCCGTGCTGCGCAGCGCCTGCACACTTCACAGTCCCCACTGAGCCAGACGATCCGGAAGCTTGAGGCGGATCTGGGGAAGCGGCTCTTTGAGCGCAACACGCGAAGCGTGGCCCTCACGCCGGCGGGGTATGCCCTCCTGCCGCGCGCGTACCGTGTGCTTCGCGAGATGCGGCTGGCCCGCGAGGCGGCCCAGGCGGAGATTGAGGGCGTCCGGGGCAACATCAGGATCGGATTCTCCGGAGCTGTGAACCACCTGACCCTCCCACCGCTCACGCGCGCTGTGCGCCGGCGTTACCCGGACATCAAAATGGACCTCACCAGCGGTGTGCGCACGGCTGACGGATTGGCCAGCGTCGCGAAGGGCACGCTGGACTTGGCCTTCGTGGGCCGTCCCGAAACCCCGGTCCCCTCGGTGATGACGCGCTTGGTCGCAAGCGAGGAAGTCGGTGCGGTACTGCCGCTGGATCATCCGCTGGCACAGGAAAAATCCATACCGTTGCAGGCTCTGGCGGCTGATGACTTCATCTCGCCGCCACTGGACGGCTCGTCCTCCATGACCGAAGTGATGCTCGCATCCTGCATGGCAGCCGGTTTCCGCCCTCACATTGTCCAGGAGTTATCGGACCCCTACATGGTGCTGACCTTCGTGGCCGCCGGTGTGGGAGTCACCCTCATGAGCAGCGGGATAGCCGGGATCATACCCTCCGGCGCAACGTACGTGGCCCTGGACCACCCGCAGCACTTCATGAATCACGCCATCGCGTGGTCCGAGGAAAATGACTCCGCCGTGCTGGCGGCTGTGCTCGCCGTCGTCGAAGAGATCTTTCCTGAGATCCCCTACTGACCCCACCTCATCAAGTCGAATTGCAACATAGTGATAGATCATTTTAGTCGTGGACTAACTAAGTGATCGCAGCCACACTGGATGGAGAAGCCGCATAGCGCGGCACACCGTTTTCGCAGCGGGCCTATACCAAGAGCCCCGGGGACGGTCCCGTTACCTGAAGGGAACACCATGTCAGTGTCGACATTGGCGCCAGCACGCCCCAAGAACAATGCGAAGATCGCAGCGGTTTCGGGGTTCGTGGGCAGCGCCCTTGAGTACTACGACTTCTTTATCTTCGGCTCGGCGGCCGCCCTGATTTTCGGCAAACTGTTCTTCGCCCCTGGCCCTTCCGCGATGCTGCTGTCCTTCGCAACCGTCGGCGTTGCTTACGTCGCCCGTCCGCTGGGGGCAGTGATCTGCGGACACCTCGGCGACAAATTCGGCCGCAAGAAGGTCCTGCTGCTCACCCTGCTGCTGATGGGCGCATCAACATTCCTCATCGGCTGCCTGCCCACGTACAACGACATTGGAATGGCAGCGCCGGTCCTCATCGTGGCTCTCCGGCTTCTGCAGGGCCTCTCCGCCGGCGGCGAATCGCCGGGGTCAAGCTCCCTGACGCTCGAGCACGCACCTGACAAGAAGCGAGCCTTCTACACCAGCTGGACGATGAGCGGCATCATGTTCGGCATCGTGCTCTCCACGCTAGTGTTCATTCCCGTGGCATCCATGCCCGAGGAACAGCTGCTTGCCTGGGGCTGGCGCATCCCGTTCCTCGCCAGCGCCGTAGTGACCGTCATCGCCTTTGTGCTTCGGCGCCTCCTGGAAGAGCCCCCGGTATTCGCGGAAGTCAAAGCGCACGACGACGTGGTCAAGGTTCCACTCGTCACCCTGTTCCGGCACCACTGGGCCACCGTTCTCCGTGTCACCGCCATGTCGCTGTTTACCATCATCAACACCATCATCAACGTCTTTGCGTTGTCCTACGCCACGTCCGTCGTCGGCGTTGAAAAGGGCCTGATGCTGACAGTCATCGCAGTCGCCAACCTCGCCGCCGTCGCCATGGGCCCATTGGCCGGCATCCTCTCGGACCGGATCGGCCGCAAACCCGTCTTCGTCACCGGTCTGGTGCTGCAGATGGCGATGATCTTCGTGTTCTTCTCGGCCCTGTCGGCGGCGAATGTTCCTCTGATCTTTGTCACCGGCATCCTCCTGATCGGTTTCGCCTACACCGCCACAAACTCCATCTACCCCGCGTACTTCCCGGAGCAGTTCCCAGTCAAGGTCCGCTACTCCGGTATGGCCATCAGCCTCATGTTCGGACTCCTCCTGGCAGGATTCGCGCCGGTCATTTCCGAGCTGCTGATCGGTGGCAACAAAGCCAACTGGGTTCCTGTCGCAACGTTCGCCGCCGTGGCCTGCGCCATCTCCGCCATCGCAGCGCTGCTGGCACCCGAGACGTTCAAGACTCCGACGGCCCTGCTCGGACTGAAGAAATCCGACCCGAGGCTCTACACAGCGTCGTCCGTCACCCCGGAGCCGGCAACGCGGCAGTCCCGTGCGGCCGACGACGCTTCCGGCGCGGTTGCCGATACGGCACGGGCATGAGCCAGCAGACCCTGGCGGGCACCTGGGCCGTCCGGCCGCGGGAAGCCGATATGTGCCATCGGTTCGTGGTGGGCTTGCTCGGCTCCGGTATCGGCGGATCGCTCACCCCGGGCCTCCACGAGGCCGAAGCCGACAGGCTGGGCCTTGCCTACACCTACCGCGTCATCGATCTGGACTCCATCGGACACCCTGCAGAACGGTCCGCGGCCCTGGTGCGGCATGCAGCTGATCTCGGATTCGACGGACTGAACGTCACCCACCCGAGCAAGCAACTCGTGCAGGACGGCCTGGATGAGCTTTCGCCCGATGCCCGGATTCTGGGTGCCGTCAACACCATCACCTTTCACGACGGCAAGGCCGTGGGCCACAACACGGACCACACCGGATTCATCGGCGGCCTCCGGGCCGGCCTCCCGTCGGCCGTGACCGACTCGGTGGTGCAGCTCGGAGCGGGAGGAGCCGGCGCGGCAGTGGCCTTCGGGCTCCTCAGCGCCGGAACCCGGCGCCTGGTCATCGCCGACATCGAACCTGCCCGGGCCGAGGCCCTCGCCGCCCGGCTTGCCCCGCACTTTCCGAAAAGCCACCTGTCAGTGACCCGGACGGATGCTGTCGCCGGAAGCATCCGGGAGGCAGATGGGCTTGTGAACTCAACACCCATCGGCATGACGGGCCACCCCGGTGTGCCCGTGGATCCCGAGCTGATCCACTCCGGGCTTTGGGTAGCGGACGTGATCTACCGGCCGCTCGAAACCGAACTGATCAAGGCAGCGCGGGGCAAGGGCTGCGCCGTACTCGACGGCGGACGCATGGTCGTGGGTCAGGCCGCCGCCGCCTTCGAGCTCTTCACCGGCATCAGCGCCGACGCCGACAGCATGCTGGCCACGTTTCGACAGGCGGTCAGCTAGCCATGGATCCTCAAACACCCAGCACTATCGCCGAGTCCCGTTGCCTCGTGGTCGGGGCGGCCAGCGGCATCGGGCGGGCGACGGCGGCACGCCTTAGGGCGTCCGGCGCCACGGTGGTCGGAGCGGACCTGCCCTCGGCCGCGTGGCCCGATGAACCAGGCACCTCAGCACTCGCCATGGACGTCACCGACCCGGCATCCGTTGTTGCGGCCGTCTCGGCGGCGGCCTTGGAGATGGGAGGGCTCCACGCGGTCGTGAACTGCGCGGGCATCCTGGGGCCCGTGGCCCCGGCAGCCGCCACATCGGTCGAAGACTTCGAACGCATCATGAAGATCAACCTGACAGGGGCATTCATTCTCTCGCAGGCCGTCCTGCCGCGAATGGCTGAGGCAGGCTATGGGCGGCTGCTCCATATCTCCTCGACGGCGGGCAAGGAAGGCGTGGTCAATATGCCCGCCTATTCTGCCAGCAAGGCCGGGATTCTAGGCCTGGTCAAGTCACTCGCCAAGGAGTTCGCGCTTTCCGGCGTCACCGTCAATGCCCTCGCCCCGGGCAATGTAGTGACCCCGCTTTTCGCGGAAGTGCCGGCGGAACAGCAGGCGGCCCAGGCCGCCAAAATCCCCATGGGCAGGTTCGGGACCCCCGCCGAAGCGGCCTCCCTCATCGAATTCATCGTTTCGCCGGCGGCCTCCTACACCACCGGCTCCGTTTTCGATCTGTCCGGCGGCCGGGCCACGTACTAGCCCGGCCCCAGCCTCCTGCCGGACCGCACCACATTTTCCTACCAGCACCAGAAAGATGGCACCTGTTGATGATCACCCCATCACCTGTCACCGCCCGCCCCCTTCGCATCGGAATTGCAGGGTGCGGGGCGATCTCCCGCAACCATCTGGAGGCGTTCCGTGCCCTTGACGACGTGGCCATCGTGGGTGTCTGCGACATCGACCTCCAGCGCGCCCAAGACACCGCCGAAGCATGGGGGATCCCTGCAGCGGTCAACACAGTCGAGGAACTCTTGGGCCTGGACCTGGACATCGTCTCGGTCTGCACCCCACACCCCACCCACCAGGATGTGGTGCTGCAGGCCGCTGCGGCAGGAGTCCACGTGCTCTGTGAAAAGCCCATCGCCACTGACTTGGCGTCCGCAGAACGCATGGTGAAGGCCTGCGACGATGCCGGTGTGAAGCTGGGTGTGCTCTTCCAGCGCCGGTTCTGGCCGGCAGCCCAGCGCATCCGCGCAGCGATCGACGACGGCACACTCGGCCGGCCCATCATGGGCCAATGCTCGGTGATGCTTCACCGCGATCCGGAGTACTATTCCCGCGACGCTTGGCGCGGGACGTGGGCCAACGACGGCGGCGGGGTGCTGATGACCCAGGCCATCCACTACATCGACCTGCTGCAGTGGTTTATGGGAGACGTGGCCGAGGTCTACGGCAAAATCAACACCTACTTCCACGGCGAACACATCGAAGTGGAAGACTCAGCGACCGCCGTCATCACCTTCACTTCCGGCGCCATGGCCACGCTCGAAGCGTCGACGGCGGTGTCCCCGAGCCTGGGCGTGCAGATCCGGGTCACGGGCGAGACCGGCGCCTCCGCCTCCCTGACCGAATTCCCGGAAGGCAGCGACGGACGCGTGGACCTGTGGGCCGTGTCCGGAACGATCAGCACCGATCCTGTTTACCCGAACGGTGTTGACCCGAACGTCAGCCTCACGACGATTAATGGCCAGCTCATCCCGCACCACACCGCGCAGGTCCGCAATTTTGTCCGGAGCCTTCGCGGAGGCGGTGAACCGGCGATCACCGGCCACGACGCGACGAAGGCCTTGCGGATACTGCTGGCAATTTACGAATCGTCCCGGACAGGCAATCCAATCCGCTTCGCCCCGCTGCCTGAAAGCACACGACCCCTCGCACCGATTGCGGGTTAAGGAACAGCAATGGAAAAGAACACACGCTACGCCGCCCGCCCCCTGACACTGGGCCGCAATGGCCGCACCCCGAAAACCCTTCGCAACCGGCTCGCCTCCGCACCGATGGAGCGCAACTACGGCACCACGGACGGTTACATCACGGAGCAGTACATCGACTACCTGGTCACCCGTGCCAAGGCCGGACTGGGCATGGTGACCACAGAGGCCACCTATGTCCGCGCCGACGGCAAGGGCCGCACCCACCAGCTGGGCCTGCACACAGATGAGATGATCCCCGGCCTGCGCAGGCTCACCGACGCCCTGCACGCGGAAGGCGCGCTGGCCGCCGTCGAAATTAACCACGGCGGCCGCACCGCCCAGTCCGCCCTCTCCGGGTACAAAAACGTGGCGCCATCACCGGTGGCGTGCGAGGTGGCGGGCGGCGAAGTTCCCCGTGAACTCACCGTCGAGGAATGCCACGAACTGGTGGAAGCCTACGCCCAAGCTGCCCGCCGCGCGGTGAAGGCCGGTTTCGATGTCATCAACATTCACGGCGCCCACGGCTACCTGATCCACCAGTTCATGTCACCGATCTCCAACCACCGCACGGACGAGTTCGCCGCACCCGAACACTTCCTGAACCTGGTCATCGACACCGTGCGGGCAGCGGTCCCGGACACCCTCGTGGGTATGCGTGTGTCCGTAGTTGAAGGTCCTGCAGACGGCATCTCCGCCGAACAGCAGGTGGCCATCATTGCGAACGCGCACCTGGAGCACCTGGATTTCCTGGACATCTCCGCCGGCAGCTACGAGGCCGGCGAATGGATCGTGCAGTCAGGCGAATGGAAGCCGGGCATCCTCGCCGACTACGCCAAGGCGTACCGGCAGTTCGGCCTGCCGCTTGGCCTGGCCGGCCGGCTGAACTCGCCGGAAATCATCGAGCAGGTCCTCTCCGAGAGGACCTGCGACTTCGTCAGCCTGGCCCGGGCCATCCATGCTGACCCGACGTTTGTGGGCGGCGTCCTGCGTGATGAGCGCTACCGCCCCTGCATCGCCTGCAACGTCTGCATCGACAACCTGGGCCTGGGTCAGGTGACCTGCACAGTCAACCCCGCGGTGGGACGCTCCCGCGTCCCGGTCCCCACACCAGCCGTCCGCGAAGGGTCCCGCGTTGTGGTGGTGGGCGCGGGTCCCGCGGGCCTCACCGCCGCCCGCGAGCTTGCCGAAGCCGGGGCGAAAGTGACCGTACTCGACGATGGCCCCCGCGCCGGCGGCCAGTTCGCCCTCGCGGAACGGATGAAGTCCACCCCGGACTTCCACCGGTTCGCCGAATGGTCTGCCGGGGAGAACGCGCGGCTTGGCATCGAGGTCCGGCTGGGTTCGCGCGTGGACACTGACCACCTCGACGGCCTTGTCCGCGACACCGCGGCAGACGCCATCGTGCTGGCAACCGGCGGGCTCGCGCCCGCCGCCGGGTTCATTGGCGAAGAGAGCGCCAGCGTCCTGGATGTGCGCGAATGGCTCACCGCCCACCCCGAGGTCATCGACCCTGACGCGCCGCATCCCGTCATTCCGGATGCCGTGACGATCTGGGGTGCGGACTCCGTTGCCATGAGCGTGGCGGACACGCTGGCTGGCCGGGGGACTGCCGTGCTGCTCATCGGACCGCAGGCAGCCCTTGCCCCCGAGTCCGGCCGCCGCGCCAAAATCCTGGCCGTGCCCCGGCTCGAAGCCAACCCGCGGGTGCGGATCCGGCTCGGTGCGACCATCGAGGAATACGACGGCGGCCGGATCCGGATCAGCGGTCCGGGCGTTGCCTCTGGAGGCGAGTGGCTGGAGGCGCCGGGACCGCTCCTGGTTTCGCGCTCCGTGGTTCCCCTGGACGGCTCTGTCCCAGCGGACATTCGCGACGCCGAACTGAGCTGCGAGGCCGGAGTGCCGGTGACACTGGCCGGGACAGTGGTGGACCAGACGCCCGCCATCGCCTCCAACGCAGTGAAGAGCGGCTACGACGCAGCACAGCGGATCGCCTCTCTTCTGAGAGCCGGGGCTGCCGCCAACAATGAACTTAGCCTGAACGGAGCACAGTCATGACCGGAAACGCGCACAGGTCCGTCGGCCTGGCACAGCTTTCGCTGCTGAACACCGCGCCGCCTGAACTGGTGGGGGTCGCTGCCCAGGCAGGCTTTGATTTCATTGGCGTCCGGGTGCGCCCGGTGACGCCCGTGGAACGGCCGTACAACCTCCAGCCGGGGTCTTCACTTTTACGGGAGACCCTCACACGGATACGGGACACGGGCGTCACGGTCCGGGACATCGAATTCCTGCTGCTGGATGGCAGCGACCAGCGTGAAGCATGGCTGCGCATGATGGAAGCGGGCCAGGCACTGGGGGCGAGTTCCCTCACAGTCGCAGGAGCCGATCCGGACAGCTCCCGGCTGGTCCACACGTTGGCCCGGATGACCGAGGACGGGCACGGTTTCGGGATCACCCCCACCCTTGAAGCGATTTCCTATCAGCCTGTTGCTTCGATGGCCCAGGCTGCGGACATTGCCCGGCAGGCCGGCTGCCGCCTCGTGGTGGACACCCTTCATTTCAACCGCTTCAACGGTGACGGCGCTGCCGGCCAGTGGGCCGCACTGCATGCCAACGCAGATTTGGTACCGCTGCTCCAGCTGTGCGACGGGCCCGCGGAACGGCCAGCCGGCCGCGAGGCACTTGTGGTCGAATCCCGGTCGGAGCGGGAGGTGCCCGGCGAGGGTGAGTTCAGGCTTGCGGAGGCGGTGGCCGCTTTGCCGGACGGGCTTCCGGTCAGTGCGGAGACGCCGTCGGACCGGCGGGTGGCTGAACTCGGCGAGCTTGGGTGGGCGCGCCTGCTCAAAACAGGGGTGGACGCCGTGTTGGCAACGGCCGGAATTGACCAGACAACAGCAAATCTCCAAGGGACGGGAACCAGATGAGCGGCATGACAAAAGAGATCACGAAAGCAGAAGTCACTCCCGGCGTGCACATCCCGCTCATCGGCCTGGGAACCTGGCCCCTGACGGGTGAGGATGCCGCAGCGGCGGTGCACCAGGCCATCAGCAGTGGCTACCGGCACATCGACACGGCCGAGAACTACGCCAACGAGGCCGCCGTGGGGGAGGGGATCCGCCGCAACGGAATTGATCGAGGGGACCTTTTCCTCACTACCAAGTTCAACACCCAGTGGCACAGCCGCAACGGAGTGCGCGATGCCTTCGGCGAGGCGGTGAAGCGGCTCGGAACCGACTACTTGGACCTGTTCCTGGTTCACTGGCCCAACCCCTCCCAGGGGAGGTTCGTTGAAGCCTGCGAAGGACTGCAGGACCTGGTCAAGGACGGCTCAATCCGGGCCTGGGGCGTGTCAAATTTCAAACCCGCGCACCTACGGCTGGTCCAGGACGCAGGCCTGGCCGTGCCGCTGAACCAGGTCCAGGTTGATCCTGAGCACGGCCAACCAGGTCAGCTTGAGTTTCACCGGGAACATGGGATCCTGACCGCCGCCTACAGCCCTTTGGGCCGTAACGGGAGCTTTCTTGAGCAGGCCGCCGTGCGCAGCCCTGCCACGGAACTCGGCAGGACCCCGGCCCAGATCGTCCTGCGCTGGCATGTGCAGCACGGCCGTGTGGCTGTGCCGAAGTCCGCGGACAATCAACGCCAACGGGAGAACCTGGACGTCTTCAGTTTCGCCCTGACCCAGCAGCAAATGGCCGCGATTGACGCACTCGAAACCGGTGCGCCGCCGCGCCTGGACTCCGACACCTACTTCCACTGAGAAAGCACTGAAAATGACGGCACCCGTAATTTCTTCATCTGCCCTCCCGAGCCTGGACTGCGATGTCCTAGTGATCGGCTCCGGCGCCGGCGGCCTCTCCTCGGCAGTTTCCGCTGCCTACCACGGACTGAAAGTTGTGGTCGTTGAAAAGGCCGACGTCTGTGGCGGTGCCACGTCCTGGTCCGGCGGCTGGGCCTGGACCCCCGGCAACCCGCTGGCCAAAGCCGATGGGGTCAACGAGGACCGCGAACTCTTCCGCACCTACCTGCGCCACCGGCTCGGCAGGAACTATCAGGAAGACAGGGTGGAGGCGTTCCTCGAGGCGGTACCTCACATGGTGGGCTTTTTCCAGGACAAAACCAGCCTGCAGTTTGTGCCGGGAGCCAAGATCAAGGACATCTACGGCAGCACCCCTGGTGCAGGCACAGGGCACCGCTCAGTAGGACCAAAGCCGCTGAACGCCCGCCGGATCAAGCCCGAACTGCGCGCCAAGATGCGCCACCAGCTCTATGAGACCTCGTTTCTGGGCATGGGCATCATGGCAGGTCCGGACCTGACAAAGTTCCTTTCCGCCTCCCAAGGAAACATCCGGGGCATTTTCCACGCAGCCTGGCGGGTGGGCTTGCACCTCCTGGACCTCCTCACGCACCGCCGCAACATGCAGTTGGTCAACGGGACCGCGCTCACCGGCCGGCTGCTGAAGTCCGCCGATGACCTCGGCGTGGAGATCCGCGTCTCCACGCCGGCCAGGTACCTGCTCACCGACGGGTCCGGCAAGGTGACGGGCGCCGTCGTGACTTCCCCGGAAGGCGAACTGCAGATCAACGCCTCCCGCGGCGTCGTGCTGGCTTGCGGCGGGTTCCCCCATGACGTCTCCCGCCGGAAGGAGCTGTTCCCCAAGACGCCCACCGGACGCGAGCACTGGACACTTGCGCCGAAGGAAACCACCGGCGACGGTATCACCATGGCCCAGGCCGTGGGCGCCCGCTTCGAGACCGATGTGGAGTCTCCGGCCGCCTGGTGCCCGGTCTCGCTGGTCCCGTACCGCAACGGACGTACCGGAACGTTCCCCCACATCATGGACCGCGCCAAGCCCGGCAGCATCGGCGTCCGCCGGGACGGCAAGCGGTTTGTCAACGAGGCCAACGGCTATTACGACTACGTCGAAGGCCTGATCAACGCCACACCCGAGGGTGAACCGGTGGAGGCCTGGCAGGTCGCTGACGCAGCGTTCGTGCGCAAGTTCCCGTTGGGTATGGCCAAGCCGCTGCCCGTGCCGCTGTTCCCCTACCTGCGATCCGGCTACCTCAAGAAGGGGAACACCCTCGAGGAACTCGCGGCAGCCTGCGGCATCGATCCGCAAGGGCTCGCCGCGACCGTCGCGGAATTCAATGACAACGCCCGCAAGGGCATTGACCCCGACTTCGATCGCGGCGCCAGTGAATTCAACCGCTATGGCGGGGACCCCAAGAACACCCCCAATGCCTCGCTGCGCCCCCTGGACAAGGGGCCGTTCTACGCCGTCAGGATTGTCCCGGGATCGTTCGGTACCTTCGCCGGACTCGCGGCCGATTCGCGTGCACGGGTTCTGGACAACCATGGCCAACCCATCGGCGGCCTTTACGTCGCGGGCAATGACCAGGCCTCAGTCATGGGCGGGCACTACCCGGCCGGGGGCATCAACCTCGGCCCAGCACTGACCTTCGGCTACATCGCCGGGCGCGACCTCGCCAACGCCACACACTACGAGGACGACGGAGTTGCAGCTCCGGAATCCATGAGCGGGGACGCCGTTACCGCGGATTGACTGGCGCAGCTTGCCGCCTCCGTCACCTTCCTGCCCAGCGACGACGGCACCAACATCAACGGCGCCATCCTCGCGTCCGACGGCGGCTGGTCCGCGCTTTGGGGGAGCGGCACCATAACGCCAGCGGACGACGGCGGGAAGTCCCGCCGTCGTCCGCTTAGGGGCCCGGATACACGCGTCAGGAGGGCAGCGCGGCACCGGATCGAGGCCGCCCTCCGGCCCTACCGGGATGACGCTGGACGGCCTATCGTGGTCCCTGCCACAGCCCGAGGGAAGGAACGACGATGTTCACGCTGCAGATTAGCTATCCGGTCCGGGACTACGAGGCTTTCAAGAAAGTGTTCGACACGGATCCCGCAGGCCGCGCCGCCTCCGGCGCCCGGTCTGTCCGCTTGTTCCGGGATACCGAGGACCAGAACAGCGTGGCCGTGCTCCTTGACTTCGACACCAAGGACGCCGCGACCGGCTTTCTGGAACGGCTGCGCAGCCAGGTATGGGACAAACCCGAGGTGATAGGGCAGCTCATGACGGCAGCGCCGACAGCCAGGATTCTGGAGGAGGTGGCCCGCGAGGGCCAGGGCGCGGGCTGACCGCTGAGAATCCGGTGGTCCTCGTCGGATGAGTCAGCCGCCACCACACAGCCGCCCCGGCCCACCATCACTGACAGGTTAGGCGCCCCGGTGAGGCGGACCGGTGGCCGCGCAGTGCCGATGAAGAGGCGCTTCCTATCGTGCCTGCATCCGTATCTTCGCCATCACGGTGCGGGCTGCTCGGCCGATCCCGAATCCGAGAGCACCTCGGGCGGCGACGTCTGCTCGGTCGCGGGGGCAGGCTCCGGGCTCTGGACGGTTTCGGGGGCGGGGTCCGCCGCGGGGGTGTCGCTTGATGTGTCGGCTGCCGGCTCTCCAGTCCCGGCCGAGCCGCTGTCCGCGCCACTGGGGCTACCGTCCGTCGTCAGGCCCGGTTCGTTGTTAGCGCCTTCCTCGACTTTCCCAGGTACTTCCTCGACTGGCCCAGGCACTTCCGCCACGTCCTTCGTCGAGGCGTCCGTCTCGTCCGGGACCGTCGGGTTGCCGCCCAATGCTGTGCCCAGCGTCGTCGTGGGCCCGGTCGCACCGCCGTCGATGCTCGACGTCGACGAGACAAGGCTGGAGATGGGCTTATTGGTTCCGAATTCGACTGCAGTGACACCGACCATCGCGATCACGAATGCGGCCGCACTGACCGCCCCGAGCTTGATCCAGGTCTTCGGTGTCAACTGCCACCTCGCGCGTTTGGCTCGAGGTCCGTCGCTCTCGGCCGGCGCGCTGGGGGCCAGCGCGTCGCCGTCGTCAGCGGGCAGACCGCCCCTGCGTCGCTGAGGGATTTTCGTCAATGCCACGGCGGCGGCCGAACTGAGTGTTCGGGCATAGAGAGCGGCGCCCACCGTGGCAACGATAGAGCCGAGTGCGGCGCCGATAAGGGTCCCGGCAACGCCTAGAAAGGACCCCACCAAGGCAGAGGTCACCGCTGCCAAAGCCGAGCCAATAGTCTGGGTGCCGCTTAGTCCGAGGAACTGTTTCGGCTTGTCTTCAGTAGTGGAGTCTGCAGGCATATTCAAACACATTTCAGTCAGATTATGTTACGAACAGATAACTTTACCTCACCGCGGCCGGCTCCCGGCTGCGCCCGTATTGGTTTGAGGCGGTTCTCACAGGCCAGAGGACGGCCTTCCTGCTCAGCGACGACGGGACCAACATCAACGGCGCGTCCTTGCCTCCGACGGCGGCTGGTCGGCGCTGTAGGGGAGCGGCAGCAGGTCAATACCGACTTATTCTGACTTGCGCGGCCACGGTCTCGCGCCGGGTGCCGTAACGCGAGGGCTTCGGACCCTTAAGCTGAAGCATGGATTTCACCGACGCACTCTGGATCATGGCCGGGGCAGGCCTGATTCTGCTGATGGTCACGGATGTCTTCCACACACTCCTGTATCCGCGCGGGACAGGCCCGGTCTGCAAGGCGATAATCCGGGGACTCTGGCTGTTAACCAATAAAGTCCGGGGACGGGCATCGACAATCGCAGCCCCTCTCGCCATGGCTGCCGTGATCGGTGCCTGGGCCGCCCTGGCTATTCTGGGCTGGGCTCTGGTGTATTTCCCGTTTCTGCCTGCAGGATTCGTGTACGGAGACGGGGTGGCGCAGCACGGCGATTTCACTGAAGCCCTCTACATCTCGATGGTCGCCCTCTCTACAGTCGGCTACGGTGACATCGTGCCGGCACTGCCTCTGCTTAGGCTGGTCGCGGCCGCCGAGGCCGTGGCCGGTTTTGGGCTTCTAACCGCTACGGTGTCCTGGATACTGCAGACCTACCCTGCCCTTAGCCGTCGCCGGGCTTTGGCCCACCGGCTGAGCCAGTTCAGGGAAGCGGCCGGGGCCGAAGGTCTCTCGTCGCTGACTCCGGCACATGCTGCGGTGTTGCTCGAATCCCTGGCCGGAAACGTGGCATCGGTGAGCATAGACCTGCTGTCCTTCCATGAAACCTACTACTTCCACGAAGCAGAGCGCAGGGGGTCGCTGCCGGCCACCGTGACGTATGCACAGCACCTGGCTACTGAAGCCCGGGACCATGACAACGCAGAACTCCGCTTCGCCGGACGGATGCTATACGCAGCGCTGGAGGATCTCGCCGAGGTTCTCCGCGGGAACTTCGGGCATGAGGGGAGTACCTCTTCTGCCGTGTTCCACAGCTATCAACTGCACCACCGGCACCGTAAGGCCGACCCTGAATAAGTTGGATTCCAAACGGCTCAGCGTGGCCGTTCACTGCTGTTTACCGGCCCTCCACCGCGTGGCCCTTCCCTGTTAGTGCGGATCGGGGAGCCTGTTTGAGGCATCGGCGCGCCTGATCGGTCGAGCTGAACCATGCCCCCTGAACCGCACCAAGGAGAACCCCGTGCTTATCAAAAGTGCTGTCGCCGCGCTCTTGGCCCTCACGTCCCTGACCGGAATCGCCGTCCCCTCGTCTGCCGCAACCTCATCCCGGGATGTTGTGCTGGACCAGCCGCTGCTGGAGGCCCATGCGCACAACGACTACGAGCACGGCCGTCCGCTGTTTGACGCCTTGGAGCATGGGTTCACCAGCGTCGAGGCGGACGTTTGGCTAGTTGACGGAGAACTTCTGGTCGCACACGACCGGGAGAACGCGCAGCCTGGAAAGACCCTGGCGAGCCTGTACCTGGATCCGTTGGACAACCTTGTCCAGCAGGAAGGCCACAGCGTCTATCCTGGCTGGGACGGCAGCCTGCAGCTGCTGATAGACATCAAGAGCGACGGCGAGAGCACCTACGCTGCGATCGAGCAGGAACTGAGCAAGCACCCGGCTCTCATGACCCGTTACAGCAAGGGCAAAGTCAGCACGGGCGCGGTGACCGCCGTGATCAGCGGCAACAGGCCGCTGATGACCATGCAGGCGGAAGACAAACGCTACGGGTTCTTCGACGGACGCTCAGCCGACCTTGCTTCCGGGATGCCGTCAACGCTCATGCCGCTGGTCAGTGACAACTGGACAAAGCTGTTCACGTGGCAGGGTGTTGGCCCGATGCCCGAGGCGGAACGCGCCAAACTCCACGCCTATGTCGCGGACGCACACGCCAAGGGACACCGGGTCCGCTTCTGGGCGACTCCGGACCAGCCGGGCGAGGCACGTGAAGCTCTTTGGACCGAGCTTCACCGGGCGGGTGTTGACCACGTCAACACTGACGACCTCGCAGCACTCGAAAGGTTCCTCAAAGCCCAGCAGCCGTAGGACCAAGGTCCACTAGGTCCAGCAGAGTTTCGGAATGTAGCAGCGGCTGCACCCGATTTCGCAAGTGTGTACGCCGCTGCCCCCGGCAGCCGAGAGCGGCCGACGGCGGGAGGTCCCGCCGTCGTCCGCTCACTGGGGCCGGAAACTGTTGGAGGCGGTTGGCCAGGGGCAGGGCGACGTAGACGCCGACGTGGATGCTTGTAAATCATCATTGTGGCGGCTGCCCAACCGCGCCACCATGTTCGTATGAACGCTGAAACGCCGAAGGTGGCGGAGCTGAACCTTCCCCAGGCCTTCCTCCTTCTCGCAACGAACGACCAAGACGGCAAACCTTCGGTGCCGATGTACGCACTCAGGACCACGATGGCAGGGGCGATATTGGCCGAGCTGGACCTGATCGGTGCAATCGGGCTGCAGGGGAAGCACGTCAGGGCTACCGGCACCTCCCCGCAAACGGACCTCCAGCACGAACTGGAACTCATCCGTGGAAAATCGCGGCCCCACACTCCCAAGCGGTGGGTCTCCATGCTGGAGGGCCGCGCCGAAGTGCAGCGTGTCTACGAGGGCATGGCGGCACTGGGCATCGTGGAACACGTCGGCGAAAAACACCTGGGTCTGTTCCGGACCGTGCGGTACCCGGAGAAGGACCACGCTCCGGAGGCGGCGCTCCTGAAAACGATCCAGGCTGCACTCGGCGGTGCGCCGGCTGATGCCGAGGCGCCTGATGCCACTGCTGAGGCTGAGGCGCCTGTTATCACGACTGAGGCTGGGGCGTCTGATTCCACCCCGACTGACGCCTCGGCGACCGAGGCCGCGACGCCTGATGTCAAGGCACCCGATGCCAGGACCACAGCGCTGATCGCCCTGCTTCAGGCTGCCGGGCTGCTCGGCAAGCTCGTACCGGCAGCAGATAAAATCCGGGCAAGTGAGCTGGCGAAGGGCTATTGGCCTTCCCATGCGGTGGAGGACGAACTGCGCATGATCAGACTGGCGGAGGAAGAAGAACCAGGCATATGAGGCTGCCTGAAATCGCTGGGCACGGAGTCGGCGGTCTGCGTGGACTCCAGGAGCCCGCCGCCCGCAACGATAAGCACGCGGACGATGGTTTCATGAGCGCAGAAAACTTCGGACCTGGTCTTTTCACTACCGGGGAATGCTAGATGTCCACAGTGAAGTCCGGTTGGCGCAAGCGGGTCTGGGTCATCGCCGCGGCGGCGGTTGCCGTTGTTGTGCTGGCTATCGGACTGGCGGTGTTCAAACCCTGGCTTCTGTTTGTCGACGTCCGGGTGGATGAAGAGATCCCGTTCGTTGCCGCCTCCGCGGAGCAGGCTGAACCATCCGGGTCCAGTACTGCCGAGATGCCCTCCGGCCCGGTCCAGCTCGCTGAAGGTTCGTTCATCAGCCATGAACATACGACGACCGGAGCCGTTCGGATCATTGAACAGCCGGACGGCTCGCGCGTGCTTGCATTGGAGAGTCTGTACACCTCCAACGGGCCGGATGTGCACGTCTGGCTGAGCGCCGCAGACGTGGTGGAGGGACCGGGCGGGTGGTTCACCGCTGGCTCCGCCGACCACGTTGACCTCGGCTTAATCAAGGGAAACCAAGGCAACCAAGTGTACAAAATCTCCGATGACGTTGATCTGTCCAAGTACAAGTCCGTCGATCTATGGTGCGTTCAATTCGCGGTGTCATTCGGAGCGGCTCAACTCACATCCCGAGACAAATGAGGCAACGAATCCGGCCACGCGGACCTTCCCATGAGTCAACGACGGGGCCTTTTTCGATGGCGCCGGCCGCCGTAGGCTATGGGCATTCATCACACCGAGGAGGCACCGATGCGCACGGCAAAACCCACGGCCCAGGCCGATCAGGTCCGCCATCTTTCAGAGAACCTCATTTCTCAGCTCACCAAGGGGAAGGAGTGGGCCACTCCCGAGGTCGAGGCGGCATTGCAAAAAGTGGTCGAGGGGCTTGATGCCGGGATTGAATCCGCGTCCCCGAGGATCCAGGCCGGTCTGCGGCGGCTCGCTGACGAACTCGCCGGCGGAGTGGAAACTCTGGTTCCCCGTGTCCACGAAGGTCTGAAGCGGGTCGCACCTAATGTTGCCCCGGCGCCGGCTAAGTCAAGGCGGACAGCGTCCGGGAAAGCCTGGTTGATCGCCGGGGCGGTGGCCGTCGCGGTGACCGTGGGACTCGCGGCCTGGCACTTTTTTCGGCCGGCCCATGAGGAACCGGTCCCCGCCGTGAATGCGCAGCGTACCAGCGGCGCGAACCCCGAGGCGGACACCACCCCACCACCCGAGGACCGGACCTGAGGCGATCAAGACTCCGGGCCTGTTAGCCCAAGAGCATGAATATCGACCGGGTGTGATCTGTTAAGACGCCACGTACGGCGACGACGTCATCGCTTAGTAGTGATTTCATGTTCTTACTGTGCGTTGCGGAGTTGGCATTTCTAATGCCGCGCCGATAGTTGCGGACCTGGGTTTCCGCCGCCGGTCGGCGCTGTAAAAGTGCGGCACTAAACGCAAGCGGACGACGCCGGCGCGTGCCGCCGTCGTCCGCTCGGTAGGTATCTACTTCTCAAACGCCGGCGTGGCGGGCGAAGGAGATCGGGAGACGCCCGGTGGGGTCGACCAGGCCGAGGACAAGTTCGGCGATGGCCCGGCCGCCCTGCATGCCGGGGCTGAACGCTTCGATGATGGCGGCGGCTGACTGGCCCCGTTCCGCGCCGTAGAAACGCAGACGGACGACGGCGGGACGTCCCGCCGTCGACCGTCTGCAGGACTGGTTGTGTGTGCTGGAGCGCTTAAGCCGTGTGGCCAGCCGCTTAGCGTGAGTTCACCACCGGGACGCCGAGGATGCTGTCCAGCAGCCCGTTGCGGAATTTTCCCTCCGGATCGTGCGCCGATGCCAGCGCGCGGAAGTCCGCAAAGCGGGGGTAGAGGGACTCCCAGTCGTGACCGCCGGGCGTGAAAAGCTTGCCCCAGTGCGGCCTGGCCCCGAACGGCCGAAGCAGGTCCTCGAGCTGCGGCAGAACGGCTTCCACCTGCGGCTGCAGCGGCTTCCAGGTGAAGTGCAGGGCAACGCTCTGCTGCCGGTAGAAGGGGCTGAGCCAGAATTCATCTGCGGCGCCGGTCCGGATTTCCGAGACATAAAGCAGGGGTGCAAGTTTGTCCGCCAGACTCCGCACCACCTGGAGTGCAGCAGGGGCCTGCTCCAGCGGCAGGAGGAATTCGCTCTGCAGTTCCTCACCCTTGCTGGGCGTGAACTCGTGGCGGAAGTGCGGCAGCCGGTCCAGCCATTGCCCGGGCTCATCCATCTGGACTGTGCAGTTCTCGGCCGACATCCCCGGCAAAGGGTGCCGGGGGCAGATGGCGGCCGTGGCGCCGAACAGTTCACCGATGGGAGGCTCCGAGTCCACCGCCTTGAGCCAGACTTGGCTGATGCAATCGCCTGCGTAATCGGTGAATAGACTCACGCTGTAGGCGCTGGACACCAGCTGAGTGAAGTCCGCCAGTGCCCGTTCCCACGGCAGGTTCTCCAAAACACGCTGGCGCATGCTGAAGCTCGGCCGGACGGCAAGCTGGAGGCCGGTGACGATGCCAAGGGCGCCCAGACCCACCACGCTGCCCAAAAACTCCTCTCCGTCCGCGCGGGTCAGCGATACCTGCTCGCCGGAGGGCCGGACCAGCTCAATGCCCTCCACCGCCCCGGCCAAGGCGGGGTTGTTCACACCAGAGCCGTGGGTGCCCGTCTGGACTGCTCCTGCCACGGAAATGTGGGGCAGCGAAGCCAGATTGTGGATGGCGACGCCGGACTGTTGCAACGTGCGGCACAGGGCGCCGTAGCTCACGCCGCCGCTGACGCGGACCGTCTGCCGTTCTGAGTCCAGTTCGACGTGCTGCGGCAGGGCGTCCAGCAGCACGTGCACACCGTCGGTGTCCCCAATGCGGTTGAAGGAGTGCCGCGATCCCAGGGCCTTGACCCGGTCGGCGCGCTCCACCACGCGGGCGAGTTCAGCCACCGACGCCGGGCGCATAACGTCCGCTGATGAGTAGTTGAGGTTGCCTGCCCAGTTCTTCATTCATTCGGCTTTCCGGTGAAGGTACGTTTCGCTCTCACCACTGTGAGCGCTAACAATTTTCCTGTCAAGACGTTTCCGCCGCAGCCCGCCGAGGCGGGTAACATCGTCAGCAGGTCATCCGCAGCAGCAGCCATTGGCCGCTTGGCTTTGGCCCAGGATGCTTTGAAAGGGGAGCAGTGCGCGCAACGGTCAAGGACGTCGCGCGTCGTGCCGGCGTCTCACCCAAGACTGTCTCGAACGTGATGAACGGGATTGTTCCGGTCAGCGGAGCCACCAGGGTCAAGGTGGAGCAGGCCATTCTGGAACTCGATTATGTGCCCAACCTTTCCGCCCGCGGACTGCGCAACGGCAGGTCGGGTGTTATCGCCCTGGCCCTGCCGGACCTGGCGACCCCTTACTCGGCCGAGATTGCGCACAACGTGGTGGAAGTTGCCCACGAGCAAGGCTGGAGCGTCCAGATCGAGGAAACCGGGTCCGATCCCCGGCGCGAATACGAACTGATGTCCCGCGCGCGGTCCAACCTCATTGATGGCCTGATCCTCAACCCGGTGGTGCTGGACGAGAGTGCCGTCAAGGTGGGAGTCTCACTGCCCCCGGTGGTCCTGCTGGGTGAGGTGTCCCAGAAGCTGGCCGACCGTGTGTGGGTGGACAGCGTTGCTGCCGCCCGTGACATGACGCTGGCGCTTGCCAGGACCGGCCGGCGTCGTATTGCCGTGCTCGGAACTGCGGAAGGCCGAGGCTCCGCCGCGGCAATCCTGCGGACCCGTGGCTACCGTGCCGCGCTCGAAGAGCTCGGCATGGACCGGGACGACTCACTGCTCATCCCGTGCGAAAAATGGACACCACACACGGCTGCCGTCGCGCTCGCCTCCTATCTGGACTCCCACCCGCTCCCCGAGGCGCTGTTCTGCTTCACCGACTCCATGGCCATTGGCGCGATGAGCGTGTTGTGGAAGAGGGGAATCAGCGTTCCGTCCGACGTTGCCGTGGCGGGCTTTGACGATATCGCCGACGGGCAGTATGCCGTGCCATCCCTCACCACCGTTTCCTTCGACAAGCGCCGGGTGGCCAGCGAAGCTCTCCGCCTGCTCACCGAGAGGATGGCTGACCGTGTCGGCGAGCAGAGGGTGGTCACCGTCGACTACAAAATCGTGGAGCGGGACAGCAGCGGCTAAACGCGCACCCAAATGAGATGGCTGCATCAGATTGTTCACGCTAACAATTTTCTCTTGTGGTCCGTTTTACATCGATGTAATGTGAGTCCCGCGTCACATCGCACCTGCCGCTCCCGGGATTTCAGCGCACCGGAACGGCAGTGTTTTGTGCCATCAGGATTATTTTCAGCGGACCCATCCAAAGGAGTGACGGGTGAAGCAGATTGACTTTTTTGCCGGCAAGCAAGTGACCCGGCGGCAGTTACTGGCAGGTTCGGCGGCTCTCGGCAGCGTGTTCGCGGCGGCCGGTCTCACGGGCTGCGGCGGTACCGCCTCGGCGGCGGCCGTGCGGGACATTGCGTTCTGGCATCTGCTGTCCGGCGGTGACGGCATCAAGATGCAGGCAATGATCAGTAAGGCGAACGCGGGCAACCCCGGTTTCACCGTCCATCCGACCGTCCTGGCGTGGGGTCCGCCGTACTACACCAAGCTGGCGATGGCGTCAGCCGGAGGCCGCCCGCCGGAACTGGCCATCATGCATGCCAGCCGGGTCCCCGGTTACGCCCCAGGGGGACTCATTGACCCGTGGGACATGTCCTTGCTGGCAGAACACGGCGTGACGTCCCAGAGCTTCGCACCGAGGATCTGGGACAAGAGCCAGCAGAACGGCCAGGTTTTTTCCATCGCCCTGGACTCGCATCCGTTCGTCATGTTCTACAACACCGACGTCGCCGGCAAGGCCGGGGTGCTGGCGGCCGACGGGCAACTGCAGGCTGCAAGTTCCCCGCAGGAGTTCCTCTCGATGGCCCGCGAGATGCAGAAGGTGACACAGGCGCACGGCCTGTCCTTCGGCTACCTTGGCAGCGGGTCCCAGATGTGGCGTCTCTTCTACACCCTCTACAAGCAGCACGGTGTGGATATGGAACTCACCCCGGGGCAACCGATGAAGGCTGACAGGGATGCGGCGGTAGAGTCCCTGGAATTCATGGCATCACTGTTCGACGACACCATAGCCGCCAAGAGCGGGGACATCAGTACGGGCATCGCCGAATTTGCCCGTGGCGGTTCTGGCATGCTCTTCAGCGGCGTCTGGGAACTCCCCACCTTCAAGAAGGCCGGTCTGCCGGTCGACGCGGCAACTATCCCCACGCTCTACGGGACGCCGGCTGCCTATGCTGACTCTCATTCCTTTGTCCTGCCGCGGCAACTAAACGCCGACGACGGGAAGCGGCGCGACGTGTACAAGTTCGTGAGCGATGTCCTCAAGGGGTCGCTGTCCTGGGCGGAAGCCGGACACATTCCGGCCTATCAGCCGATTGTGCAGTCACATGCGTACCGGGAACTCACTCCCCAGATTCACTACGCCAACGCGGCGGACATTATCAATTACGATCCGGAATCCTGGTTCAGCGGCTCCGGCTCGGACTGGCAAACCTACTTTGCGGAAAACGTGCAGAACGTACTCCTCGGCCGCGACAAGGCCGCCGACGGTTGGGACGCATTCGTGCGCCGCACCAACACCCTTCTCTCCCGGCCCAACCCGGTCTGAGCCACCCGAGTGACAAAGGAGTCCCTGATGAGTTCCTTAGCAACATCCGGCCGGAGCGCAGAGCGTACGGCATCTTCCCGTCCAACCCGGACCCGTCCACAGCCCGGTCCGGCCCCGTCCCGTCAAGCCAGGGACAACCTGACCGGCTGGGGCTTCGCCGCCCCTTTCCTGGCGTTCTTCCTTGTCTTCCTGGTCTGGCCCATTCTTTACGGCCTTTTCATGAGCCTGACAGGCAAGTCCCTTACTGGCGCCAACGACAACCTGATTGGCCTGGCCAACTACGCCGAGGCCTTGGCCGATGCGGACATGTGGCGTTCCCTGGGCAATACGCTCTACTTCACGGTGATAAGCACGGTTCCCCTGGTGATCGTCGCCTTGATCATGGCCGCCCTGCTTAACGTCGGATTGCCCGCGCAATGGCTGTGGCGGCTCTCCTACTTTGCGCCGTACCTGCTCGCCTCGACCGTGGTCTCACTGTTCTTTACCTGGATGTACAACCCGCAGCTGGGGCTGATCAACGACTCCCTGGCGAAAATCGGGCTTCCGAAGGTGGCCTGGCTGAACGACCCGAACGTGGCGATGTGGGCGATCGTCATCGCCACGCTGTGGTGGACCGTCGGCTTCAACTTTCTCTTGTACCTGGCGGCCATGCAGAACATCCCCCACCAGCACTACGAGGCGGCATCCCTGGACGGGGCCGGAGCCTGGCGGCAGTTCTTCTCCATCACCCTGCCGCAGCTGGCTCCGACCACCGTGATGATCGTCCTCCTCCAGATTCTGGCATCACTGAAAATCTTTGATCAGGTGTACCAGATGACGGCTGGCGGCCCCAGCGGTTCCACCAGGCCAGTGGTGCAGTACATCTTCGAAACCGGGTTTACCGGCTACCGGCTGGGCTACTCCGCAGCCGTCTCCTACATTTTCTTCGGGCTGATCGTGATCGTCTCGGTCATGCAGTTCGTCATCACGCGCCGCAGGAGTGCATAACCATGGCAACCCAGACACTCACCCGCCCCGCCCCGCACACCGCCGGCGCAGCAGCGGCCCGAAAACCCCGCAGGAAGATCACGGCCGGCAAGGCCGCCGTCACCGCGGTCGCGGCGCTCCTGGCAGTCTTGTGGCTCGTTCCCTTCGCCTGGGCCACGGTTACCGCCTTCAAGTCCGAGACCGACGCCGCAGCGCCGAAGGTCAGCTGGATCCCGCCGTCGGGCTTTACCGCGGATGCTTTCGTCAAAGTGTTCCAAGACGGCAATATCCCGCTGTGGACGTGGAATTCCCTCTACACCTCGGCCGCCATCACCGCGATCACGCTGGTCATCTCCGCGCTGGTCGCCTACGCCTTGTCCCGCATCGATTTCCGGGGCAAAAAAGTCCTGATGACGGTGATCATCGCCTCGATCATCATCCCGCCGCCAGTGCTGATGATTCCGCTGTTCTATCAGATGGTGGCGCTCCACATGATCGACACGGCCTGGGCCGTCATCCTGCCGCAGGTCATCCACCCCGCCATGGTGTTCGTGCTCAAAAAGTTCTTTGATCAGATCCCGCGTGAACTCGAGGAAGCTGCGGTGATGGATGGTGCCAGCCGGATGCGGATCTTCATTCAGGTCATCCTGCCGCTCTCACGCCCCATTCTTGCCGCCGTCGCGATCTTCGTTTTCATCAGCGCGTGGAACAACTTCCTCTGGCCCTTCATCTCCACGAACGATGGGTCCATCCTGACCCTTCCGGTTGGACTGCAGACCATTAAGAGTGCCTATGGCATCCAGTACGCGCAAAACATGGCATCCGCACTGCTCGCGGCCTTGCCGCTCATCCTGGTCTTCCTGTTCTTCCAGCGCCAGATCATCAAGGGCGTTGCGACCACCGGGCTCGCCGGCACCTGAACCTGACCTCCGATTACTTCCAACGAACCTGTTCAACCAAAAGGAGATACGCCACATGTCCCGCGCACGAATCACCCTGGACCGAGACTTCACCATCGGGGAAGTGCCCCGCCGTCTTTTTGGCTCCTTCGTTGAGCACATGGGCCGCTGCGTTTACACCGGAATCTACGAACCGGGCCACCCGGAGGCCGACGAAAACGGTTTCCGCCAGGACGTGCTCAAGCTCGTCAAGGAACTCGGGGCCACTGTCATCCGCTACCCCGGCGGCAACTTCGTGTCCGGATATAACTGGGAAGACGGGGTAGGTCCCCGGGAAGGCCGCCCACGACGGCTCGACGGCGCCTGGCACACCCTGGAGACGAACGCCTTCGGACTGCACGAGTTCGTGGACTGGTCACGCCAGGCAGGGACCGAAATCATGGAAGCCATCAACCTGGGCACCCGGGGTGTGGATGCGGCGCGCGAGATCGTGGAGTACGCGAACCATCCCGGAGGGACCTATCTGTCGGACCTGCGCGCCAAGAACGGGCATAAGGACCCGTTCAACATCAAGCTGTGGTGCCTCGGCAATGAAATGGACGGGCCCTGGCAGATCGGCCACAAGACCGCGAATGAGTACGGCCGGCTGGCCCAGGAGGCGGCCAAAGCGATGCGGTTCGTGGATCCGGACATCGAACTGGTGGTCTGCGGAAGCTCCAGCTCCGGTATGCCCACGTTCGGAGCCTGGGAACAGACAGTACTGACCCACACCTACGAGGAAGTGGATTACATCTCGTTGCATGCCTACTACCAGGAGCATGAGGGCGACGTTGGCAGCTTCCTCGCCAGCGCAGTGGACACTGACTATTTCATCGAATCAGTCATCGCAACTGCCGATGCCGTCCGCGCGAAGGGAAAGCACAAGAAGACCATCAACCTGTCCTTCGACGAGTGGAACGTCTGGTACCAGCGCGGCCTCGACACCGAGGACCAGCCGCACCAGGTGGCCAAGGCCGGCTGGCGTGAGCACCCCAGGGTCATTGAGGACAAGTACAACGTGACAGATGCCGTGGTCGTCGGAACCCTGCTCAACTCGCTGCTCCGCCACGGCGACCGGGTCAAGATCGCCAACCAGGCACAGCTGGTCAACGTCATCGCCCCGATCCTCAGCGAGGAAAACGGCCCGGCCTGGCGGCAGACCATCTTCCACCCCTTCGCGCGCATGGCCGAACTGGCCAAGGGCCAGATCCTGCGCCTGTCCGTTGACTCGGACAAGTACGAAAATGCGCGGTTCGGCGGCACCGACCTCGTGGATGTCAGTGCGACGTGGAACGAGGAAACGGGCCGGGTGGCGCTGTTCTTCGCCAACCGCGGACTGGAGGAAGCGGCAGATATTGAAGTCGCCCTGCGCGGCTTTGACGCCCGCCAAGTTCTCCGCGCGGAGGTCCTGGAAATACCCGAAGGCGGGGACCGTTTCACGGTCAATACTCAGGGCAGCCCGGACCAGGTGGGGCTCCGGCCGCTGGCAGGGGCGAAGGCGAGCGGCTCCGAACTTCGGGCAACGCTGCCGGCGCTGTCCTGGGCTGTGATTGAGCTGGAGGTCATCAAGAACTGACCACATGCCCGCAGCAGCTTTGGGTGTACTGCCCAGGGAGGTTGGTCAAGCGGCTGATGGGCGGGTGGCCTCCGATTGCGGTGTGGGGCCTGTGGTGATTGTAGTGGTGCAACCATGCCGGGAGGGCGTTTCTGCGGGCTGATTCGCTGACGTAGAAGCGTTTGAATGCCCACCCGTCAGCGAGGGTGCGATGGAAGCGTTCGATTTTTCCGTTGGTCTGGGGCGGTAGGGCCTGGTCTTCTTCGGCTTGATGTTCAGCTCCCGGCAGGTGTCGCGCCAGAGGTGGGATTTGTAGGCTGAGCCGTTGTCGGAGAGAACCCGCTCGACGGTGACGCCGCGGGCGGCGAACCAGGACACGGGCCGCCTGAGCACTCCGACTGCGGTGGCTGCTGTTTCGTCGCTGTGGATTTCGGCGTAGGCGACCCGTGAGTGGTCATCGATGACGGTGTGCACGTAGGCGATGCCGATCAGCGGGCCGCGATGTCTGCTGCGCGGTTTGTCCGGGGTTCCTGCCCGGTTCGCGCCGCCATGTTGCCGGCCGACGTAGCGCCATCCACCGCCGTCGGGGATGTTGCCGAGCTTCTTCACATCCACATGGATCATCGCCCCCGGCGTCTCATGTTAAGCAACTCCACTGTGCAACCGGAGGTCCTCACCTCTGTGTCAACGACTCCAGCGAGTCATCACATTCACCGAACCAACGGCGGCTGGTCAGCGCCCTAGGGGAGCGGCCAAACGCAAGCGGACGACGGCGGGAGGTCCCGCCGTCGTCCGCACTACCTGCACGGCGGCTCAGTGTATTACCAGCGTGCCCTTTCGCACAGTAGCGCTGGCGTGGCTCCAGGTGGAGTGGTCGACGTTTTGTTCCTTTACGCCGAGCTGATTGGCATCGGCATGGCCGCGATTGCAATGAGAAGCAGGTCGAGGTCAGAAGCGGACGCAGTCACAGGTAGCTCTTTACGCTCGCGCGGAGTGCTGCCGTGTGCTCGTAGATCTCTTCCAGCGAGCCTATGGGCACCCGCGTCTCTTCCTTGTTGTCGTCGAAGATGCCGATGTACTTCTGGGTGCGGTTGAAGTGCAGGCGGGCGATCGGCTTGCGGTTGTTGTCGTCCAGCAACACCGCGAAATAGGACTTGGCATCCCTCTGCACTACCCGAGCGGGCTTGACTTCGCTGCAGACGATGGCCCGCACAATCTGGTAACCCTCGATTTCCTCCAGCGTTGTCTCCAGCCCGTCAGCCTCGGCCAGGTCCGCCTCGGCCACGGGTGCGCTAGTCACGCTGGCAGCCACTGCTGCGTCGTCATTCTGCGGGAAGGCCGGGGCGCCGAGAGCCTTCTTCAGCCGCTCGTTCACCTGGTCGTTCAGGAACTGCTTGGACGCTTTCGTCACCAAAGCGGTGAACTGCTCACGCACCTTCTGGGTGTAGGGACCCGAATACACACGACCGGTAAGGAACTTAACCCACTCGTCCTCCGGCTCCTTAAATTGTGCAGCCAAGGTCCTCTTGAGTTCACCGATGTATTTCAGCTCGCCTGCCGCGCTGATGATCGAGTCGAGATCAAAGACTTCCTTGGATAGTTTTTGCAACTCCGGAATGAGGGATTCGTCAATGTCGTTCAAATCGAGCACAAGGAACGGCTTGGCATCCATGCGGTTCGGTGCATCGAGGTCCGTGAAGAATTGGTACACCTCACCGTTGGTAAGGATGGCGATTCTGGCGTTGGTCACAGCAAAGTACCGGAAAAGCTGGGATGCGTGCTCGATTTTCACTGGTTCCGTGGACTTCTTGCACTCGATCAGGATCTGGACCTCGCCGTCCTTGACGATCGCATAGTCGATCTTCTCGCCCTTGTTGAGCCCTACATCCGCGATGAACTCCGGAACCACTTCCATGGGGTTGAAGACGTCATAGCCAAGAATTGTGGAAATGAAGGGCATGATAAAGGCATTCTTCGTTGCCTCTTCCGTTTGGATCACACCTCGCTGTTGGCGCACCTTTGCTGCCAAAGCTGAAAGTTTTTCTGCAAACTCCATTTGTCCCCCTAAAAATTGATAGTGCTGCCAACCGTAGCGCAGCCCTGTGCCAATTTGATGAAAATTGCCCTAGAGGGTGGGATTAGGTTGAGGATCGCAGCCCGCGGCCGAACGCCTCGGCCCGCTGATGCAGGCCACCGTCCCGACGCCTGCCGTCGCGGCGCAGCTCGCCGCCTCCATCACCTTCCTGCCCAGCGACGACGGCACCAACGTCAACGGCGCCATCCTCCCTCCGACGGCGGCTGGTCCGCGCTGTAAAGCCCCTCACCTAAACGCAAGCGGACGACGGCGGGAAGTCCCGCCGTCGTCCGCTGTGAAGATGAGCCCGGGCTCAGTCAGCCCGTCCCCGGTCTGCAGGCGACGAAGAGTCCGCCGTCTCCGGCGCGTCGGCAGCTGCCTGCGCATACGACGCCGAGACCCGGCGGTAGACCGGGGTCAGGAAGGCCAGCAACGCGGCTGCGATCATGATGATGCCGGCCACCAGGAAGATCAGGGCAATACCGCGGGAGGTGCCCTCGCCCAGCAGCGGGGCCAGCTGGGCGGCGCCCTCAGCGGACCGCGCATAGGGGATGAGCCAGAACTGGGCGATCGGGGCAATGAGGAAGGCGGTGATCGGCGCCGCCGCCGACTCGAAGGCCATGGCGAACCCGAACACCCGGCCCTGCCGGGGCAGCGGCACCACCTGTTGGATGACCGTCTGCTCGGCGGCCTCCACAAAAGGAATCAGCACCAGATACAGCCAGATACCCGCGATGTACAGCCATGCCCACTCCCGCAGCGTGAACACAGCACCGAGGACCCCCATGGCCATAACCGCGATGAGCATGGTGCGCAGCGGATTGGACCCGAGCCCGAACTTGCCGATCAGGGCGCCGCCCACAATGAACCCGGTGGACCCCAGGGCGAACACGGCTCCCCACAGCTCCACGGGGAACATCTCCAGTCCATAGGGATCCATGAGCGCCATATAGACGCCGCCGATGAAGTTGTTGAACGTGGTGAAAAGGATCAGCGCGAACAGGCCTGCAACGGCCAGGACGGCGGCAAGGGAGCCGCGCAAGTCGAACGCGCCGTGGGCGTCCGTGGTGGCCACCCGCACTTCCTCCGGCAGGCGCAGCGTGAGCAGGTGCGCGAAGGCAAGGGCAGTGAGCACCACTGCGACGACGACCGTCCAGCCCATGCCCAGCAGCCCGACCGACAGCCCGGAGAGCACCGAGGTGACGATAAACGCCAGCCCCTGCACCATGCCCACCAGCCCGTTGGCGTTAGCCCGCCGGTCCGGCTCGATGAGGATGGTGACTGTGGTGGAGAGGGCGACGTTGCGCATGTTCTCCACCATCGCGCCCACCAGGATGATCACGGCGAAGATCCAAAACCACGGCTGTGTCAGGTCCAGCAGGCTGGCAGCGGGTGTCAGCAGGAACATCACCCCGGCCAGCAGGAACATCACCAGGGTGAAACCAGCGGCGAATCGCATCACGGCCAGCTTGCGGTAGCGGTCCACAAACGTGCCGAAGCTGATGCTGGAAAGGGCAATCAACAGCATGTATGCACCGCCGATCACCCCGGTGGCGATCACGTTGCGCGTCTCCAGATAGACCCAGAACGTCAGGGCAAACCACAGATAACTGGTGGTGATGTTGGCCAGGGCAGTGTTGACCAGGATCCCGGCGAACGTGCGGGACCGCTGCGCCGGACTGCGCAAGGACGTGTCGATGGCGTCGGGATCGGCCGGGCCTGCAGACTCAGCGACCCCGGCAGGTGCCGGTTCGTGCTCGGTCATGCGTCCCAGTTTACTGACAAGCCATGGGCGCGGACCCGGCCACCGCGGGTATTTCGGCTACCTGCTTAGGTGGTGACAGCCGCGGCTGTCCGTTTTGTTGCTGGGGATGTCGGGTCGGCCGCTCAGGGAAGCGCGTACACGCGGCGGGCGTTGTCGCGTGCGACGAGTTGCACGATCTTGCGGGCATCCGCCTCTGAACAGTCGTCGTCGTCGATCCATCCGCCGACTACCTTGGTGATTGCGTTGCGCCACAGTCTCGCTCCGAGGTAGTGAAGTTCCGCTGGGCCGAAGGCGTCGGAGGAGTAAAGGACTTTTGTGAAGGGGGCCAGCTCGAACGAGCGGGCCACCAGGTCAGGGCTCCGTGCCCCGGTGAAGTTCACGGCAAGGCCCACATCGAGGTAGACGTTTTCAAAGGCGTGGGCCAAATAGCCGGCTTCGCGCTCGAATGGATAGCAGTGGAGCAGCATGATGGGTGTGTCCCGGACGTCGGGGGACCGGAGAAAGTCCAAGAGGTACAGGGGATTGGTTTTGTGGAGGTCCAGGTCGCGGTCCCCGAATCCGACATGGAATTGCAGAGGAAGCTTCATCGACACCGCCGTATGAATCCCGTGGGCAATGAGTGTCACGTCGGTGAGCTTCGCATTGGTGCCGGTGCGGAGGTTCTCTTGCCAACGGCGGGCCGCTTCAGTGACCGCAGCCGGTGTTGGCCGGCTGAGATTCTGGTCGAATCCTGCGCGGTAGGCGAGAACCGTCTTGACGCCCACGGCGCTGCGGGTGAGCTCGTGAAGCCGGTGACCGAACTCTTCAACGTAATCTGCCGGGTTGGCAATCTCCTGGATCAGCGCCTCGGCGACCAGTTCCAGCCGAACGATCTCGTGGGTTCGCCCGCCGGAGACGTCGGCCATGCCGGCCGTGCCGAGGTAGTCAGCGGCATCCAATCCTGTATCGATCAGCCAGTCACTCACCCCGGCAGCGCGGGTCATGCGCCGGCTGACCTCGAGTTCCCCAAGCGCGGAGCGCCGGCTCCAGTAGTCCGCTGGAGAAGCGTGGCGTGGCAAATCAAGAATGCCGCTGCACCAGCGACGGAAGGCGAGCCCGATTTGTGTGTTGTAGGCGTCCTCCGGGTTGGCCAGCGGTTCGGTGTTCCCTTCATTGAGCGAGTTCTGAAAGCGTGCCTCATCGCCGGCGGCGTGAAACGCGCCATGCACGTGGTGATCAATAAGGCTGACTTGTTCGACAAAGTCCGCAAAAGAGCCACCTGCCATTAGATCGACCAGGCAAGTCGAAAGCGTTCGGCAAGCTCGTCCGGCGAGAGTTCCGCGGAGATTCGCTGTTCGTAGCGCCGGACGGCCACCGTGGCATCGACGATGGCGTCTCCCAGAAGCCCGCGTGCAAGGCGCGACGTGTCCAGCGTGTCGATGATGGCGGCGGGGGAGTCTGCGAGCAGCCGGATATTGGCCCGGTGCCGCTCGTCTTCCGATAGCCGTCCGGGGTCACCCGGGATCTCTGCCGGAAGCCTGCGCCCGCCGCGGATGCCGTCAAGGGAGAGTGCCAGGATGGACGCGGAGGCCAGATACACGTTTGCCGACGGGTCGACGATTTTCACTTCGACGTTGGCTCCGTGCGGATTACTGTTTCCCTCGTTCAGAAAGCGCACCGAGGCTTCCCGGTTTTCCAGGCCCCAGCATAAGTAGGCGCCCGACCACGTGCCAGGTGCCAAGCGGCTTCCGGACAAGACTGATCCCGTGAGAAAACCCTGGACGTCGGGGAGTCCCGCAATGATGCCCCCAATGGCAGCGCCTCCCTCAGCGCAGATGCCGTGCGGTCCGCTGCCGCCGGAGAACAGCGGCATGCCGTCCTTGTGGAGCGAAAAGTGCTGGTGGGCACCGTTTCCGACGGTGCCGGAAAAGGGCAACGGGGAGAACGAGGCCTGCATGCTGTGGGCCCGGGCGACGATGCCAACGATGATCTTGGAAAGGACCACGGTGTCCGCGGCCTGAACCGGCGAAGCAGGGGGAAGGGAAAACTCGAACTGGTTTCTGCCGTACTCGGCGTGGATCTGCTCCATGGGAATGCCGCCATGGTTCAGAACTGACAGCAGATCATCGAGGAATTCCGATTGGTCCAGGAGCCCGGTTGCCCCGTACGGAACCCAGGGCGCGGTTTCCAGCGCTGAACCGTCCGGGGCGACGAGGAAGAATTCAAGTTCGTGGCCCACAAGTGCCTTGTATCCGGCCTCATCGAGGCTGCCGTCGACATCGGCCAGAAGGCCGCGGGCGCAGGCCGGAGACGCGGCTCCGTCCTGTTCGAAAAGGCTGCCTGGTGCCCATGCCCGGCCACCCCGCAGGACACGGAGTCCCGTGATATCGATCTTGAGGCGCATATCGCCAACGGTGGTGATGCTGTCCGTGAACGCTATCCCGCCGTCGATGGTGAAGACATGCCAGACGGGGGCAGCGCCCATCCCGGATTGGTGGAAGGCTTTGAGCCGGGCTAACGGAACGCTCTTGGCCAGCGTGATGCCCGCAGCATTCACCACCGTGCCGATCACGGTGCGGACGCCGGCCGCTTCGAGCTCGCGCTGAGCTTTCGCAACGGCGGATTCGTCGGCTGATGGGTTTAGGGTCATGCGCCTATCATGCGGCGACTCCCCGTCCAATGAAAGGTTCGAAAGATGTGCCCACTTTTGGCTTGCGCCGCTGCCTTCGACGGCGGCTGGCCGGCGCTGTAGGGGAGCGGCACCCCACGCCAGCGGACGACGTCGGGAAGTCCCGCCGTCGTCCGCGACGTCTCCCCTTACTCCGTGTCCGTGGCGGCCCTTTCTAAATGAGCACGCGTCGGGTTTACTGGGGCGCAAGGCTGACACGCAAGACATGGAGGGGGAACCATGAAGCCCAAGGGGACATGGCAAATTGCAGTGGGCTCAATAGCCCTGGCGACCACGGTGTTCGTCCTGCCGATGCCGTTGTTTGACGTGTTCTCGGGCATCGCAGGACAGGGTGCGGTGGCGCTGTTCGTCCTCGGACTGGGTCTTCTGGTCGGTGGGCTCGGTTTTGTCGCGGTGGGTCTGCACAAACGATCCCGGAACCTGCGAACGGCGCGCAGCTACGACACCAGGGAGCCCTCCTCAGCCGACGAGGACCGGCCGGTCAATCCCCATGCGGTGCCAAATACCTATGGTGCCCTCCCTCCGCCGGGCTAGAAGCGACCCGTTGGATCAGGATCACGACAGGTGAGGATCCCGTGCCAGAGAGCCTGAGCTGTGTATGGCGCGGGATCCTCCCTGTGTAGGCGGTGAAGCCTAGCGGCTGCTCACCTGACCGAACAGCTTCGCGATTGGTGCGAGCACGAGCGGGCGGGCGGCGTACCACCCGGCCGCCGTGACGGCGATTGCGGCCGCGAAGAGCCAGAAGCCGACCCAGTTCACCACGTCGGTGCCGCCGAACATGTGGTTCAGGTTGCGCAGCGCACCGGTCGCGAACACCAGGAACACGTGGATGAGAATGAACAGCACGAAAAACAGCATCGTCGGGAAGTGAATCGCGCGCGCAACCTCCACCGGGTAGATCTTGTTCAGCGCCTTCGCGTCCTTCGGCCAGAACTCGCTCATGCGCACACCAGTGATCGCCGCGAGCGGGGCCGCGATGAACACCACGAGGAAGTACATGAGCTGCTGCAGGCTGTTGTAGTTCACCCAGCCGGTCTCAACGGGCCAGTCGAGTGTCATGTACTGCAGGAGCGCGGAGAGTGTGTTCGGGAACGCCTCCCAGCTGGTCGGTACGATTCGCATCCAGCGGCCCGAGGCAAACAGCAGCACCACAAAGATGAGTCCGTTGGCCAGCCACAGAATATCCAGCGACTGGTGCAGCCAAAGGTTGATGCTGATCTTCTTGCCACCGCGCTTCGGCGTCCAGAACGCGGGTGGCTTCTGCTCAGTGCGCACCTGGTAGCCGGAGCGAATGATGAGCACCATCAGGAAGATGTTGAAGAAGTGCGCCCACTGCGCCCACCACGGGAACCCGGGCTCGGCCGTATCGGGCAGGTCGTACGCGCCGGGGTACTTTTCGAGGAACTCCGACACGCCCGGCAGCGTCGTCACACCGCGCGCGGCGAGCACAAGAATTGCTGCGGCGGCCACGGCGCCGACGGCGAGGAGCACGACGAGCTTGATCCACTGACCCAGGGTGCGCGACCCGTAAAGCCTCGGCTCGGCTTTTGGCCTCACGGGCTTTTCAGTAACGGCAGCCGGTGCCGGTGCCGGCGCGGCGGGAGGGGCGGCGGGGACCGCGGGTGCACTCGCGACCGCCGGCGGCTCCGCCTCGGCAACGGTCTCCACCACACTGGCAGCCGGGGCCGAGGGATGGGCCGGAGCGATGAGTTCGGGCTCCGCCTGCACCGCAGGGGCGGCAGCGGGCGACGGCGCAAGTCCAGCCGGCGGCCACGGCTCGCCGCCCGGCACGCGGGGAAGCCCGCGGCGAAGCGACGTGGTTCCCATTGCCAGTGGGACGGGTGCGGTGGCCGGGGCAACTGCAGTCGACGCTGCTGCCGGCACTGCTTTCTCAGCAGCACCTGCGGCAGCAGCCGTAACAGCAGCTGCGGCCGGCGCGCCTGCGGCGGGAGCCCCGGACAGAGCCGCCACTGATACCGGAACCTCGCCTGCTGGCGGCCAAGGTTCGCCGCCCGGCAGGCGGGGCAGGCCGCGGCGAAGCTGCCGCGGCACCGCGGCGCCGGAGCTCACGGCCGGGACCGGAGCGGACACCGCCGTCGCACCCGGTGCCGTTTCCAAGGC
>NZ_JBFTZV010000013.1:0-122493 GCF_056406615.1 Arthrobacter sp. P1_B3 | reverse complement strand
GGTCACGCCACGGGATCCCGGTCCGGAAACGGTAGATGATGCCCTCCATGACCAGCCGGTGGCCCTGAAACGGACGCCCCCGACGCCCGGAGGAGTCCGGCATCAGGTCCTCAATCAGAGCCCACTGGTCATCAGTCAAAACGGAAGTACGTGACACCCGTCCACTATTTCAAAAACCACGCCCCGAATTAGGAGACACGCCCTAGGCCCGCGGGCAATCTTTTTTCGCCGGTTGTCGAAAAAAGATGACATCGGCGGGTTGCGGCGCTACCCTGAAGGGACTGTGTCCCACGACACAGTCCCAGAAATACGACGGCGTCAGGATCTTCGATGACCGCAGTTGCAGCCCGCCCCGTGGCCAACCCCGCCGGACAGGATGTCATTACCAGCACGGCAGCCTCCTTCGACCACTGGAGGCACCTCGTCGCGGAGTCCTTCGTTCCCCTGGCCGCCTCGAGCACAGATGCGGACAACTTCCGCGGCCGCATGCGGGCCCGCAGGCTCGACCGTGTGGCGGTCGTCGAGGTCTCCTCCACGAGCCATGAGGTCCACCGCACGCCGGCACTGATCGCCCAGTCCAACCAGCGCTATTTCAAGCTCAATCTCCAATTGCAGGGCACCGGACTCCTCATCCAGGACAACCGCGAGGCGCTCCTGCGCCCGGGCGACCTCTCCATCTACGACACCAGCCGCCCCTACACGCTTGCGTTCGAGGGGGACGCCCGGCTCATGGTGGTGATGTTCCCCTGGGACGCGCTGTCCCTGCCGCCGGACTGCATCGCTCAGCTTTCGGCCGTGCGGATGGCGGCGGACGGCGGCCTCGCCGCGATCGTCGGGCCGTTCATCTCCCACCTCGCGGAGAACCTGGATGCGCTGAGCGGCCCCAGCGGGTCACGCCTTGCCACGAACGCCCTCGATCTCGTGTCCACGATGCTGCATTCGGAACTGGACATGTCCCCGGACCGGATGAGGCCGCAGGCCCTCCTGGCGGCATCGGTCCGCGAGTACATCGACGCTAACCTGGCCGATCCGATGCTGTCGCCCGCGTCCATCGCGGCGGCCCATTTCATCTCCACGCGGCACCTGCACAATGTCTTCCATGAATCCGGGACCACCGTGGCGAGCTGGATCCGGACCCAGCGGCTGGAAGGTGCGCGCCGCGAGCTGCGGGATCCGCTCCTGGCCGGCATGCCGGTGGGGGCCGTGGCCGCGCGCTGGGGCTTCCTGGATGCCGCCCACTTTAGCCGTTCCTTCCGTGATGCCTTCGGCGAATCTCCCAGCGACTGGCGGCGCGGCGCCTGAGCCTGACCTTCACCCGCCGCTGAGAGCACCTGCCGTTGTCAGCGCCCGCTGTTGTTCCTCATTGCTTTCAGGGAGGCGGCCGGAGCCGCTGCGCGGGCTGTTTCGCCGGCCAGAGTTGCTACGAATCCTGCCTGGCCTTCGGAGAGAACTGGCGCGGGTTCCGGCCGGAATCAGGAGTGTGCACCGACGTCAGTTCGTCATCAGATCCGCGTGGTGAACTGCGACAACGTTTGGGTGGGCCCTGAGCCGGTAGCGCAGGGCATTATCCCCGTAGGTCTCCAGAATGGGGCTGTTCGTCGGGTCAACCGAGAGGCCTCGGGCCTTGGCTTGAAACTCCGGGCTCACCGCGAGCTGGGGCATGGTCGCGTCCAGCGCCGGGTTGTAGAAGAACGGAAGAGAGATCCTGTCAGTGCCGCGAAGGGGCGAGATCACGCGGTGCAGAGTCGCCTTAAGGTAGCCGTTCGTGGCCAGTTCAAGCATCTCGCCGATGTTGACCACGAATGTTCCTGGCACCTGGGGTGCGTCGATCCAATTCCCCCGGTACTCGACCTGGAGTCCGCCCTTTCCGGGTTCGACGAGGAGGAGCGTCAGCACACCGCCGTCGCGGTGGGACCCGACACCCTGCTTGGGTTCCGGGTTGGACTCCCCCGGATAGCGCACAACTTTGAGCAGGGGGAACGCCCGTGCGGCGAATGCCGCGTCGAAGGTGTCCTCGGGCGCTCCCAGGGACACGGCAAGCGCCCGCAAAAGAGCGAGGGAGATGGCACTCAGCCGCTCGGTCCACTCATGGACGATCGCCCGCATCTCGGGCAGTCCACTTGGCCACAGGTTGGGTCCCTCCAGACGCCAGTAATCAGCGACGCCGGCACCCGGCTCCACGGCGTCACGCTCGACGCCGATGTCGATCTGCTCGCGCCAGTCGACCGCCCCATCCGTGAGTTCACCGCCGACGCGGGTGTAGCCGCGGAACTGCGGGCTGTGGACGTTCTCGACCGCGAGCTTCTGTTCGTCCGGCAGTTCGAAGAAGCGGCGGGAGACGTCGAGCATGGCGTCAATGAGCTCCTGCGGGATGCCGTGGCCGGCCAGATAGAGGAACCCGACCTCATGCATAGCATTGCGCAGTTCGTCCCGAAACCGGGAGGCCTCTTCCGGGCCAGCACTCAATCGAGAGAAGTCCAGGACGGGCAATGATTCGAGTGACAACGTCGTCTAGTCCTTTACAGTGAACTTGGCAAGCCGGAGCCTGTATTAGTTCCAATGTTACGGACCGGGCTGCGGTGATGAGGATTTAACGTGTCGAAATAAGACATCCGGAGCAGGTCAGTGCCCTGGGATAAGGCGGCGTTGAACCGCACCTCCGAAACCTGGACTCTTATTTTCAAGTCCAACTTTCGGGGTGCGGTTCCGGCACTTCGCACGGTGTGTCGAAGGCCGACCCCTAGGCAGGAACCCCTGCGCGGGCGGCCCTGCGCTCCACGGCAACTTCCACCAGCACGCCGGCGGCAAACACAATGGGGACGGTCAGCAGCAGGCCCACGGCCGTTTCGGCGCTGCCGCCGATCAGTGCGGTGAAGTTGCTGATCACGAGGAACAGGACCCAGCCGAGCAGCAGGGTGGCGAGCACCGGCGCCACCACAGTCTGCCAAATCTGGCCGGCCGCCTTTTCGCGCCGGAAGTACGCGACGACGGCCAGGGAGCAGAGCATGTACAGCACCAGGAGCGCCGCCACCGCCAGCCCGCTGAACCAGGAAAAGAGGGTCAGTACAGGATCCAGGGACAGCACCGCGAAGGGCGCAACGAGCAGGAAGGCGACCACGGTTTGGATCCGTGCGGCGACGGCGGGCGCCTTGTGCCGGTTGGTCCGGGCCACGACGCGGGGCATGGACCCGCGCAGGGCCAGCGAATGGAGGTAGCGGTTGATGCCGTTGTGGAAGGCGATTATGCCGGCCAGCAGGGATGTCACGAGCAGAATGCCGGTGACGGTTCCGGCCCACGGCCCGAACAGCTCCACCATGGGTGTCAGCACGAAGGAGGTGGAGTCGCCCGATTCGAGGGCAGCGCCCGCGGCGTCAATGACGTGCGAGGGGCCGTAGTAGCTGACCAGCATCCACGAAATGAAGGAGAAGAAGACGGCGATGACCCCCACCGAAAGATACGTGGCACGGGCCACCGTGCGGTGGGCGTCCTTGGCCTCGGCCGAGTAGATGGCCGTGGATTCAAAGCCGAACATCGAGGCGACAGCGAACATGATGGCTACGCCCGGGGCGCCTGCGCCGATCGCTGCGGGAGAGAAGGATGCAGCCAGGCTGATCCCCTCCGGCCCGCCGCCCCGCAACAGCACGGTAAACCCGAACATGAGCAGGATGGCGACTTCCAGGCCCACGAGCACCGCCAGGACCCGCGCCCCGAGTTCGATGTTGAGGGATCCCAGCACCTGCACGCCCGCCATGGTGATCATGGCCAGAAGCCACCAGGGAACCACGATCCCTGCGGTTCCGAGGACGCCTGAGAACGCAGCGCCGTACAGCCCGTACATCGCGGCCTGGACCGTGCTGTACGCGAGGAGCGCAAGCCACGCCGCTCCTGCCCCGATCTTCCGTCCAAAGGCGGCGGTGACATAGGCGTAGAAGGCGCCGTTGGCCTGGATCTTGCGGCTCATCGCGACGAACCCGACGGCGAAGATCACGATCACGATGCCCACCACCAGATACGCGCCGGGTGCGCCGGGACCGTTGCCGAGGGCCGCGGCCAGCGGTGATGCCCCGACGATTCCGGTCAACGGTGCCTGGGCGGACAAGACAAAGAACAGAATGCCCATGACGCCGACGCTGCCGGCGCGCAGCGCAGTGGAGTGCTCCGTGCGGGGACTGGCTTCTGCGGTCCGGGACTCGGAATTTGAAATACTCATCGGATCCTTCTTAACGGTCATGAGTCTGGGGAATTTCGGTCTGGGAATATGGGGGTGCGTTGCACCGTGAAATCCAGCATGGCAGGTGGCGCCCGTCACCCTCTTGTCGCTCAGCGATCGGTTGTTGTTCATGAGCGAAGTTTGGTTGAGAACGGCAGTGACGTTCAGGCCTGGTGCAGCGCCAAGAGGGAGGTTGCGTCACGGGCGGCGCTCATGCCGCTCTCGATTGCGCGCCGCCGTTTCGGTGGTGGCTGCCAAGGGATTGCGGGGGCTGACTTACCGCTCAGTGGCGGAAGCTGCCGGAGTCAACAACACGTTGGTTGCCCACCACTTCGGATCCCGCGACGCCCTCATAGCCGCAGCCCTGGACTGGGCAGCCGAGCAATCCATCAGTGCGTCCAAGCTGCGGGAGGCGGCCACGCTGGGCCACTCATTCACGGACTCGCTGCTGGAGCTACTTCTGGCCGAACCGGAACTGCAGGTGTTTCAGTACGAGATGATCCTCGAAGCCCGCCGGCGTCCCGAGCTTTCCGAAGCGGTGACCGCCCTCTACGAGAACTACGTCAGCGCCTTGGCCGACGGGCTGACGGCCTCAGGCCTGACCGGCAACGTGAGGGTTGTGGCCCGCACACTTTTTGCCGCCCTCGACGGCCTCGTTCTCCAGTACCTGGCCGGCGTCGATCGGTCAGCCATTGCTGCGTCTCTCGAGGAAGTCCACGACGTGCTCCTGCTCCGGACGCCCTCCGGCCCGCAGTCTTAGGCAATGCCTTCGGCGTTCCGTTCGCTCCCGCACAACAGCTCTTCGCGGATAGACAAGACCCCCGACCCCTCGCCGGAGCACGCTTGAAGCAGCACTCTTAGGCCGTACCGGCCGCGTTCTCTGACCTACTCGATGTGGAGTACACCCATGGAAACCTACGACGCTCTTCTCGCCGCGATCGCCCCGACGTCCGGGGAACCCCGGACCATCCTGGACCCCGCCACCGGCCAGCCGGTCGGGCAGGCGCCGGTCCACACCGTCGAGGACCTCGAGCAGGCCATCGCCGCCGCCCAGACAGCACAGCCGGCCTGGGCGGCCATAGGCCATGACGCCCGGTCCGCCGCGCTTCTCAGGGCCGCCGACGCCGTCGAACGCTCCGCCGAGGAACTCGCCCGCCTGCTCTCCCGCGAACAGGGCAAACCGCTCAACGGCCCGAACGCCCGCTTCGAGGTCGGCGCCTGCGCCGCCTGGCTCCGCGTCGCCGCCGCCACCGTCCTGGAGGCGGAAACCGTGGTGGACGACGGCGAAACCCGCGCCGAACTGCACTACCGGCCCATCGGCGTCGTCGGGGCGATCGGGCCCTGGAACTGGCCCATGATGATCACCGTCTGGCAGCTCGCCCCCGCCCTGCGGATGGGCAACGCCGTGGTGGTCAAACCCTCCGAATACACCCCGCTCTCCGTCCTGGCCCTCGTCCATGTCCTGAACCAGGAACTCCCCGAGGGCATCCTGTCCGTGGTCTCCGGCGGCCGCGAGGTCGGCGAGGCCCTGGCCGGACACCCCGGAATCGGCAAGATCATGTTCACCGGCTCCACCGCCACCGGCAAGGCCATCATCAAGTCCTCCGCGGACACCGTCAAACGCCTCACCCTGGAACTCGGCGGCAACGACGCCGGCATCGTCCTGCCCGACGCCGACCCCCAGGCCATCGCCGAAGGCCTGTTCTGGGGTGCCTTCATCAACACCGGCCAGACCTGCGCGGCGCTCAAGCGCCTCTACGTCCACACCGACATCTACGACGCCGTCTGCGCCGAACTCACCAAGGTCGCCGCGGCCATGCCGATGGGCAACGGCCTGGACGAGGCCAACGTGCTGGGCCCGCTGCAGAACCGCCAGCAGTTCGACATCGTCTCCAGGCTCGTTGAAGCCGCCCGCGACTCCGGGGCACGGATTCTGCTCGGCGGCAACCCGGACCAGGACCAGCCCGGCCACTTCTACCCCGCCACGATCGTGGCGGACATCGACAACAGCAACCCGCTCGTCGCCGAGGAACAGTTCGGCCCCGCCCTGCCGATCATCCGGTACAGCACCGTGGACGAGGCCGTCGCCATGGCCAACGCCCTCGACGTCGGGCTCGGCGCCTCCGTCTGGTCCGCCGACCCCACCGAAGCCCGGAAGGTCGCGGCCCGGATCGAGGCCGGCACCGTCTGGATCAACAAGCACGGCGCCGTGGACCCGCGCGTCCCCTTCGGCGGTGCCAAGCAGTCCGGCTACGGACTCGAATTCGGTGTCGAAGGCCTCAAGGCCCTCGGCGTTCCGCAGGTCATCAACGGCTGACCGCTGACCTTATTAGGGCCATCAGTGCAGCGCTTGCGGCACGGGTTCGTGCCGCAAGTAGCTGCGCCGGAACCGGCCGCTGCCGGCGGTCAGGGCCCGTAACTCCACCGAGTACCTCAACAGTTCCTGGTCCGGAACCTCGGCGCTGATCTCGGTGCCGTCGGCCCCGGCGGAGGTGGTTCCGGTCAGGCGTGCCCGCCTGGAGGACAAGTCGCTCATCACAGCGCCCACGTGGTCCTCCGAAACGCTGATGGTCACGGACGAAACCGGTTCCAGGAACTGAATGCGTGTTGCTGCCGCCGCTTCCCGGAGGGCCAGCGCGCCGGCCGCCTGGAACGCCGCGTCCGAGGAATCCACGCTGTGCGTCTTGCCGCCGATCAGCGTGACCTTGATGTCCACCACGGGGAACCCGGCCGACACGCCTTTCTGCATCTGGGTCCGCACGCCCTTTTCCACCGACGTGACGAACGGCCCGGGAATCACCCCGCCCACAGTCTTGTCGACAAACTCGAACCCGGCGCCACGGTCGAGGGGTTCCACCTCGATGTCGCAGACAGCGTACTGGCCGTGGCCGCCGGATTGTTTGACATAGCGTCCGTGCCCGGCCGCCGGCGCGGCAAACGTCTCCCGCAGCGGCGTGATCACTGGGACGGTCTGCAGGTTCACACCCTGGTCCCGCAGCCTGCCCAGGACGACGTCGGCGTGCGCCTCGCCCATGCACCACAGGATCAGCTGGTGGGTTTCGGAGTTGCGTTCCACCCGGAGCGTCGGGTCGCCGGCGGTGACTTTCCCCAGGTTCCTGGCCAGGGCGTCCTCGTCGCCGTGCGTGGCAGCTTCGATGGCTACCGGCATGAGCGGGTCCGGCATGTCCCAGGGGGCCACCAGCAACGGCAGTTCCTTGGCCGAAATCGTGTCGCCGGTCTCGGCGGTGCCCAGCTTGGTCAGCGCACAGATATCCCCGGCGACGCAGAATGGCACCGGCCGCAGTCCCGATCCCAGCGGCGAGTACAGGTGTGTGACCCGCTCGTCGCTGTCGTGGTCCTCATGGCCGCGGTCCGCCATTCCGCGGCCACCCACATGGATGGCTGCGTCCTCCCGCACAACGCCGGAGAAAACACGCACCAGGCAGACCCGGCCGAGGAACGGGTCGATCGTCGTGCGGACCACTTCACCGAGCAGCGGGCCGTCGGGGTTGCAGCCGAGCGGGCCGGCAGGCGCCCCGTCGAGGTCCGTGGCTGCTGGAACACTGTGCTCCGCCGGGGTCGGAAACGCGCGAACCAGAACCTCGAGCAGCTCCGCCAGGCCAAGCCCGGACTCCGCTGACGTCGGCAGCACCGGGTGAAAGGACCCGCGGGCCACGGCCGTCTCCAGATCGGCGATCAAGACATCGGGAGCGATTTCTTCACCCCCTAGGTAGCGGTCCATCAGCGCCTCGTCCTCGCTCTCGGCAATGATCCCCTCGATCAGCGCGCCCCGCGCTGACTCCGCCGCGGCAAGTTCGACGCCGGTCGCGGCCCGGGTGGCCGACGCCGGTTCCGCCGCACCGTACTCGGACACCGTCCCGGTCAGCAGCCCCAGCAACCCGGTTACGGCACCGTCCGCGCGGACCGGGAGGTAGAGCGGAACGATGGCGTCGCCGAATGCCAGACGGCAGCGGGCGACGGCGGCGTCGAAATCCGCGCGCGGATGGTCCAGCCGGCTGATGACCACTGCCCGCGGCATGCCGAGCCGCTGGCACTCATTCCAGAGCGCGGTGGTCGCGGCGTCGACATCGTCGGTGGCCGAGACGACGAACAGCACTGCATCCGCGGCACGGAGCCCTGCACGCAGCTCGCCGATGAAATCCGTATAGCCCGGAGTGTCCAGCAGGTTCACTTTGGTCTCCCCCACCGTCACCGGCACCACTGCCAGCGCCACGGAGCGCTGCTGCGTGATGGCGGAAGGATCCGAGTCGCTCACCGTAGTGCCCTCGGCGATCGAGCCTTTACGGGTGATGGCTCCGGTGGCGGCAAGCAAGGCCTCGGTGAGCATTGTTTTTCCGGAACCCGAATGCCCCACGAGGGCCACATTGCGGATCTTGTCCGGCTGCTCCGGCGGCGCGGCGCCATTGGCGTCGGCCCGCCGGAGGTCAGAGGTACCCCGGACCGGGCCCCTTGACGGGGTTTTGGCGCCCTTCGACGGCATGAGAACCTCCCGGCGTCGCATCCACTCGTGCCCCGCAGGGCCTTGTGTTAAGGATTGGACACCCTGGGACGCCCGGACAGCAAGGGCTTTTTCACGCCGTGGCCGGGGCCGCCATGGACCCCGAGGCGGCCCGAGTCCTGAGCCAACGGCCCAGGGCCCGGCCTTTGCCCTTCCACCAGCTGTCTTCGTCGGTGTCATAGTGCCACCGGAAGATCACGGCAACCAGGATGAAGACCCCGGCGCCCACGTCCTGCCAGGAGCCGGAGGCGGCGTCGATGAGCACACTGAACGCCATGACCAGGATGGAAGGCAGGGCAAGTGTCCGGAACCAGGTGTTGGCGACGTACCGGCTGCGGGACCGCGGCACGGACACCGCGCGGACGAAGTCGAAGCACAGGCAGACGACCACCAGGGCCTGTCCCAGGGACATCAGGATGTGCCCTGGCAGGGAGCCGGCAAACAGGACGGCCGCCTGGAGTCCCGGGCTCACGGCGTGCCCATCAACGCAGCCGGCCGCAGCCAGGACCCGCCCCGGAGGGGCGAATGAAACCTGGGCGGATCAAACTGCGAAGGATCGCCAGTGGACGGATCAAATTCGGCTGAATCATGCATGCGATGCCCCCCGGCGTCTACGCTGCTCCTGCGCTGGCTCCGCGCCCGGGCTTCCCGTAGGAGCTGTGAGCATGTCATGCCAGCATTTCTGACACTCCAATTCAACGCGCGGCACGGGCATGAAGTCACGCAAATCAGGTACCCGACTATCGGATGGCCGGGTACTTGTTCGCGTTCCGGTGTACTCAGTCCGCTCCCGCGACTACTTGCCCGGACGCCTCGAAGTAACCGAAGGACGTGACGCTGAGGAGCACAGTCACGCAGCCACACGGTAGGCAGGCCGAGCAGGGCTCTCGGCCGCAATCTCCGGCTTCCTCCCCCTCATCGCAGCAGCCACGGCAGCGGCCTGGGGCTGGAGCGGCGTGGCAATTGTCTATATGGCATGCGGAGCCATCGGGCTCATTGCCGCCCTGGTCACCCGGGAGACCTGGGGGAAGCGCGAACGGGCCGCCGTCGACCAGCTCATCGCGGCCGGCAAGTAGGCCCCGGCGGCAGCACCCCACCGCACGCAACGACAGCAGTGCCCGGGACCATTGGTCCCGGGCACTGTTGTTTGTCCTAGTCGATGCCCCGCGGCCGCCACACCACCAGCGCCTGCGACCTCGCCTGGGGGCGCTTGCCGCGGGCCAGGCTGACGACGTCGCCAGCCGTTCCGGCGGCGAAGATCCGCGAATCGGCGCCCTGGCGGCGCCGTCCCAGCTCCTGCGTCAGTTCGCTGACACGGCGCTGCAGGGCGGCCACCTGGTTCTCCAGCTGCAGGATCCGCTTGATGCCCTCCAGCGAGACCCCCTCCTGGGAGAGCCTCTGGACCTCGCGGAGCATGTTCACATCCCGCTGCGAGTAGCGCCTCGACTTGCCCGGGGCGCGGCTGGGCGAGACGATTCCCAGCCGGTCGTACTGGCGCAGTGTCTGCGGGTGCATGTCCGCCAGTTCTGCGGCAACGGAGATGACGAAGATCGGCTGATCGAAGTCGATGGCCATGGCTGGATCCCGTTCCTAGAGCCGGGCCTTGGCTGCCAGGCCCGCGCGGACGTCTTCATCGGCGGTTGCCGCGGCGAAGGCCTTCACGGCCTCCTCCGCTTCCTTGTTCAGCCTCCGCGGAACAGCGACGTCGATTGTCACCAGCAGGTCGCCGGTGGCCTTGGCGTGCTTGACGCCGCGGCCCTTGACGCGCAGCGTCCGGCCCGAGGGCGTCCCTGCGGGGACCCTGACCTTGACCTTGTCGCCGTCGATCGTCGGAACCTCGATATCCGCGCCCAGGGCCGCCTCCGGGAAAGACACCGGGACGTGGATGCGGAGGTTGTCGCCGTCGCGGACGTAGAACTCGTGGGGCTTCACCGAGACGGTGACCATGAGGTCGCCATTGCCGGCGGCAGCGTACTGTCCCTTGCCGCGGACACGGACCTTTTGTCCGTCCTTGATTCCGGCCGGGATGCGGACGTCGATGACCTCGCCGTCCGGTTCGCGCAGGCCGATCGTGGTGCCGCGGATTGACCCGGCAAACGAGATCGACGTGGACGCAGTGCGGTCCGCGCCCTTCTGCGGAGCCCGCTGGAAGGACTGGCCCCCGCCGCCGAACCCGCCGCCGCCGAAGAGATCTGCGAACTCGGGCGGAATGCCGCCGGCCGTGCTGTAACCGCCGGAATGGCGCCCCCCGCCGCCGGTGAAGAGCCCGCCGAAGAGGTCCTCGAAGCCCGCTCCGCCGGCAGCCCCGCCGCTTCCGCCGGGGGCAAAGCGTGCGCCGCCACCCATGGCCCGGATGGCGTCGTACTGCTGGCGCTCATCGGGATCCGAGAGCACGGAATAGGCCTCGGAGATGTCCTTGAATTTTCTCTCCGACGCCGAGTCACCGGCATTCCTGTCCGGGTGGTGCTGCCGGGCAAGCTTGCGGTAGGCCTTCTTGATGTCGGCGTCGGAAGCGTCCTTGGCGACACCAAGGATCTTGTAAAAGTCCTTGTCCACCCAGTCCTGGCTAGCCAATGGCGTTTCCTTTCAAAAGTTGTGCAGCGTGCGCTTCACAGATGATGGGGCCCCCCCCCCACGCTCCGGCAGGCCCGATGCCACTCCCGGGGCCCATCATCTGCTTCGCGCTGTTTGTTAACTCACTTTAGGCGAGCAACACGCTGGCGCGGAGGCCGGATAGGGGGCGGCGGTGTGGAGGGCACCGCGAAGCGGGCACCGCCCCCTATTCGGCGTAGCGCCGAGGGTGACCTACGCCGGAACCGCCACGATCACCTGGGCCGCGCGGAGCACGCGTTCGCCGGACTTGTAGCCCGAGCGCAGCACCTGGCTGACGGTGTCGATTTCGATATCCGTGCCGGGCTGCTGGATGAGGGCCTCGTGGATGGTCGGATCGAACTCCACGCCGGTCTCATCGATGCGGACCAGTCCGTATGTCTTCAGCGCAGCCTCCAGCTTGGCGGCGATCGCGGCGAAAGGACCGTCCGCGAGGTCGCCGTGCTGGCGGGCGGCGTCGACGTCGTCCAGTACCGGCAGCAGCGCGTTCAGGACGCCGATGACGGCCATCTCGCCGGCCACGGCACGGTCGCGCTCGACCCGCTTGCGGTAGTTGACGTACTCGGCCTGCAGCCGGCGGAGGTCATTCCTGAGCTCCTCCGCCGCGGCCGCGTCAACGCCCTGCGCCACCGATTCCTCGGCGGGCACCTCAACACTGTTAAGGATGTCCTCCGCCTGGGACAGGGCATCCCCGGAACGGGAGTCCGCAGCGCCGGCCTGCTCCTGGCCCGGGTGGCGGGCCTGGCCGGTCTTCGGGTCAACCTTGCGGTGATCGTGGATCACCGGCTTCTGCGACTCGCTCTCCTGCTGTTCGGCGTCGCGCCGGCCCTCGGAAGAACCGTGCTCTTCTTCGTTACCGTGGTGCGGCATGATTACTTCTTCTCGTCTTCGTCAACGATTTCGGCGTCGACGATGTCCTCGTCGGAGCCGGAGCCGGCTGCCTGCTCGCCTGCGGGGGCACCCTGCGCACCGGCGTGGCCGTCGGGGGAACCGGCGTGGGCGTAGATGGCTTCGCCGAGCTTGGTCTGGGAAGCCTGCAGCTTCTCAAACGCGGTCTTCACGGCGGCGTCATCGGTGCCTTCGAGGGCCTTCTTGAGGGCGTCGACGTCGGCCTTGACCTCGGTCTTGACCTCTTCGGGCAGCTTGTCGGCGTTGTCAGCGATCAGCTTGTCCACGGAGTAGGCGAGCTGCTCGGCCGTGTTGCGGGTGTCGGTTGCCTCGCGGCGGGCCTTGTCCTCGGCTGCGTGCTCTTCGGCGTCGTGGACCATGCGGTCGATGTCTTCCTTGGACAGCGCGGTGCCGCCGGTGATGGTCATGGACTGTTCCTTGCCGGTGCCCTTGTCCTTCGCCGAAACGTGCACGATGCCGTTGGCGTCGATGTCGAAGGTGACCTCGACCTGCGGGACGCCGCGGGGAGCCGGAGCGATGCCGGTCAGCTCGAACGTGCCCAGCGGCTTGTTGTCGCGGGTGAACTCACGCTCGCCCTGGAAGACCTGGATGGCCACGGACGGCTGGTTGTCATCCGCGGTGGTGAAGGTCTCGCTGCGCTTGGTGGGGATGGCGGTGTTGCGCTCGATCAGGTGCGTCATGATGCCGCCCTTGGTTTCGATGCCAAGGGACAACGGCGTGACGTCGATCAGCAGCACGTCCTTGCGCTCGCCCTTGAGGACGCCGGCCTGCAGGGCTGCGCCGACGGCGACTACCTCATCCGGGTTGACGCCCTTGTTCGGCTCCTTGCCTCCGGCCAGTTCCTTGACGAGGTCGTAGACGGCCGGCATGCGGGTGGAACCGCCGACGAGCACGATGTGGTCGATCTCGGAGAGCTTGATGCCGGCTTCCTTGATGACGTCCTGGAACGGCTTCTTGGTGCGGTCCAGCAGGTCCTTGGTGAGGTCCTGGAACTTGGCGCGGGTCAGCTGCTCGTCCAGGTGCACCGGGCCGTCCGGGGTGACGGACAGGTACTGGAGCGAAACGTTGGTGCTCGAGGAGGAGGAGAGTTCCTTCTTGGCCTGCTCCGCTGCTTCGCGGAGACGCTGCAGGGCAATCTTGTCCTTGGTCAGGTCGATGCCCTTGACCTTGAGCTGGTTCAGCAGGTACTCCACGACGCGCTGGTCCCAGTCGTCGCCGCCGAGGTGGTTGTCACCGGCGGTGGCGCGGACCTGGATGGTGGAGAAGTTGTCCTCGTCCTTGCCGACCTCAAGGAGGGAGACGTCGAACGTTCCGCCGCCGAGGTCGAAGACCAGGATGAGCTCATCTTCCTTACCCTTGTCCAGGCCGTAGGCCAGGGCGGCCGCGGTGGGCTCGTTGACGATGCGCAGGACGTTCAGGCCGGCGATTTCTCCGGCCTCCTTGGTGGCCTGGCGCTGGGCGTCGTTGAAGTAGGCCGGCACGGTGACGACGGCGTCGGTGACCTTTTCGCCGAGGTAGGACTCGGCGTCGTTCTTGAGCTTCATGAGGATACGGGCGGAAATTTCCTGCGCCGTGTACTTCTTGTCGTCAATGGCGACCGTCCAGTCAGTGCCCATGTGGCGCTTGACGGATGCGATGGTGCGGTCAATGTTGTTGACGGCCTGGCGCTTGGCGATCTCGCCGACCAGGACCTCGCCGGACTTGGAGAAGGCAACAACCGACGGCGTGGTGCGGCCACCCTCGGCGTTGGCAATGACGGTGGGCTCGCCACCTTCGAGAACGGAGACGACGGAGTTAGTGGTTCCGAGGTCAATACCTACTGCACGTGACATGGATTGCTTCCTTACTTCCTTGGAATCTTGCGGAGATGGCCGCGGACCCACAGTGGTTCCAACCGGGTCCGACCGTTATTGAGCGATCTGCACTCAACTTTACCCAGACGCGGTCATAAGTCAATTCAAAGTTGAGCGACATCGACTCAACTTTGTTTCGCGTCCGGCCCGCGGCCGCTCATCACCGCCCAGATTCCCCGGAATCCAGCCCCTCCGCCGCTTCCCTAGGAAGCATTTCGCCCTGCGCGAACCCGTGCACTGACCACCCGCAGAGGCCCGCTCCCTGTGCACTGGCCCGCGCCGCAGACCAGCCGACGCCTGCGCCGGCTGGTGCCGCCAGCTTCCTTCGCGCTAGCTATCGCCTCGCGCGGCGTCCTCGTCGGCCGACTCCCCCACTGCCGGCCGGCCGGGTTGCTCGGGACGGGCCGTTCCGGCGGTCCCGTAGTCACCTTCGGGGTACTCCCCCTCCTCGGCGACGCCGGCGGGCTCACCGGAGACCCCGCCCTCGCCGTAGTCGCCCTCGGGATAGTCGCCTTCCACCTCGCCAACGACGGCCGCTCCGGCCACGCCGGCACTGCCGTAGTCCCCAGCCGCGTACGCCCCCTCGACGGCCGTGGGCGGGACTTCGCCTGCCGTGCCGGCGGAGCCGTAGTCGCCCTCGACGTACTGCCCCTCCGGCGCCGCCGCCTCCGCTTCATCCACAGTGGGACCCGCATCGGCGTCGTGGGACACCGCTTTTCCGGACACGTTCTCTTCAGACAAGTTCTCTTCAGGCCTGCTATCTTCGGGCCTGTTCTGTTCAGACATGGATGGATCCTTCCTGGACGCATCGGGCGCGCCCGTGCGGGCGCAGTGGCAGTCTATCGAGCGCCACCGCGGGGCAACAGGGGAACCTGGTTCATACGGCAGCGCCGGCCGCCGGCAGTCCGGCGACGTCGGCCAGCACCGCCAGTTGGTGGTCAAAGAGCTCCTCCCGGGCAGTGAACGTGCCGGCGCCGTACTGGCCAAAGACTTCGAAGCTGACGGCGCCGAAGAGTGAGGTCCAGGCCAGGGCGCCGCGGGCCAGGAGGTCATCCGGCACCGCCAGACCGAACTCCGCCCGGATTTTCGCCAGATCCCCTGCCAGCCCGGCGGCCACGGCAGGACTCCGCCGACCCGTCGCGACAACCCGCCCGGCCCGGAAGGCGCCGTCGAGGATTCCAATGAGGGCAGTAATCACCCTGGTGCCGGGACCGGTGGTCCGCTCGGCCGGGGCCTGGTAACCGGGCACCGGACTGCCGAAGAGCAGTGCGTAGCGGGAGGGCTCGCGCAGCGCCCAGTCCCGCACCGCGCGGCCCAGCGCCGCAAAGCGGCCGCCGAAGTCTGCTTCCGGTACCGCCCCGACGGCGGCATCCACTTCATCGCCAAGTTCGTTGTACGCATCAATCAGGAGAAGGGTCAGCAGCTCTTCCCGGTTCTCCACGTAGCGGTAGACCGCCGAGGAGACCACGCCGAGGTCCCGGGCCACCGCACGGAGGGACAGTGCGGCGGCCCCGTGCACGGCCAGATGCTCCCGGCCCAGCCGGACAATATCGGCGACGGTCTGGGCCCGGGCACGCTCGCGCGGGGTGCGGGGCCGGGAATCCGCGGCTGCCGGAAAAACATCAGCGTCGGCTTCAATCCTGTCTTCTGGCATGAGTCCAGCATTTCACAAACAAGAGCACTGTCAACAAATGTGAGCACCGCTCTTGACTTGCCGCTCCGGGCGTCGCATCCTGAAGAGAGAGCACTGCTCTCATATCATCGAAGGAGATCGAAATGTCCGAACCTGCTGCCTCCGGGCGCCCATCGGCCAGGCTCTATGTCGTCACGGGGGCCGGCCCGGTGGGCTGGACCGTCGCGGAACAGCTGGCCGCGGCGGGCCACCGCGTACGCATCCTGACAAGGTCCGGCAGCGGACCCGCCCACCCGCTGGTCGAAAGACTGTCGATTGATGTTTCGGAGCCCGCCCAACTAGGTGAGGCCTTCCTCGGCGCCACGGCGGTCTTCCACTGCATCCACGGCTCGCGGTACAACGCCGACGTGTGGGCCAGGGAACTGCCGGCCGCCGAGCAGAACGTGCTCGCCGCGGCGGGCGAGGCTGGCGCCGTCGTCGTCTTCCCGGAGAGCCTGTACTCCTACAGCGCCCCGGAGAATGTCATGGCCGAGGACAGCCCCCGGCAGGCGCAGGGCGGCAAGCGCGGCGTCCGAACCGAGCTGCTCGCCGCCCGCGCGGCATCCGCCACCGCCACCGTGAGCATGGTGGCCGGCGATTTCTTCGGGCCGCGGGTCCGCATGTCGCACGCCGGCGAGCGCATGGTCCGCCCTGTCGCGGCCGGCAAGCAAGTGCAGGTGGTCGGGCGGGCGGACCAGCCGCATTCCTTTACCTACGTTCCCGACCTCGCGGCCGCCATGATTGCCACGGCGGACAAGCCGAAGGTGTGGAACCGGGTGTGGCATGCGCCTACCGGACCTGCACTGACCCAGCGCGAGCTTGCTGGGGCATTCGCCAAGGCAGCCGGCGCCCGGGCCCCGCGTGTCACGGCGATACCCGGATGGGCGCTGAAGGCGATGGGGGTGTTCTCCCCCGACATGCGGGAAATCGCCGAGACGCTGTACCAGTTCGAGCGCCCGTTCGTGATGGATTCGACCGCGAGCCAGGCCGCCCTGGGCGTGGCCCCGACCCCGCTGCACGAAGCAGCCGCCGCCACGGTCGCCTGGTGGGCGGACGGGGGACAATGACCGGGAGAGCGACGGCGGCTGCGGCTTTCGGTTCCCCCTAGCGGACTCCGGCTTCCTCTTCCTCCTGCCGGGAGGACGGCGCGCGCGAGGAAAGGGCACCGCTGCGGGCCGCGGCATCGTTCCCCGGCCGGCCCGCCTTGCCGGGCCACCAGAGCCGCGGGCCGATGTCGTAGGCCAGCGCGGGCACCAGCAGGGAGCGGACCAGCACCGTGTCCAGCAAGACGCCGAACGCGACGATGAAGGCGAGCTGCACCAGGAACATGATCGGAATGACGCCCAAGGCAGCGAAGGTGGCGGCGAGGACCACCCCGGCCGAGGTGATGACCCCACCGGTCACACTGAGGCCCCGCAGGATGCCGGGCCGGGTGCCGTGCTTGAGGGATTCCTCCCGGACCCGGCTCATCAGGAAGATGTTGTAGTCAACGCCCAGTGCCACGAGGAAGACGAAGCCGAACAGGGGCACCGTTGCATCCGCTCCCGGGAAGCCGAAAACGTTGTTGAACACGAAGGCTGAGACGCCCATCGCCGCTGCGTAGGACAGGACCACGGAGGCGACCAGCAGGACCGGCGCGAGCACCGAGCGCAACAGCAGCATGAGGATCACCAGAATCACACCCAGGACCACCGGAATGATCGTGACGAGGTCACGCTGGGCGGTGGTGTTCGTATCCAGGGCCGTCGCCGTCACGCCGCCGACCAGCACATCACCGTCAATCTCCTTCAGTTCCTGGCGGAGCGACACCACGACGCTTTCGGCTTCGGTGGAGTCCGCGGCGGAGTCCAGCGTCGCGTTGATCAGGACCTTCCCGTCCCGGGCCGCCGGGGCCGCCGGAGCGCCCGGAGCGCCCGGGGCGGCAGGGTTGGCCGGGTTGGCCAGTGCGCCGGTCATGATGGGAACGCCGCCTTCGGCCAGCAGATAGGCGTCCCCGACGCCGTTGCTCGCCATGACCCGATCCAGGACCTCCTGGGCCCTTGCCTGGTCGGCCACGATCACGGCCGGGCTGCCGGACCCGGCGTCGAAGTGCCGGCCCAGGGCATCTTGTCCGTCGACGGCGTTGGAGGCGGTGAGGATGACGTCAGTCTGGGCTACGCCGTTGGCCTTGAGCTGCAGGATGCCGGAACCGGCCACAAGGAGCAGGAGGACCGAGGCAACCCAGACGGTGCGCGGCCGGCGGGCAACCAGTGAACCGGTGGCCCGCCAGAGCCCCTTCTGGCCCTCCAGCCCGGTGACCAGTTCCGGTTCCCGCTGGGTTTCCGGCAGCAGCTTGGGCCGGAACGGCCAGAACGCCGCCCTGCCCAGCAGCGCCATCAGGGCCGGCAGCAGGGTCAGGGCCGCGAACAGCGCGCAGAGGATGCCCGCGGCCGCCACGGGGCCGAGGGCCTTGTTGGAATTGAGGTCGGAGAAGAGCAGGCAGAGCAGTGCGATGATCACGGTGGCGCCGGAGGCCAGGATCGGTTCCCAGGCCGCCTTCCATGCGGTGAGGGCGGCCGCCGTCCGGTCGGTGGTGTGGGTCAGGGCTTCGCGGAACCGTGCCACGTACAGCAGGGCGTAGTCGGTTGCCGCGCCGATCACCAGGATGGACAGGATGCCCTGGCTTTGGCCGTTCAGCTGGATCCAGCCGGCCTTGGCCATCCCGAACACCAGCAGGATCGCGGCACACAGCGCGAACACGGACGTGAACAGCACCATGACAGGCAGCAGCAGGGAACGGTACACGATCAGCAGGATCAGGAACACGGCCCCGAGGGCCACAAGCAGCAGGATGCCGTCAATACCGGCAAAAGCACTCACCAGGTCCGCCGTGAGCCCGGCCGGTCCGGTAACGAAGGTCTGCATTCCTGCCGGCGCGGACGCCTGAACCTCGTTGCGCAGCTCCTTGACCACCGTCTTCACTTCCGCAGAGGAAGGAATGGGCACCACGAACTGGACCGCCTTGGCGTCCTCGGAAGGGATGGGGCCGATCACCGTGCTGCCGCCCTGCAGGGCCGCCAGCCTGTCCTTGAGTGCCGCGGCCTCACGCAGCTGGGCCGGAGTGAAGGCGGAGCCGCTCTCAATCACGATCACGGCGGGGATCTCCTTGGAGTCCCGGAATTTGGCATGCCAGTCCGCGGCCTCCGTGGCCTCCGCCCCGGCCGGCAGGAATGATGCCTGATCGTTTGATGACACCTCACTCAAGCGGCCGAATGTCGGGCCGCCGACGCCGGCGATCGCCAGCCAGGCCACGACGAGCACTGCGGGAACCAGCCAACGCAGCCAGAACGGGACGCGCGTGGTTCGGTTTCTGCTCCGCTTTCGGGTTTCTGCGCCGCTTTCGGACGGCCGCGCTGCTGATCCGGGGTGCGGGGGCCCGAATTCGCCGCGGATTTCAGAAGGCGGAGGGGGTGTGGAGTTTTTCATGTGACCTTCCGGGGTGCGCTGCGGTGGGACCGGCATTCAGCTCCATAGTAGACTATCTCCATCATGGAGATAACCCTTATGCGCCCAGACTGACTTATGCGCCCGGACTGAGGAGAAATTCGGGGAGAGTGGAAGGACAGCCGGCGCCCCGCCGCCGCAGTATGGTTCGGGCTGCAGTAAAATCCGGAGGGCGCCGTCGTTGACGCCGACCGGCCGCGGTCAGACCGCCGCCGCAACCAGGGACGCCTTATCAAGAGACGCCCCGTATCAATGGACGCCACAACTAGGAACAAGGGAGGTCCGCCGTGTCAGCCGAATCCCCGATCCCATCTGAAAACGCAGGCCCATCCGAAGACGCGGGTCCGCCCGAAGCGGCCGGCCCGCCGCCCCTCGTCCGGCTCCTGCAGGAATTCACCCTCGAAGCCAACCGCTATGTGGATTCCGCCGGCGGCCGCAATGACATGCACCGCACGGATCTCAACGCCCTCGCCGTGATCATGCGGCACGCGGCGCGGGACCAGATTGTCACCCCGGGAGTGCTCCGAAAAGAGCTGAACCTCAGCTCCCCTGCCACAACCGCTCTGATCGACCGGCTCCACAATTCCGGCCACGTGGTCCGCGAGCGCGAAGGCGCGGACCGCCGCCAGGTGCAGCTGCGCATGACCCCCAAGGCCTACCGCGACGGCGGCGCCATGTTCCTCCCGCTGGCCCGCCACATGGGCGCGGCCATGGAAAGCTTCACGCCGGAGGAACTGGAGGTTGTTACCCGGTTCATGAACTCCATGATCGATGCCACCGTTCGGGCCGGCGAAGAAGCCGCCCGCGGCCCCGCATCGGAGCGCCGCCCCGGCTGATGCGCGGCGCGCGCCGTCACAGGCTGGCAGCAGCCTTGGGCCGGCCAGGCGGCGGCGCCTCCGGCTGCATAACTTTCGGGGCGGCCCCCGGCTGCATAACTTTCGGGGTCGCCTTCGGCGCCGGGCTCCGGCCGAAGCGCCTGCCGACGCCGACGGCGGCCGCTGCCAGTGCCAGCGGGACCCCGAGGGCCCAGCCGCTAAAGAGCAGGACGGCCACCATGACGCCCGCCGCCACGATCACGCCGTACCAGGCGACGGTCCGCGGCTGCAGCAACCGGATGCCGGCGGCCAGGCCAAACGCGGTGACGGCCGTGAAGCACGCCGAGGCGGCCCCGATCTGGAACTGCATGTCGGTGAGTCCGGCAATGGCCGCGGCGAAGGACAGCAGCGTCAGGACGGCCAGGGTTACCAGGCTTCCGGCGGGCACCTGACCGCGCCCGGCACCGCGGGCAAGGGCGGGCGGCAACACGCCGTCGGACGCCAGGGCGGCCCCGAGCCGGCTGGCGCCGGCCACGAACGTGTTGATGGGGCCGAAAGTCAGCGCGGCAGCGGCGACGGCGGTGAGCGGGGCCGCCAGTGAGCCCAACCCTGCTTCCAGCAACGCCGCGACGGGCACCGCCGTAGCGGGCAGTTCCGGGCCGAGGACCGCCACCGACGCGGCGACAACGCCGATGTAGACCGCGCCCACCACAATCAAGGTGAGCCACGTAGCCCGCCGGAGGTCGCGCCCGGGGTTGCGGAACTCCCCGGCCAGGTGGGAGACCGCTTCCCAACCGGCGAAGCAGAAGAACAGCAGGCTCGCGGCGCCGCCGACGGCCCAGTAGCCGTGCGGGGCAAAGGGCTGGAAATTTTCCGCCTTGGCGTGGGGCGCTGCGAGCACGACGGCGAGCGCGAGCAGTGCCACCAGCAGCACCATGAGCGCCAGTTGCATGCGGCTGGAAACCCGGATGCCGACGGCGTTGCTCGCGAAGGCGGCCAGTAGGATCACCGCCGCCGCAAGGACCGCGGTTTCCCGGCCGCCACCGACGGCGTGAGCGATGTAATTGCCGCCGATCACGGCCGTTGCCGGGGCGCCGAAGGGGATCGAAAAGTAGAAGAGGTACCCGGCCACCACCGAGGCGCGGCGCCCGAAGGCGCGCTTGACGAAGTGGGCGATCCCTCCGGCGTCGGGCTGCTGGCGGCTCATTTCGGCGAAGCTGAAGGCGACCGGAATGCAGAACACCAGCAGGACGGCCCATGCAAGGAGCGATGCCGGGCCGGCCTCATTGGCCGCGATGGCGGGAAGCACCAGGACACCCGAGCCCAGGATCGCCCCGACATAGATTCCGGTGGCCCGGAACAGGCCAAGTCCGCTGCCGCTGCCGTCTTTATTGTTGTTGATTTCCACTCCTCCATTCATCCGCAGATTCTCCGGCGCCGGAAGCGGCAAAACTGACGGCAAGCCGCAAAAAACTGCCTGCCGGCGCGCGCCGACCGAATCGCCGGGCACACGGGGAGGGTCTGCCCTTTTCCGGAGGCGGGAGGGTAGCGTTCCATTATGAGTGAGCAGCAGCCTGACGACGTGTACACACACGGCCACCACGAGTCGGTGGTCCGTGCCCATGCCTCCCGCACGGCGGAAAACTCGGCAGCGTTCGTGATCCCGCATCTCACGCCCGGGGCGAACGTCCTCGACGTCGGCTGCGGGCCGGGCAGCATCACGTGCGACTTCGCGGAGCTGGTGGCACCGGGCAGGGTCACGGGCCTGGACCGTTCCCCCGACATCATCGCCCAGGCCGCGGCACTCGCCGTCGAGCGCGGCGTGGACAACGTCGACTTTGCCACCGGCAACGTCTACGACCTCGACTTCCCGGACGAGTCGTTCGACGTCGTCCACGCCCATCAGGTCCTCCAGCACCTCACGGACCCCGTCGCGGCCCTGCGGGAGATGCGCCGGGCGGCCAAGGCCGGGGGGATCGTGGCGGTGCGCGACGCCGATTTCCACGGCATGAGCTGGTACCCGGCCATCCCCGAGCTCGACGACTGGATGGAGTTGTACCAGCGGATCGCCCGCCGCAACGGGGCCGAGCCCGACGCCGGCCGCCGGCTCGTGTCCTGGGCACAGGCCGCCGGGTTCACGGACGTGGCCCCGTCCAGCAGCAACTGGCTCTACGCCACCGGGCAGCAGCGGCGGTGGCAGGCCCGGGTGTGGGGCGAGCGGGTGCTGCATTCATCCTTTGCGGACCAGGCGCTCGAGTACGGCTTTGCCAGCGAGGCGGAACTGGCCCGGATTTCCGCCGGCTGGCACCGGTGGGGCTCCACCGACGACGGCTGGTTCCTGATTCCCAACGGCGAGGTCATCGCCCGGGCGTGAGCGGGCGCCCCTTTGTCCACATAAGCGCTTGTGACCCTAGAGCTCCGAGTGCGGGCGCCTTAGCGTCAAAACATGATCATCCAAGCAGGTTTTGACTTCCAGGTTCTCGCCCGCCCGTTTATCGTCCAGGACGGCAAGCTCATGCCCAAGGTGGTGCTGATGTGCGTAGACGAGGAAATGCGTTTGGACACCGTCGAGGTCATGGCCGAAGATTTTGCTGGTTCCCTGGCCCCGTTCCACGATGCCGTTCTGGCGTCGCTGAATCCGGAATTCACCAAGTACTTTGCGATCGCCCACCCTGGCAGATTCAGCGAATACGACTTCTCGGAACCGATCATGGACGAGGCAGACGCATTGGAATCGAAGGCAGCAGAACGGGGCATGCAGCTGATCGGCCACTTCGCCATCGACGAAACGGGCTATATGTCTGCCCGTGCGCACTCCTATTTTGACCAATATCCGGATCATGATGACCTTCCCAGGACCATGTTCCACTGGGCTCATTCGAAGCTGGGCAAGTGCGGCTGAGCCCGAGTCTGAGCGGCCGTAGGCGGTCACAGGACCGGCACAGCATGCCGAAAGCGCAGCCATAACTCCACGTCTGAGGCTGGTTCCAGGCCGAAAACTCGGCCGGTCCGGCATCCGGGCCTCAGCGAAGGAGTTTCACAATGGCAAAGATCAACAAGACCACCGCGGGCATCATGCTCGCTGCGGTGATTGGCGGCGGCGCCATCGGCGCGTCGGCCATCCCCGCGATGGCTGCCGATTCGACCAGCAGCTCGTCCTCCACCCAGGCCACCGATGGCTACGGCACCGGCGGCCAGCGCGGCCCGCACCAGGCCAACGGCAAGACGGAGGAGGTCCTCACCGGCGACACCGCCACAAAGGTCGAGGCTGCGGTGAAGGCCGCCCAGCCGGACGCGACGATCGAAAGGATGGAGACCGACGCCGACGGCGCAACCTACGAAGCCCACATCACTAAGGCGGACGGCACCCGCGCTACCGTCCTGCTGGATGCGAACTTCACCGTGACCGAAACCCAGGAAGGCCAGGGCGGCCCCGGCGGAGGCCATGGCGGCCCGGGCGGCACCGCCACGGATGGGTACACTTCCAACGGCTAACCCTCAGCGGGCCTTGGGCGCGCCCCGGGCACGCCCAAGGCTCGCGGGGCTGGCGGCGCAGCCAGCCTCCGGGGCGGGTCGCTGACGAGATTTCGGCAGCCATTCCGTGCTTCCGGATCAGCGGATAGGGTGCACTAGAGACCCGCTAGAGACCCAACTAGAGACCCACGGCAAGGAGAACCCCATGCGCAAGTTGACGGCCGGCCTTTTCTGCTCAGTGGACGGCGTGGTTGAAGACCCGTTCCTGTGGCAATTCGACAGCTTCGACGAAGAGCTGGGTGCCGGAATGGGCGAGATGATGGGCCGGATCGACACCGCGCTCCTGGGCCGCGTCGGGTACCAGCAGTGGGCGGAGTACTGGCCCAACTCCGAGAGCGACGCCGACTTCGCCGGGTTCATCAATCCGCTGCCGAAGTTTGTCGCGTCCCGGACCCTGGCCGGGGAGCTGGAGTGGCAGAATTCGCGCCTGATCGAGGGCCGGCTGGAGGACTTCGTTGCGGGCCTGAAGGACAGCGACGGCGGCGAAATAGGGATCTTCAGCAGCATCTCTCTGGTCCACCAGCTGCTGTTCGCCGGGCTGCTCGACACATTGATGCTGATCGTCCATCCCGTGATCGCGGGCAGCGGGCGGCGTTTGTTCAACGACGGCGATCCCCTCACCCGGCTGGAGCTGCAGTCGTCCCAGCAGACCAGCAAAGGCAACATGATCCTCAGCTACGGCCTCCGCCGCGACTGACTCCCGTCATCAATCAGGCCGGCGGCGGCCTGGACCGTAAACTTGGCGGGTGCAACCCTCCCTTTGGCTGGCCCTGGCCGGCGCCGGCGTCCTGATCAGCTTCACTCCCGGCGCGGGCGCCATCAACACGATGAGCAATTCCCTGAACTCGGGATTCCGCCGTTCCCTCTGGGGCATCCTGGGCCAGCAGGCCGCCCTCGTAGTGCACATCCTGATCGTGGCCCTCGGCGTCGGGGTGCTCGTGGCGAGCTCACCGGTCGCCTTCAACGTGATCCGCTACGCCGGCGCCGCCTACCTGGTCTACCTGGGCATCCGGCAGTTCCTGCACAAGCCGGATCTGGACCAGGAGAAGGCCGCCGCCCTGCGCAACGAACCGGGCCTCTCCATGTTCCGCCGCGGCCTGTGGGTCAACCTGCTCAACCCCAAAGCCGTGGTCTTCTTCCTGGCCTTCATGCCCCAGTTCATCCGGCCGGAGCAGCCGCTGCTGCCGCAGTACGTGGTCCTGGCCGCCACAGTGATCGTGATCGACGTCCTCGTCATGTGGTTCTTCTTCGCGGCGGCGGCCCGGTCCTTCCAGCGCTTCACCCGCGACGCCGGCGGACAGAAAGTGCTGAACCGGACATTCGGAGGGCTCTTTGTCGGCGTCGGCATCCTGCTGGCGGCGATCCACTAGGCACGTTCCACTAAGTTCGGGGGCCGCCGCCCGGACCGGATCACAGCCCGAATACCAGTCCGGGTCAGAGCCCGGGTGTCACCGACAGCGCCCGCGCCGTACCCGCCAGCTCGGGGGCTTCCCGGGCCACGATTTCCTCGACGTAGGCAGTGGCAGCGTCGGCGAGCCCGTCGTAGAGGCGGACAAGGAGTTCCCTGGCCTCTGTCCGCGGCCAGGCCTCCGGCAGGAGCTCGGCGGGAAGATCCGGGTCACTCCAGGGGAACGCCCGCCACGCATCCATCAGTTCAGTCCTGACCCTGAAGGCCTCCGCCGGGCTGACCGTTCCGGCGTCGAGGCGTTCAGCCCAGGGCGTGAATTTTTCGGTAAAGGGCCGGTATTGTTCCCTGAACTCCTGCGGTGACCAGGCCTCCACGAGCCGTTTGCCGCGGAGGCTGGATTCAGCGGTTCGGAAGATGACGTAGTCGTCCACGCCATAGCCCTTGCAGGTTTTTTCGAGTTCCTCGGAGTGGTCGCGCGGAGAGACCCACAGCGCCCCGAACAGCGGCGCGAATCCGCGCCACCGCAGGCGTGAGCGGAACATCTCGCGGACATCCCGCGACGTCTCCGGAATCGAAAACGCGATGACGGTCCAGTGGCCGTCCCATTGGCGGGACTGTTCGCCGAAGACGGAGACCTGCTCGAGGCCGTGACGGAGCCGGTTGCGCGCGCCCTGGGTGATGCGGTAGCGCGACGTACGCCCGGCACTGGATTGTTCGAGCACGCCCCGGGACGCCAGGCGGCTCAGCGCCGTCGCCGACGCCGAGGCCGTAATTCCCAGACCCGCGGCCAGGGCAGCGATGAGCCGGGACGGCAGCCATTCCTCGCTCTTGAACCAGTAGTCAACCAGCAGGGTGAGCAGCTGGTGCTGGGTGGACGGCCCCTTCAAAGGCCGCGGAAAGTCGATGGCCACGTCCGGGTCCATGCCGGGTAGGGAGGCCGGCCGCTCGCTCATCACGACTCCATCATGCCAGTCACCTTCGCCGCCATTTTATTTTGCACTTACATTGACGGACGCTGAATCAAGTGCATACTATTGCAACCAGAGTGACGGAGGCCACAGCCGACCCCGCCCGCCCTGCTCAGCATGCGAGCCCAAGATCTTCCCCCAGCCTCACCTTTCCCCGCTAAATCCCTGCCCACCTAGGAGATCCGCAATGACCGCTGGTCCCATCGTTCCGCCGACGCCGTTGACGCCGCCCGCGGACCAGGCCCGCCCCGTTTCCCCCGAGGGAACCAAACATGCCCGCCGCGCCGCCACCGCCAGCTTCATCGGCAGCACCCTGGAGTACTACGACTTCTTCATCTACGGTTCGGCGTCCGCCCTGATCTTCAACAAGATCTTTTTCCCCGGCATCGATCCCGCCCTCGGCACTATCCTGTCCATGGCCACCATCGGCATCGGCTACGTCATCCGCCCTCTCGCGGCCAGCGTCATCGGCCACTATGGCGACCGCCTCGGACGCCGTCAGATGCTGGTCCTGACGCTCGTGGTCATGGGCGTGGCCACCTTCCTCATCGGCTGCCTGCCGCCGGCATCCGCCATCGGTGCGGCCGCCCCGGTCCTCCTGGTCGTCCTGCGCGCACTTCAGGGTGCCTCCGCCGCCGGCGAATCCGTCGGCGCCGTCACCATGACCATGGAACATGCCCCCAGCAACAAGCGGGCCTTCTACAGCAGCTGGGTCAACACCGGCGCCGTCGCCGGGATCATGCTCGCCTCTTTGGCTTTCCTGGCAGTGTCCCTGCTCCCGCAGGAGGACCTGCTCAGCTGGGGATGGCGGCTGCCGTTCCTCGCCAGCATCCTGGTGGTCGCCGTCGGCCTCTGGATCCGCCTCCGGTTGCCCGAATCCGAGGTGTTCGAAGCCACGAAGGAAGCGGAAACCGAGAAGGAACTGCCCATCAAGGTGGTCCTCCGCGATCACTGGCGCACCATCGTCAAAGTCATCTTCTTTGGGCTCTGGAGCGTGGTGTCGTCGGTCTTCGCGGCCTTCGGGCTGGCCTACGCGACCGGAAAATTCGGAATCCCGTCCGCTGTCATGCTCGGGGTCACCATCGCCACGGCCGCCCTGGGCATCATCGCCCAGCCCTATGCCGGCATCCTGGCCGACCGGATCGGCCGCAAGCCGGTCTTCATCACCGGCAACATCATTTGCGCCGTGGCCGCCTTCGCCTACTTCTGGTCCATCAGCACCGCGTCCATACCGCTGATCTTCGCCAGCGGGATCCTCTTTATGACCGTCGGCTACGGGATGGTCAACCCGCTGGGCCCGGCCATGACGGCCGAAATGTTCCCGACGAAGATCCGCTACTCCGGTGCCGCCACGGCCTCGCAGCTGGGCCTCGTTGTCACCGGCTTCGCGCCGGCCATCGCCGCGGCCATTGTCCAACCCGGCCCCACCGGGTGGATTCCCGTGGCCGCCTTCACCGCGGCCTGCTGCCTTGCTTCGGCAGCCGTGACCGCCATCTGGGTCAAGGAAACCTACAACGTCCCCACCGAGGCGCTGGGTACCAGGGAATCCGCGAACGCCTAGATCCTGATTCCCGGACAGTGCGGAGGGGGCGGCCGGGCAGCATCTGGCCGCTCCCCTCCGCACTTCCCGAACAACCCACAGCCCTCGAACACACCACAGTCCCTGACCAAAGCAGTGAGGAACCCTTCCGTGACACCGCGCCCCGCGCTAAAACCCGTGCTAATTGAACAAGACGTCGAAACCCGGATGCCGGATGGCACCATCCTGCGATCCACGGTGTACCGCCCGGCGGACGGGGAACCGTGCCCGGTGCTGCTGACCAGGACGCCCTACGGACGCGACCTCTCCGTCAACTCCGCCTACTTCAACCCCGCAACCGTCGCGGCCGCGGGCTACGTGGTCATCATGCAGGACTGCCGCGGGCGCTTCGGTTCCGACGGGGTCTTCGACCCGTCCGCCAATGAAGCGTCCGACGGCGCCGCAACTGTCGAGTGGGCTGCACTGCTGCCGTACTCCAACGGTGCCGTGGGGATGTGGGGCCGGTCCTACTTCGCGGAGACACAGTGGCGGGCAGCGTCCCTGGCTCCAAACGGCCTCGCGGCCCTCTCGCTCGGAATCTCCGCCGGGGCCAACGCGAACAACGGCTCCCTGTACCGCGGCGGCGCCTACGAGCTCGGCAGCCGGTTCAGCTGGGGCCACGCCTCTATCTCAGCCAACGAACTCCTCCGCGAATATGCGGGCGACCCGGAACTGCAGGGCAAGGAATTCCAGGCGTGGCTGGATCTGGACCGCTCATTTTCCGACGGCAGCGCCTTCGACACCCTGCCGCTGCGGGAACTCTCGGCACAGCTTGGCACATTCATGAACCGCCATGTCCTTCCTTCGGCCGGAGAATCGCCGGGCAACAGTTTCACGCGCCTGTGGGACGAAGCATCCATCAAGCCGGTGTCACTGCCTACACTGCACATCGGCGGCTGGTTCGACATCTTCTGCCCCAGCACCCTCTCCCAGTACGCGATGCAGCTCGAGCACAGCCGAACGGGGGCTGCACCTGCGCCCCGGCTTGTCGTGGGCCCGTGGGCCCACACGATCTTCTCCGGCAGCTACCCCGAGGTGAGCTTCGGACTGAGCGCGGCCGGGGGGATGATGAACGGCCTGGGGGATCTTTCCGGGCTCCAGACGGCCTGGTTCGACGCCGTGCTCAAGGACGAACCCGAGCGGCTTCACAACGTCCCGGCTGTGCTGCTCTACTTCATGGGCGAAAACCAGTGGCGCGGCTTTGATGAGTTGCCTTCGCCCCGCAGCCACCGCTCCTGGTTCTTCGGCGCGGACGGGTCGCTGCAGGACACTCCGGGATCCGGCGGCTCCGTCGAATACGACTACGACCCCCTGGACCCGGTCCCCACCGCGGGCGGCGCCACCATGATCCACGGGGTCTTTCCCGCGGGCCCAGCCATGCAGCACGCCGTGGAGTCCCGCGCCGACGTCCTCACCTTTACCTCAGAGGCGTTCGAGGAGCCGGTCACCCTGTTCGGCGAGGTCAGCGCCACGTTCTTTGCGTCTTCCACCGCCGTGGACACGGACTTCGTGGTGCGGCTCTGCCGGGTCGCTCCGGACGGCACATCCCTGGGCTTTGCCGACGGCATTGTCCGCGCCTCCTGGCGGGAAAGCCACGCCGGGACAGGGCTGTACCAGCCGGGCCACGCGCCGTCGCTGATCGAACCCGGCCGGCCGTATGAATACACCGTAAATCTCTGGCAGACGGCCTACACCTTTGCCCCCGGCGAGCGGCTCCGCGTCCAGGTCACGTCCAGCTGCCACCCGCGCTGGGACCGCAACCTCAACACCGGCAAGCTGGCCTATGACTCCACCGACGCGGTGGTGGCCACGCAGAGCGTACTGTTCGGTGCTAACAACCCCAGCCGGCTGACGGCTGGAATCCTGTGAGCGCGCCATCGCCTGAAGCCCCAGAAGCCCCGGGGCTGACCTTCCTCGCGGAACTCTCGGTCACCGTCGGCGAGCCGATCGACGTCGGGCCAACGCCGGAGGGCCACCGGCGCGTCATCCCGATCACGGGCGGAACGGTCAGCGGGCCGGCCCTGAACGGGCGGGTCCTCCCGGGCGGCGCGGACTACCAGCTCCTCCGGAGCGCCACGCTGACGGAGCTGGACGCCCGGTACGTCCTGGAAACCGACGACGGCCACCGGATCTTCGTGCATAATTCAGCGCTGCGCCACGGAAGCGCCGGGGACATCGAACTGCTGAACTCCGGCGCCGCCGTCGATCCATCAAAGATCTACTTCCGCTGCTGGCCGCGGCTCACCAGCGCCTCCCCGGCCCTGGAATGGCTGAATACGCGCCTCATGCTAGGGACGGGCGAACGGCAGCCCGGGCGGGTGGTCATCAGGATCTTCACGGTCGATTAACGGCCGCCCGCCTCCCCGACACACGGAAAGGCCGGGGGCTGCGTTACGCAGCCCCCGGCCCTTCCTTGTGCTTCGCCCACTCGCGCCGGGGGCGTCCCTGCCCCCGTCAGACGTGCCCGGGCGTCAGCTTCCTCAGGTCTGCCTTCCGGATCTTGCCGCTGGCCGTCCGGGGCATCTCGTCCACGAAGACCACGGACTTGGGGATCTTGTACCGCGCCAGCCGGCCCTCCAGGTGGGAGCGCAGCTGCTCCTCGGTGAGCCGGGCCCCGTCCCGCAGCAGCACCACGGCCCGCGGCACCTCGCCCCATTTCTCGTCCGGCACGCCGATCACCGCGACACTGCCGACGGCGTCGAGCTCGGCGATCGCCTGCTCCACCTCGGCCGGGTAGATGTTCTCGCCGCCGGAAATGATCATGTCCTTGAGCCGGTCGGAGATGAACACGAAGCCGTCCGGGTCCTTGTAGCCCATGTCACCGGATTTGAACCAGCCGTCCGCGGTGTAGGAATCCGCCGAGGCCTCGGGCCGGTTCCAGTACTGGTGGATAACGTTGGGACCCTTGATCTGGATCTCCCCTACGGTTCCGGGTGCGGCGGGGCCCGCCTCCGGGTCCAGGGGATCGGCCACCCGGACATCGGTGAAGAAATGCGGCAGGCCCGAGGACCCGGCTTTGTCCCTGGACCGGGACGCCGGCAGTGTGGTGGCGCCCGGGGCCGTCTCGGTCATGCCGTAGCCGTTGGAGAAGCGCAGTCCGCGCCGCTCGTAGGCTTCCAGGACCCGCATCGGCACGGCGGACCCTCCGCACGTCAGTTTGTTCAACGAACTGAGGTCCGTGGCGTCCCAGTCGGGATGTTCACACAGCATCTGGTACGTGGTGGGCACCCCACTGATGGTCGTTGCGCGGTGCCGCTCGATCAGCTCCAGCGTCCGGCGCGGATCGAACTTGGCCTCCAGGACCACCGTGCCGCCCTTCAGGAGGGTGGGCAGGACGCCCATGTCGAGGGAGGCGACGTGGAACATCGGGGAGATCATGAGGGCGACGTCGGTGGAGGAAAAGTCGAAATCGACCAGTACGTTGACGCAGTTCCACGTGATGTTGCCGTGCGTCAGGAGCGCGCCTTTGGGGTTTCCGGTGGTTCCGGAGGTGTAAAGGATCATGGCCGCGTCGTCCAGGCCCACGGGCTCGTCCGGCGGCAGCACCGCACCGGAGGCGATCACGGCCTCAAACGCCTCCACGGCGGTTCCGCCGGCCGTTCCCCCGACCACGGCTCCGCCGCCGTCGGGAACCGCGGGGTCCTCTACGACGATCCGCGAACCCACCGCGGTGTCCGCCGAGCCGCGTTCCGCGAGCACCGCGAGCGCCGCCGAGTGCACCAGCAGGACCGCGCCGCTGTCCCGGAGCTGGAACTGGATCTCGGGCGGCGCGAGCCGGGTGTTCAGCGGGACGAAGACCGCCCCGGCCAGGCCGGCGGCGAAGAGGGTCTCCAGGAAGGAGGGATCGTTTTCGCCCAGGTAGGCCACCCTGTCGCCCTTGGCCACGCCGCGGTCCCGGAGGGCGTTGGCGAGCCGGGTGGAACGATCCGCGAGCTGGGCGTAGCTGAGCTCCCTGTCCCCTGCGATGACGGCGCTCTTGGTGCCCGACTTCGGGCGGCGCCGTTGCAGCCACGAGCCGATGCCAAAATTCTCCACGGCAAGTCCTTTCTAGTTAGACGGTAGCGCCTGCGGGCCGGTCAGGACCCGACAGCCTGCAGATCGTTGTTCTTGGGCTCGCGCGTCAGCAGGATGAAGACGATTGACACGACGGACATGATGGCCAGATACCAGACCACGGAGGAGGTGTCCTGTCCGGAATCCTTGAAGATCTGCGCCACAATGCCCGGTGTAAATCCCGCGCCGAGGAGCGTGGCGAGCTGGTAGCCCAGCGAGGCGCCGGTGTAGCGCGAGGTGGTGCCGAACTGCTCGGACACGAAGGCCGCGAGCGGGCCGAACAGGGTGGAGTGGATCATGAGGCCGACTGCGAATGCCACGAAGATCAGCCCGATGTTGTTGGAGGACAGGAGCTGGAACATCGGCGTGAGGTAAAGGATGAAGAGCACCAGGCCGCCGATCATCACGGGCCGCCGTCCCAGCTTGTCGGAGAGCCGGCCGCCCATGATGACGAAGGCGATGGATACGAACGAAGCTGCCGCGAAGGCGTAGAGCACGCCCTGCCGGTCCGCGCCCTTGGACACGGCATAGGTCACGGAGAACGTGGCCAGCACCACCTGGAGCGCAAACCCGGCAGCGCCGGCCAGCATGGTGAAGATCAGGGTCTTGGGCCGGCGCAGGACCTGCAGGAGGGGAATCTCGCGGCGCACCGGCGCGCTGCCCTGCGCCCTCCGCTGCGGCTGGGCGTGGTCCTGATCGGCCTGCTCCCGCTCGGCTTTCTCTTGTTCGGCCTTCTCTTGCTCCAGTGCCGCCTTGAAGATGGGGCTTTCGGAGACCTTGAGCCGGACGAACATGCCGATGCCCAGGAGGACGAAGGACAGCAGGAACGGCACGCGCCAGCCCCAGGCCAGGAACTGCTCGTTGGGCAGGGCCGCGAAAGCGCCCATGACCAGGGTGCCCAGCACCGCACCGGTGGGGGCGCCGGCGTTGACGAACGAGGCCGCGAAGCCGCGCTTGCCCGATTCCGAATGCTCCAGCGCCATGAGGGCGGCACCGCCCCACTCCCCGCCCACGGCAATGCCCTGGCACACGCGGAGGAACACGAGCATCACGGCACCCCAGGCGCCGGCCACCGCGGCGCCTGGCACCAGCCCGATCAGGGTGGAGGCGATGCCCATGACCAGCATCGAGACGATCAGCATGTTCTTGCGTCCGAGCCTGTCGCCGAAGTGGCCGAAAATGATGCCGCCGAGGGGCCGCGCGACATAGCCGGCGGCGAAGGTCCCGTAGGCGGCCACCACGCCCACCCACTCGTCCGCGCCGGAGAAGAACACCTTGGGAAAGACCACGGCGGCGGCCGTGGCGTAGAGCAGGAAGTCGTAGTACTCGATGGTGCTGCCGAGATAGCTGGAGGCAATGACGGTCCGTGCTTCACGGCGACGCGTACCCGCGTCCATGGCCTGCAACTGCGAAATTTGGGACATCGTTGTTCCTTGTGGGCAGAGGGATGAGGCAGAGGGATGGTGAAGTGGCTGGGGCGGCTTACTTGTAGAAGCGGGCGAGGAACTCGGCCACGACGGCCGGGCGCTCCTGGCCTTCGATCTCGATCGTGTTGGCCACCTTGATCTGGGCGCCGCCCTTGACCTCGGTGACTTCTGCGATGGTGGCCCGCATGCGGATGCGTGAACCCACCTTGACCGGCGAGGTGAAGCGGACCTTGTCGAGGCCGTAGTTGACCTTGGTGGTGACGCCGTCGACGTCGAAAAGCTCGCCCCAGAACGGGATGATGAGCGAGAGCGTGAGGAAGCCGTGGGCGATCGGGGCGCCGAAGGGGCCGTCCTTGGCGCGTTCCGGGTCCACGTGGATCCACTGATCATCGCCCGTGGCGTCGGCGAACTTGTTGATCTGTTCCTGGGTGATTTCGCGGTAGTCGGTGACACCGAGGTCGGTGCCGGCGAGGGTGAGCAGTTTGTCGAAGTCGACGACGAGGTTGGGCATCTTTGGCTCCTGTGATGGTTGGGATGAGTCGAACGACGGCGGCGGGACGCGCCGTCGTCAGCGGGTGAAGGGCGTCAGCGGGTGAAGGCGCTTTCGCCGGTGAGGGCGCGGCCGACGATCAGGGCATTGATCTCGTGGGTGCCCTCGTAGGAATAGACGGCCTCGGCATCGGCATGGAACCGCGCGACGTCGGACGCGAGCGTGATGCCGTTGCCGCCCACCACTTCGCGGGCCAGGGCTACGGTTTCGCGCATCAGCAGGGAGGTCTGCATCTTGGCCAGGGCTGAGTCCTGGTCGCGGTAGATGCCCTTGGCCTGCTGTTCGGTCAGCCGGACCACGAGGGACAGCGACGAGGTCAGGTTTCCCAGCATCCGGGCGAGCTTCTCCTGGACGAGCTGGAAGGAGCCCAGCGGGCGGCCGAACTGCTGCCGCTGGGTGACATACTTCAGTGCCGCTTCGAAGGCCCCGGCCTGGATGCCGGTGGCGATCCACGCGACGTCCGAGCGCATGGCCCGCAGCATCGCGGCCACGTCCCGGAACGAGTTCACGTTGTGGAGCCGCCTGGCCTCGGGAACGCGGACGCCGTCGAGGGTGATGTGGGCGTTCTGCATCATCCGCAGCGCGGTCTTGCCGCGGATCTTCTCCAGGGTCACGCCGGCGGCCTCGCGGTCCACGAGGAAGGCCTTGACCTGCCCGTCGGCGACGTCCCGGGCGAAAACGGCCAGGACGTCGGCCGTTGYCGCGCCGCCGATCCAGCGCTTGGCGCCGTCCAGGACCCAGGTGTCGCCGTCCGGGCCGGGCTCCCTGCGGGCGGTGGTCGCGAGTCCCCCGGCGATGTCCGAGCCGGACTCCGGCTCGGTCAGCGAGAAGACGCCCTTGAGCGAGAAGTCGATGACCCTGGGCATCCACTCGGCCTGTTGTTCCGCGGAGGCGCCGACCCGGATGGCGGTCCGGAACAGCCCGGCCTGGGCCGTGTACCAGGTGGCCAGCGAGGCGTCCGTCCGGGCGAGTTCGAAGATCCGGAACCCCTGGTAGATTCCCCGGGCGGGTACCGGCTCTGCACCCGGAGCGCCGGTCAGTTCCGCCGGTTCCATGAGGTCCAGATCGGTCAGCGGCCGGGCCAGCTGGTCCGGGAACTCGCCGCGCTCCCAGTAGTCGGCCAGGAGCGGGCGGGCCTGGGTGTCCAGGAACTCCCGCAGCCGCCCCAGCACTTTCCGCTCCCCGTCCGTGAGGAGGGATTCGGCATCGTAGTAGTCGCACACGCTGTAGAGGCGCTCCTGCGCTGTCTTCTGGGGGGCGGTTTCCACKGACACCTCAGCCACCGAGCCCGAGCAGGCGGACAGCGTTGTCCTTGAGGATCTTGGGCCGAACCTCGTCCTTGAGCGGCAGGTCCGCGAAGGCGCCCAGCCATTTCTGCGGCGTGATGAGCGGGAAGTCGGTGCCAAAGAGGACCTTGTCCTGCAGGACCGAGTTGGCCATGCGGACCAGGGACTCGGGGAAGTACTTCGGAGACCAGCCGGAGAGGTCGATGAAAACGTTCGCCTTGTGCGTGGCGATCGAGTTGGCCTCGTCCTGCCACGGCACCGAGGGGTGGGCCATGATGATCTGCAGTTCCGGGAAGTCCGCGGCCACGGCGTCGAGCAGGAGCGGGTTGGAATAGGCCAGCTTGATGCCGTAGCCGCCGGGGAGACCGGCGCCCATGCCGTTCTGGCCGGTGTGGAAGATGGCCGGCAGGCCCAGCTCCTGGAGGGTTTCCCAGAGCGGGTAGAACTGCTCGCTGGAAGGGTCGAAGCCCTGCAGGCTCGGATGGAACTTGAAGCCGCGGGCGCCGAGGTCCACGGCCTGGTGCTTGGCGCCCTCGATGGCATCGGTGCCGGTCCGGGGGTCGACGCTGCCGAAGGGGATCAGGACGTCGTTGTTCCGGGCTGCGCCGGCGATGAGTTCGGGGATGCTGTTGGGCTCGTGCTTGAGCTGGGTCCGGGCGTCGACGGTGAAGACGACGGCGGCCATGTTCAGTTCGCGGTAGACCTCGGCAATCCGGTCCAGCGAGGGGCTGCGGTCCTCGGCCTTGAAGTACTTGGCGGAGGCCTCGGTCAGGGCCGCAGGAAGGGATTCGTGGCCGTGGCCGTCCACTTCGAGGTGGACGTGCATGTCGATCGCATCCAGGGCGGCGGCGTCGATGCCGAGTTCGTAGCGCTGCGCGGCCATCTCAGCGGACCTGTGCCGTTACTGCGGCCGGTGCCGCCTGCGAGGGTGCGGGCTGCGCCGGCTGCAGGTCCGCCGGCAGCGGCAGGAAGTCCTCGCCCACGCTTTGCAGCTTGTCCCCGAAGAGCGCGCCGAAGTTGTCCACGAGGTCCTGGTAGCCCCAGCCGCCCTCGCGGTACTCGGTGGCGGCGGCCTCGGGGTGGGTCCAGAGCTGCAGCCGGTCGCCGCCGGCGCCGATCGCCTGGCCGGTGACGCCTGCGGCAGCGTCGGAGGCGAGGAAGGCCACCAGCCCGGCAACGTCGTCGGCCGTACCAAAGCCGAGGTCGTGGCGGAAGAAGGCCGGCATCGCCTCGCCGCGCTCATCGGCCTCGACAGCCTTCTGGAAGTACGGGACGGTCTTGGTCATGGCCGTGGCGGCCACGGGAATGACGGCGTTGGCGGTGACGCCTGCCTTCTTCATTTCCAGGGCCCAGGTGCGCACCATGCCCACGATCCCGGCCTTCGCGGCGGCGTAGTTGGTCTGGCCGAAGTTGCCGCGCTGGCCGGTCGGGGAGCCGATGGTGATGATGCGGCCGGCAATGCCGTGCTCCTTGAAGTGGCCGAACGCCTCCCGGGCGCAGGTGAAGGTGCCGCGCAGGTGGACGTTGATCACGGCGTCGAAGTCCTCGTCGGTCATCTTCAGCAGGCTCTTGTCGCGCAGGATGCCGGCGTTGGTGACCAGGATGTCCAGCCGGCCGAACTCCGTGACGGCCGCCTGCACCAGCTGCTTGGCGACGTCGGAGCTGCCCACCGGGGCCACGACGGCGGCTGCGCGGCCGCCGTCGGACTGAATCGTCCGGACGGCATCGGCGGCGACGCCGGCGTCCACATCGTTGACGACGACGGCGGCGCCCTGGCGGGCCAGTTCCCGGGCGTAGGCTAGGCCGAGGCCCCGTCCGCTTCCGGTGACGATTGCTACTTTTCCTGACAGGCTCATTGCCGCTCCTTTGCTAGCTGCCTTGTGCATCCGGCCCCGCGGCATGGGATGCTGTTCTGTATCCATGAAAATATGGATAGTTGAAAAAGTCAACGATTTATTTTTTGGACTATTGGAGTTGGGCATGGCGACCGAAGTTGACGACAAGCCGGGCAGCGAGCCGGCGGAGAAGCTCATGGCGGCGACCATCAGCCAGGACGCGGGCTTCCTGCTGGCCAAGCTGCATGCCGGCGGGTCGGTCCTGAACAACCACGCACTGGCCGCGTTCGATCTCAAGGAGCGCTCGTATTCGGTGCTGGCCCTGGCCAACAGCGAGCTGGAACCAACCCAGCGAGAGATGGCCGAATTCCTCAGCCTGGACCCGAGCCAGATTGTCGCCCTGATCGATGAGCTGGAGCAGCGCGGGCTGGTGATCCGGGCGCCCGGGAAGCTGGACCGGCGCGCCAAGATCGTCTCCTCGACCCCGGAGGGGGCAGCGGTCTTCCGGCGGGCCGAGGCGGCGGCGCGGGACGCGGAATCCGCCGCCCTGGCCGGCCTCAGCGCCACGGAGATCGCCACACTCAAGGGGCTGCTCCGCAAGGCGCTGTGGGGGCCAGCGGCCTGATCGCGGGCCTGATTCCGGGCCGGGGGCATAGCCTTGGGGCAGGAGGAGCCATGACCGTTCGGAGCGCCGGCATTCTGCTGTACCGGCTAGGAAGTGCATCCCCGCCCAGCGGCGCGCCGCCCCACTCCGGCAGCGCTCAGCAGCTTGAGGTCTGGATAGCGCACATGGGCGGACCGTTCTGGGCCCGCAAGGAAGCTCAAGGCTGGTCCATCCCCAAGGGTGAGTACCCGGCCGACGAGGACCCGCTGACGGCTGCGCACCGCGAATTTGCCGAGGAAATCGGCACCCCGGCACCCGCTGCCGACTACCAACGGCTCGGCGACTTCCGCCAGCCCTCCGGCAAGATCATCACGGTCTTCACGGCCGAATCGGACTTTCAGCCGGAACGAATCGTGAGCAACACCTTCACGCTGGAGTGGCCGAGAGGATCCGGCACGATCAGCAGTTTCCCCGAAATCGACCGCGCCGAATGGACCGCCGAGCCCGAAGCCCGGTCCAGGCTGGTCAAGGGCCAGCTGCCGGTCCTCGACGCGCTGGTCCGGCACCTTGGGCTCGGCCCGGCAGCCCGCGATGCGCCCGCCGACGGGAGGGCGTGACAAAAATTGAATATCGGTTGACATTTGTTGTAATACTTCGCGGGGGCCAGCTAGCCAACAGGCCCGGGATCGTTCATGCTTAGCTATGACCTCAATGTCGAGCCAGTACCGGATCATCGCGGTCTGCACCGGAAACATTTGCCGGTCTCCGATGGCCGAACTCATGCTGGCGGAGGCATTCCGGGCCGGGCACCTCACCGGGGCCGTGGTCGATTCCGCCGGCACCACCGCGTATGAGGCCGGCCGGCCCATCGATCCCCGGGCCGCGCGCAAACTCACAGCCCACAACATCGCATCGGACCGCCACGTGGCGCGCGAATGGCGGCCCGAATGGTTCGCAAACCGGGAGCTGATCCTGGCCCTCGACGTCGACCACTACGGCTGGCTGCGGCAGGCAGCACCGGACCAGGAATCCCTGGCCAAGATCCTCATGCTCCGCAGCTTCGACCCCGCCGTGGCAGACAAGGACCCGCTGGAGCAGGGCATCGAGGACCCGTGGTACGGCGGCCACACCGACTTCGACACCACCTGGAACCTCATCCGGGCCTCAGTTCCGGGGATCGTGCAGCACGTGCGCACCGAGCTTCAGCGCCAGAACGGGCAACATCACGGCAGCGAAGGTCAGCGGGTACGCTCTATTTCATGAGCCCCGCACCCGTCATCATCGCAATCGACGGACGGTCCGGCTCCGGCAAGACCACTCTGGCCATCGAACTGGCGGCGCGGCTCAGGGAACACCACAAAGTCTCGCTCTTCCACCTCGAGGACATCTATCCGGGCTGGAACGGGCTCGCCGCCGGGATTGAACGCTATGTCACCACCGTGCTCTCGCCCTTGCGGCGCGGGGAGAGCGCGGAATGGGTCAGCTGGGACTGGGAGCGGCACTACGACGGCGATGCGCGCACCACCCGCCCTGCCGAAATCGTCCTGGTGGAGGGCGTCGGCGCCGCCGCAGCGGCGGCACTCCCCCTGCTGGACGCCGTGATCTGGGCGGACTCCTCCGACGACGACCGCCGGGCCAGGGCACTGGCCCGGGACGGCGACACCTACGAACCGTTTTGGGACCAGTGGGCGGCCCAGGAAGCGGAGTGGCTGGCGGCCGACGACGTCCCGGCCCGCGCGGATGTGCACGTACTTAACCGTGCGGACGGCACCGCCCCCGACGACGTCCTCCAGGCCCTCCAGTACATCCCGGCCGTCGCCCCCGCCCTGCTGCCTGAACGCGCCGCCCGGCGCGGCCTGCAGCTGCTGGCCGAACGGATCGACGCCCAGCCCGAGGCCGAGCAGCTGTTTGCGGCGCTTTTCGGCGATTCGGCCAACGCCGTATGGCTCGACTCCTCCCTCGACCCGGCAGGCCTCGCCCCGGAGGCCGCGGAGCGCAGCCGCTTCAGCATCCTGGCCGACGACGGCGGCCGCTTCGGCCAGGCCGTCCGGCACAGTTCCGGACGGACCCGTGTCACTACGGGCCACGCCACAGCGTCCACCGACGGCCCGTTCTTCCGCTGGCTCGACGGCGTTTGGGGGCGCCGGGCGCTCCATGCGCCCGAGGCCTACCCGTGCGAGTTCACCCTGGGCTGGCTCGGGTACCTCGGCTATGAGCTCAAACGCGAAACCGGTGGCAATGACGTGGCCGCCGCCACCCCGGACGCCTGCCTGATCTTCGCCGGCCGCGCCGTGGTCCTTGACCACGCCGAGGGCACAGCCTGGCTGCTGACCCTGGACGCGCCCGACGCCGGAGACTGGCTCGAGGCGGCCCGCGCGGCCGTCGCCGCGGCCGCATCCGCGCCGTCCACGTCCACGTCCACGTTCAGTGCCCGGCAACTGGCTGCCCCGCGTTTCACTGCACGGGACACGGAAGCCGGCTACAAGGCAAAGGTCACTGAGGCCCAGCGTGAGATTGCGGAAGGCAATACGTACGAGGTCTGCCTGACCACGGCGCTCACCGCTGCCTCGCCTGCGGGCTCTCAGGGGATGGATCCGTGGCCGACCTACCTGGACCTGCGGCGCCGCAACCCGGCCCCCTTCGCCAGCTATTTGCGGTTCGGCGAGCTCGCCGTGGCGAGCACGTCGCCGGAGCGCTTCCTGCGGATTGCCGCGGACGGCAGGATGCGGGCCGAACCGATCAAGGGCACGCGCCGCCGGGACGCGGAACCGGGCGCGGACGCTGCCCTGCGGGAAGAACTGGAGTCCTCGGCCAAGGACCGCGCGGAAAACATCATGATCGTGGACCTGCTGCGCAACGACCTCAGCCATTTCGCCGTCCCGGGCTCGGTGGCCGTCAGCCGGCTGTGTGCGATCGAGAGCTACGCCACCGTGCACCAGATGGTGAGCACCATCGATGCCCGGCTGCGGCCCGGACTGCCGCGGGCCGAGGCGGTCGCCGCCTGTTTCCCCGCCGGCTCGATGACCGGCGCCCCGAAGGTCAGCACCATGGCCATCCTGGACCGGCTGGAGGCCGCGCCGCGGGGCGTGTACTCCGGCGCGATCGGCTACTTCTCCCTGAACGGGGCCGCCGACCTCTCCGTGGCGATCCGGACCCTCGTGATCAGCGCCCTGGGCGACGGCACCGCCGACGTGAGTCTCGGCGTCGGCGGCGCCGTCACCGCCGACTCGTCCCCGCAGGAGGAGTACGAGGAAGTCCGGGCCAAGGCGTTCGGCGTGCTCTCGGCGCTCGGTGCCGAATTCCCCCAAGGCTGACGTTCCCCAAGGCTGCCCCGCCGGCGGCCGGACTACTGCAGGGTTGCGCTCAGCCTTGCCACATTGTCCACGTACTTGGCCTTCATGGGCCGTTTCATCCAGTCCTCCAGCAGGAGTTCGTGCGAAATGCTCCGGTATGTGTCCTCCACGGCGCGGATCCTCTGCACGATGTCCTCGCCGAGGAGCATCACGGAGACCTCGAGGTTCAACGAGAAGGAGCGCATGTCCATGTTGCTGGAGCCCAGCACGGCAACCTCGTCATCGATGGTGAAGTGCTTGGCGTGCAGCACGAACGGCGCCTTGTAGAGGTAGATCCGCACGCCTGCCTCGAGCAGGGCCTGGTAGTACGACTGCTGCGCGTGGTGGACCAGGAACTGGTCGCCCTTTTCCGAGACGAACAGTTCCACCTCGACGCCGCGCTGCGCCGCCGTGGTCACCGCGTAGAGCAGCGAGTCGTCCGGGACGAAATAGGGGCTGCAGAGCGAGATCCTGTGCTGCGCCGAATAAATGAGGGTGTTGAACAGCCGCAGGTTGTTCTCGGTGACAAAACCCGGGCCGCTGGGGACCACCTGCGCCGTGATGTTTCCGGCGTGGGGCTCGGGCCGGTGTTCCAGCTGCCCTTCAAGGGATTCGTCGGTTTCGCTGAGCCAGTCGGTCGCGAAGGCTACGTTCAGCGTGGTGACAATCGGCCCGCGCATGCAGGCCATGAGCTCCACCCATTCGCGGCCCACTTTGCGGTGCTTGGGGTTGTTGTAGGACGGCTCGATCAGGTTCTGGGATCCCGTGAAGGCGATCTCGCCGTCGATCACCATGATCTTGCGGTGGTTGCGGAGATCCGGCCGCCGCCACTGCCCCTGCAACGGGTTCAGCGGCAGCATGGGCCGCCAGCGGATCTTGCTGGCGTTGAGCCGGGCCTTGAGCTGCTTGTAGCCCTTGATGCGAAGGCTGCCGAGGTGGTCGAACAGGACGCGGACCTCGACGCCGCGCTCCGCCGCCTCTTCCATTGCGGTGAACAGATCGTCCGTGACGTGGTCGGTGCTCATGATGTAGAACTCGGCGTTGACGAAGGATTTGGCGCCGCGGACGGCCGCGGCCATCGCCTTGATGGAGTCGGGGTAGCCGGGCAGCAGCTCCACGCTGTTGCCGTCCACCATTGGCAGCGAGCCCAGCGTCTTGTTCAGTTCAGCGGCGGAGGCCACCCATTCGGGTCCGTCGTAGCGGCTTTCGACTTCTTCCAGGTCGGACGTCCCGGCCCGGATCCGGGTGTTGACAGCGTCCTGTTGGGCACGGCGCCGGCGGGAGAGCCGGAAGTTGCCAAACAGCAGGAACAGGGCCAGCCCAAGGATGGGCACAATGAAGATGCCCAGCAGCCACGCCATCGCGGTGGTGGGCCGCCGGTTCCCTGGGATGATGCCCAGGACCAGCACGCGGATGGCGAAGTCGATCACCGTCAGGATCAGAACCGCCCAGGACGGTAAAGTTTCCGCCAGCGGAAATGGCCACAGCACAGGCGAACCCCTAAAAGTACAAGCCCGCGGAACAGTTCCTGAACGGGCAACGTGCAAATCCTATCCCGGGACCACCGAGACTAAGCTGGAGCCATGATCTCTGCAGCCCCTGTTCCTGCGCCCGCGACCGTGCTGGTCTTCCTCGACCCGGCGTTCGACGGCGGCCGCGTTGCCGACGCGTCGCAGCCGCAACTGATGGCCACGGACCTGGGCGCCACCCGCGGCGACGGCGTTTTCGAATCCCTCCTGGCTGTGGGCGGCCGGCCCCGCAAGATCCAGGCGCACCTGACTCGGCTGGCCGGCTCTGCCCGGCTGCTGGAGCTGGACATCCCTGCCGAGGACGCGTGGCGGCGGGCAGTGGAAACCGCCCTCCGCGAGTTCCGGGGGAAGGATCCTGCCGCGGCAGCAACAGGCGGCGCGGACGAAGACGAGGTTGTGGTGAAGCTGCTCGTGACCCGCGGGCCGGAGGGCGCCGCCGCCCCCACGTGCTGGGTCCAGGCCTCCGCGCCCGCGGCCGCGGGCCGCCGGCAGCGCGAGACCGGAATCGACGTCATCCTGCTGGACCGTGGCTATGACAGCGACGTCGGCGAGCGCGCCCCCTGGCTGCTGCTCGGCGCCAAGACCCTCTCCTACGCCGTGAACATGGCGGCGCTGCGCTACGCCCACCGGCACGGCGCCGACGACGTCATCTTCACGTCCGCGGACGGCCGGGTCCTGGAGGGACCGACGTCGACCGTTCTGCTGGCCCATCTGGAAACCGCGGACGACGGCGCCGGCGGCGTCCGCACAACCCGGCGGCTCATCACCCCGCAGCTGGACAGCGGCATTCTGCCGGGGACCTCGCAGGGCGCCCTGTTCACCGCCGCCAAGGCCGCCGGCTGGGAGCTGGGCTACGGCCCGCTGGAGCCGAAGGACCTGCTGGATGCCGACGCGGTCTGGCTGATCTCCAGCATCCGGCTCCTGGCCCCGGTGAACCACATCGACGGCCAGGAAATCGGCACCCCGGAACTGCGACGCCAGCTCACGGCCGAACTCAACGCCCTGTTCGCCACCATCGAATAGTGCGGCCAGGCCGGTGCTGCACGGCAGGCGCCGCTGATACTCACCGGTTTTGCGGCCAGGGACCACGGTAACGACGGCGGTTTGTGGGAACACGCCGTCCTCCGGCCTCAAAAGTGGGGAGACTCAGCGACTGCGTGAGCACACCATTCTGCCGGGCCGCGCTTCACCCCAGGGCGTCCGCGGGAACCGCCGGGCACCGCCGGAACGATGCCGGGTTGAACGCCGGGAGCATGAAGGTGGCCAGCACGGCGTCGAGCATTTCCGGGGCCCAGGCGCTGTTCTCCCCCAGGGTCGCGCAGACGCCCAGTACCACGGGGGTTCCGTCCGCGCGGCGGCGAATCCGGACCTGGACCGGCCCGGTCAGCCCGAGCGTGCGGACGGCGGCCAGGCCCAGCTTCCGCACGTCCCCGGCCTGGCTCACCGGCACCCTGCGGCTGACTTCGTCGCTGCCGGTGTGTCCATACGGGGTCCTGGTCTTCTCGAGGACCACCGCCACCGGCGCCATCGCGTTGCGTGCCGGAGTGCCGAACACCAGGCACACGTAGTCGGCGCCCGGGATAAACTCCTGGACAAGTTGCCCCGCCGGCATGTTCTTCCAGCTAACCGAGGCGGTTCCGGCCAGCACGTGGACACCATGGGAGCCTTTGAAGACCCGCGGCTTGACCACCACGGGCCCGGTGAGGGAGGCGAGGGATGCCGGCGCGGCGGCGAGGTCGCCCGGAACCGCGACCTGGGGCACCGGAATCCCGGCTGCCTGCAACGCCCAGGTGGTAAACAGCTGGTCGTTGGCGAGGGCCACCGCGGCGGGGTCGCCCACGATGATCCGCACGTCCTGGGCGAAACCGGCACGGGCCGCGGCCAGGACCGGAAGTTCCACAGTCAGGGTCGGAATGATGACGTTGATGGCTTCACGGTCCACCAGCCGGCGCAGGTCCAGGATCATGTCCGGGTCCGTCGCCGGCAGGAGCCTGACCGCGGCCGCGGCGGGGGCATCCTCCGCCTGGCGGGAGTCGGCGCGGGCGTCGGAGCCGAGATACGGGAGTCCGCGGGCTTCGAGCTGGGCCGCGACGGTCCGGCCGGCGGCGCTTGCTATCCCGGTAACCAGTATGCGCGGGCCCACAATTGCTCCATTCCGCCGTCACCGGCCGGGCCATGGCTGTGGCTCCGACGGTTCCGGCCACTGATTCACAGACAACTTGTTTTGATGGACAGACGGCTCGATTCACGGACAGCTCGGTTAACCTGCAAATCCGGCCGACACGTCGGCCATGTCCTCCAGTAGACGGCGAATCGTCCGCGCACACACGAGTGGGCTGTACCCGAAATTGGAGCCCGCAACTACTCGGCCGCACCCCGCCCCACGCTGGGCCCGGCCGGCGCCAGCGCCTGGGCGTGGCCCGGTTACGGAACATGACGACGACGGCGGTGCGGGCCGGCGTCGTAGGTGTTACGTTTTTGGGGAGTAATGAGAACCGGTGCCAAGCCCTGACTGGCCGGTCGGCAACCCTCCCTTTTCGCGGCGGGGTGCCTCAGGTGAATACTCGGCAATCGAGAATTCGAGCTGCAAGCGTGAAAGAGGAGATCCGTCGTGCCCCCCATGTCAACACCCGCGGTACCCGAAATACTCAGCACCACAGCACCCAGCACAGCACGCAGTGCACCACCTGCCGGCGAGGAAAGACTGGCCTACCGGCTGTTCACCGGCACGGATGACCGCGCCTTTTGTGAGCGCGTGTCCGCCGCCCTGGCCGAGGGCTATGTCCTGCACGGAAGCCCCGCCGCCACCTTCAACGGCAGCACCGTGATCGTGGCGCAGGCGCTGGTCCTGCCGGCCGCGATTGCGAGCGCGGACGCCGCCGTGGCCAATGCAGTCGATGAGCTCGATGCCGACGAGATTGACGCTGTTGGGGCATTCGAGGGCCACGCATGAGCTACGCCGGAGACCTCAGCCCCCATGAGGCGTGGGCCAAGCTGGAGGCGGGAGCCCTCCTGGTGGATGTCCGGACCGAGGGCGAATGGGCCCACATCGGCATCCCGGACACGACGTCCGCGGGCGGAAGGCGGAACGATCCGCTTTTCATCCAGTGGAACCTCGCCGGCGGCGTACCGAACCCGCACTTCGTGGAACAGCTAAGGCGAGAGGCACCGGAGGACTCCGCCGTCGAACTGGTGTTCCTTTGCCGCTCCGGTGTCCGCTCGATCGCCGCCGCGACGGCCGCGACGGCCGCCGGATACACCTCGTACAACGTTCTTGAGGGCTTCGAAGGCGAGACCGACCGTTTTGGCGACCGCACCGTCAACGGCTGGAAGAACCGCGGCCTGCCCACCAACCTTGGAAAGATCTGATGACTTTCAATCCCGACGCCGCCGGCTGGGCCGCCGACACCCAGGCTGTCCGCGGCGGCCTTGACCGCACCGGCTTCCAGGAAACCACCGAGCCGATCTTCCTCAACTCCGGATTCGTCTACGGGTCCGCGGCCGCTGCCGAGCGCGCCTTCACCGGGGAAGACGAGCGCTTCGTCTACTCCCGCTACGGCAATCCGTCCGTTGCCACCTTCCAGGAGCGGCTCCGGCTGCTCGAGGGAACCGAGGCGTGTTTTGCGACGGCGTCCGGCATGTCCGCCGTCTTCACCGCGCTGGGCGCGCTGTTGGCTGCCGGCGACCGCGTAGTCGCAGCCCGCTCGCTGTTCGGCTCGTGCTTTGTGATCCTCAACGAGATCCTGCCGCGCTGGGGTGTCGAGACGGTCTTCGTGGACGGCCCGGACCTGGAACAATGGCGCTCTGCCCTGTCCGAGCCGGCCACGGCGGTATTCTTCGAGTCGCCGTCGAACCCCATGCAGGAAATCGTGGACATCGCCGCGGTGAGCGAACTGGCGCATGCGGCCGGGGCCACGGTGGTGGTCGACAACGTCTTCGCCACCCCGCTGCTGCAGCGCTGCGGAGAGCTCGGCGCGGACGTGGTGGTCTACTCCGGCACCAAGCACATCGACGGCCAGGGCCGCGTGCTCGGCGGGGCGATCCTGGGCACCAAGGAATTCATCGACGGGCCCGTCAAGCAGCTCATGCGGCACACCGGTCCGGCGCTCTCGGCCTTCAATGCCTGGGTGCTCACCAAGGGCCTGGAGACCATGGCCCTGCGCGTCAACCATTCCTCGGCCTCCGCCCTGCGGCTGGCCGAATGGCTCGAGGGACAGCCTGCGGTCAGCTGGGTCAAGTACCCGCTGCTGCCATCCCACCCGCAGTACCCACTCGCCGTGAAGCAGATGAAGGCCGGCGGGACGGTGCTCACGCTGGAGCTTTCGCCCTCGCCGGGACGCACCGCGAAGCAGGCCGCCTTCGCGCTGCTGGACGCGCTGCGGATCATCGACATCTCCAACAACCTGGGTGATGCCAAGACGCTCATCACGCATCCTGCGACTACGACGCACCGCGCGATGGGCCCGGAAGGCCGTGCGGCGATCGGGCTCAGCGACGGCGTGGTCCGGCTTTCGGTGGGCCTGGAGGACGTGGAGGACCTGATCCGCGACCTCGGCCAGGCGCTCAAGCAGGTCTAGCGCTCAAGCAGGTCTGGGCCAACGCAGGTCTGGGCCAACGCGGGCGGGGTGGCCGGGAAGGCCCCGGTCCGAAAACCGGACCGGGGCCGGGACGCGGGCTAGAGGTTTGCCAGCAGGGCCTTCATTTCCTGGATTTCAGCTTCCTGGGAGGTCACGATTGCCTTGCTGAGGATGAGGGCTTCCGGGTTCTTGCCTTGGCTGCTTTCAGTCTTGGCCATCATCACCGCGCCCTCATGGTGGGCGATCATCCGGGTCAGGAACAGCTTGGCCGCATCGGTTCCCTGGGCGGCGTCGAGCTTGGTGAGATCGTCACCGCCCATCATTGCGTCGCCCATGCTGTGGCCGCCGGCCATCTGGGTGGGTTCGTTCCAGGTCTTGAGCCAGACCGTCATCTTTTCGATTTCGGGTGCCTGTGCAGCCTTGATCTTCGTGGCGAGTGCGGTGATCCGGGCGTCCATGCCCTGCTTCTTGAGCATCATGTCGCTCATTTCCACGGCCTGGGCGTGGTGCGGGATCATCTCCTGGGTGAACATGGTGTCTGCCGCGTTGTGGTCCGAGGCGGCGGGGGCCGGGCTGGACGACATGCCCATGCCGCCGCTCATGCCGGGCATGGTGCCGGCGGGTGAACTTCCGGAGTTGCCCGCGCAGCCGGCAAGGGCGATGGCGGCGGCGATGCCAAGGGCAGAAATGGTCAGGGTCTTCTTCATGGGGGTCAAGTCCTTCAATAGCCAAAATGGCGTTGTTGCACGCCTGCGGATGGCACGCCCGCGCCGGGGGAAAAATCCGGCCGGAACGTGTGGGGTAAGGAGGGGCGCCGGGCACCACACGGCAAGGCCCCGTCTTACGTCCGGCTGATGGACAGATCGCCCGGCGAAGGACTTGCGGGCAGATACGAGTAGGTCAGGATCGCGCCGCCGGCGCGCGCGTCCGGGTTGTGGAGCGACGCCGGAGCCATGCCGGGAGGGGGCGCGGCCAGGGAGCCCGCGGCCGCCGACGGCACGCAGGCCGGGTGCATCGACGCAGGATCGGTGCAGCTCGACTGGCACACACACGACGCCGATGGCAGGGCGGCCCTGCCGCTACCTGTCAGCCCGGGACCCGGACTGGTCGCAGGCGGCGGAGCCATCGCGTCATGGGCAGTTGCCCCGGCCCGCGGGGAATGGGCCGCGGGATCGGATGCGAAACTGTGTGCCGTCTGGGAGGACAACCCTGCGGGGTCCGTGGAGGAAGTCACCGCCGTCATGGCATGAGCGCCATGCATACCGGTCATGATGTGCATCCCTAGGAATCCGGCCATGACGGCAAGCAAGCCCACGAGCAGGAATCCGCGGCGAAGCGCGGCTGCGGCATGGTGCATGGACGCTGCGGCCATGGCATTCTCCCTCCGGACAGCAGTGATCGGATGTCGGACAGGCTAAGGCTACATGCCGGGTGTTGGCCGGGCCGTTGCCGGGACACGTGCTGCCGTGCCTAGCGGACCTCGATCACTCCCATCATTCCTTGGTCCTCGTGGTCCAGGATGTGGCAGTGGTACACGGAGCGGCCGGCGAAATCCTTGAAATTGATCCTGACTTTCACCTGTCCATTGGCGGGCACGTTGACGACGTCCCGCCAGAGGGGTGCGTCCGGGGTGGTGCCTCGTGCCTCGATGATCTGCATCGGCCAGACATGCAGATGAAAAGGATGGTCCATCGGGCTGGGATTTATCAGGGTCCACTCTTCCACTGTCTGCGCGGCCGCGGTGGTGTCGGTCCGGCTTGCGTTGAATTCGCGGCCGTTGATGGTGAAGCTCATCATGCCCATCCCCATACCCATGCCGCCGGCGGCGAAGGTCAGCTGCCTGTGCGCGGCAACGACCGCGTTCCTCAGGTCCGCCGGCGCAGGCTGAGTTGGCACCGCCGGTGGAGCCGGGGCCGGGGCGCCGGACACCGACAGCGTCGCCAGCACGATGTCCGCTGTGCCCTGGCCGCCGTTTGGCGCTGGCCCTGCCGGTCCCATCATGCCGGCCATGCCGCCACGGTTGTAGTAGGCAGCCCTGAGAGTGGCGTCGCCCGCGGCCGCTGTGACCAGGACATCCGCACGGTTGCCCGGCGCCAGCAGCAACTCGTCCACAGTCCCGGGCGCGGGGTAGCGGCCGGAGTCCATGCCGCGAAGCTGCATCTGCTGCCCATCCAGGCGCAGCCGCAGGTAGCGGGCCACGCAGGTATTCACGATGAGCCACCGCTCACGCTCGCCTGGCCGGGCGGAGAGTTTCGGGTTGCTTTGTCCGTTGACCAGGACGAGGTCACCTTCCCGGCCGGTCATTCTGTCCATCGGCGAGGCGTCGGCGACGGTCCCGGACCCGTCCAGGGTGATGTCGGAAATGACCATGACACGTTCCCGGCTGGTGGCCACGGGGTCAGGGTCCTCGACGATGATCGCGCCAAACAGGCCAGCGAATATCTGATCCGCCACCATGCCGTGATGGTGGGGGTGGTACCAGTACACGCCGGGCGGGTGGTCCGCGGGGAGGCGGTACTCGTAGCTGAACGAGTGGCCCGGCTGAACCACAACAAACACGTTGTCTCCGTTGCCCTGGGGAGAGACGTGGAGTCCGTGGACATGCAGGTTGGTCGGGACGGCCATGCTGTTGACCAGCTCGACGGCCAGCACGTCTCCACCCCGCAAGCGCAGGGTTGGGCCGGGTACTCCTCCGTTGTAGCCCAGCGCCGATGCCTGTTGGCCGCCGAGCCGCACCGAACCCGGGGAAGCCTCGAGCCGGACCTGCAGCCGTCCGCTGCTGCTGCGCAGCGCCTCCGGCTCAGTGAACTCAGCGCCCGCTACGGGGGAGAACCGGGAGCTCACCGTCCACCAGAGCCCGGCCCCGCCGGCGACGATGCCTGCCGTGCCGAGGCCTCCCAGCAGGAGCGCATCCCGGCGGCTCATTGGGCGCACTACTGGTCCTCGGCGAGAACCTTTAGCTGCTCACGGTATTGCTCCGCGGTCAGCTCACCCCGGGCAAAGCGTTCATCGAGGATCTGCCGGGCCCGGCTCCTGCCCGGGTAGGGCCCCGGCGGTCCCTGCATCCCGCCCTGACTCCCGCCTCCGGCAAACATGCGCACCGCGACCAATACCAGCAGCGCTATTCCAACGAGCAGGAGGCTGCCCCACAGCCACATCCAGCCCATATTCATGCCATAGCCCCACATCAAGACCGGCGCCCTTTCGCCTCAGACCATTGATATTCAGATTCTTTGGCCAGCCCTGGACCACCGGTAGAGTCCGAAGGCCTCCTCGCCGGGGAACCCCGTCGCCGTCGAGACCGTGGAAGGCCGTGCGGCCATCCGGTTCAGCCCCGGTGCAGCCGGTCCAGGGGCACGTTCCCGCCGAGCGGTTCCCCGGTGGCAGCCCCTTGGGTCGTCACCTCGACGGCCCGTTCGACGACGGCGGCCAGCCCGCCTTCCCGGTGAGGGCCCCGCTGCAGCTGCGAGCCGGTGCCCTCCGTCAGGATCCTGTCGACGCCTTCGCGCACCAGATCCAGCTCGCCCTGCTCCTCCAGCACGGGGGCCACAAAGTCCACGAGCGCCCAGACCACATCCGCGGCCGGGGCCGGGGTGAACGTTCCGAAGTCCAGGAGCTGTCCGCGGAGTCCGCAATTGCTGGCCTGCCACGCGGCCATCCGCAGCAGCAGCGTGGGCACCGGGGCGGGGTCGACGCCGTCGTTCCATTCCCGCGCCGCGGACTCCACGAGGGCGCGCACCAGCACGGCGATCAGCGCCGCGTCCTCGGCCCGCAGACAGACGTCGGCGACCCGGACTTCCACGGTGGGATGCAGCCGGGCCAGCCGTGCATCGAAATAGACCATCCCCTCGTCCATCAGGACGCCGCTTTCCACCAGCCGGGTGACCAGCCGCCGGTAGACGGGCAGGCTGCCGAAGATCATGGTGGGGCCTGACCCCGGCCAGCGGTTCCACGCCTGCGTGCGGTAGCTTTCGAATCCCGTCTCCGCGCCGTTCCAGTACGGGGAATTCGCGCTGAGGGCGAGCAGCACTGCAAGCTTGTCGCGGATCCGGTCCATCACGGCCACGCCCTCCTCCGGGGACTCCACAAAGGTGTGGACGTGGAGGCCGCAGGTCAGCTGGTTCCGGACCGTGAGCCCGAAGCGTTCCTGCATGGTCATGTACCGCTGATTCGGTGTGAGGTGCGTGGCTGCGCCTTGGGGCGAGGTGGCCAAGGCTGCGACGCGGCCGCCATGCGCGCGGGCGGCCTGGTCCGCCCGGGCCCGGCTCTGCCTGAGCTGGCGGAGAAGTTCTGCGTAGTCCAGGCAGGGCCGCGTCTGGGTCTCAATCTGTTCGAGTTTGAGCTCGTAGCTAAAGTCGGCGCCCTCGTGGACCGGTTGCTGCCCTGGGAGAACTTGGGCGGCGTCCTGCCTCTTTGGCGGAACCAGGCTGGGCAGCATCAGGTCGGCGAGGGCAAGCAGCATCCCCGATTCGGGGTCCACTATCAGCAGTTCTTCCTCCACGCCGAATGTGCGCATGAATCTATTGTGCGTCACGATCCGCAGAAACGCCCCTACACCAACACGGGATCAGTCTGGGATCAGTCTTGGAAGTACTCGATCTTCGCGCCGATGGTGTTGAGCCGTTCGGCCAGGTCCTCGTAGCCGCGCTCAATGACATAGATGTTCCGCAGCTCCGAGACGCCGCGGGCCGCCAGCATGGCCAGCAGCAGGCAGGCGGCGGGGCGGAGGGCCGGCGGGCAGCCAACCTCGGCGGCACGCCACTTGGTGGGCCCGTTGACGTATATCCGGTGGGGATCGAGCAGCTGCACCTGGGCGCCCAGTTTGTTGAGCTCGGTCAGGTAGATGGCCCGGTTCTCGTAGACCCAGTCATGGATCATGGTCTGGCCGTGGGCGTTGGCGGCGATCACCGCGAAGAACGGCAGGTTGTCGATGTTCAGGCCGGGGAAGGGCATGGGGTGGATCTTGTCCTCCGGCGCCCGCAGCTCCGAGGGCTTGGTGGTGACGTCCACCAGGCGGGTGCGGCCGTTGCGGGCAAAGTATTCCCCGGAAACCTCAAGTCGCTGGCCCATCTGTTCTAGCGTGGCGAGTTCAATTTCCATGAACTCGATCGGGACGCGGCGGATGGTGACCTCCGAGTTCGTCACGATGCCGGCGGTGATGAGGCTCATCGCCTCGATCGGGTCCTCGGACGGGAAGTATTCGATGTCGGCGTCGATCGACGGGCGGCCGGTGATCTCCAGCGTGGTGGTGCCAACCCCCGCGATTTCCACGCCGAGCATCTGCAGGTAGAAGCAGAGGTCCTGCACCATGTAGTTGGGGCTGGCGTTGCGGATGACGGTGGTGCCGCGGCGGTGGGCTGCGGCCATGATGGCGTTCTCGGTGACGGTGTCGCCGCGTTCGCTCAGCACGAAGGAGCGGTCATGACCGTCCGACGGCGGCGCCTGCACCGCGTAGAACCCGGATTTCGCCTCCACGCTCAGGCCGAACTGGCGCAGTGCCTGCATGTGCGGCTGCACGGTGCGGGTGCCGAGGTCGCAGCCGCCGGCGTAGGGCAGCCGGTAGGTGTCGGCCTCGTCCAGCAGCGGGCCCAGGAGCATGATGACGCTGCGGGTCCGGCGGGCCGCCTCCACATCCATGGATGCCAGGTCCAGGACCGCGGGGCGGCGGATCTGGAGGTCGTTCGCGTTGAGCCAGGTGCACTCGACGCCGATGCTGGTCAGCACCTCCACGATCCGGTTGACTTCCTCAATCCGGGCCAGCCGGCGCAGGGTGGTGGTGCCGCGGTTGATGAGGCTGGCGCACAACAGGGCGACGCCGGCGTTCTTGCTGCTGTTGACGTCCACCGCGCCGGCGAGTGTGCGGCCGCCCTCGACACGGAGGTGGGTCATCTGGGGCCGGCCCACCTTGACGATGCTGTGTCCGACGATCGCCTCCAGTCGCTGGATCATCTTCAGGCTCAGGTTCTGCTTGCCCTGTTCCATCCGGGCGATGGCGCTCTGGCTGGTGCCGAGCTCGGCGGCGAGTTGTCCCTGGGTCCAGCCCTTCGCGCCGCGGGCTTCGCGGAGCAGGAGGCCTACGTGTTCAGCAGTCGGTTGAGTCATGTCCCGAAAATATCACGGATGATTTATTAACCCCCGGCATTCCCGCCGGAGTGCCGTTAATCTCACAGGGATACCCGCATCATGCGATACCCGGTGGCTTGCGACGCGCTGCGGTGCCGGAAACAGTGGGCGGCGCGCTACTGGCGCGCGAGGAAGACGAGGTTCCAGGTGCCCGAGCCGAGGGCCGCTGCGACGGCGGCTGCCGCGATGCCCAGTCCGCCCAGCAGTACCCAGACGTCGAGTCCGCTGTACGTGGACGGCCTGGCCCAGGTCCGCGCCGCGCCGCCAAACCCGCGGGCCTCCATGGTCACCGCGAGCCGTGAAGCGCTCCGGATCGCCTGCACCAGCAGGCCGAAGCTCTGGCCCAGGGCGGCGCGGAACCGCTGGTAGGGGTTGCCGCTCGATCCCACGCCGCGGGCCCGCCGGGCCATGCCGATCGTCTGCCATTGCTCGGCCATGATCCCGACCAGCCGCATGGCGGCCAAGGTGCCCAGGACGAACCGGTGCGGCAGTTTTGCGTTCTGGGCCAGGGCGTCGGCAAGGTCTGTGGGGTCCGTGCAGCTCATCAGCAGCACCGCAGGCAGTGCGATCGCGAGCCCGCGGAGCATGAAGCCGATCCCCAGCTGCAGGGAACCGGCGCTGATGGACCAGATCCCGGCGTCGAGCAGGACGGATCCGGCGTCGGGCGCCAGGATGGCGGTGCTCCAGCCGCCCAGCGCCGCCGCGAGGATCAGCGGCCAGCCGCGCTGCCACAGCAAGGCCAGGGTCAGGCCGGCCAGCGGCAGGAGCAGCAGTTCGAAGGCCAGCGCCACCGACGCCGAGACCCAGTCAATGGACAGCGCCAGGACCAGCGTGATCAGGGTGACCGCGGTGAACTTGGCGAGCGGGTTGGCGCGGGTCAGCAGCGCATGGTTGCCGCGCAGGCTCAGTGCGTCCCTCATGGCGAGGCCCCCTCCGGCAGTTCAAGATCCGGGCCGGGAGCATCCGCGGCGGCAGTTTCCCGCGGCCGGAGTCGGAGTTCGGTGCCGCCGAGGACGGCGCTGAATTCGGCGTCATGCGTCACGGAGACGACGGCGGTGCCGGCGTCGAGCAGCTCGGACAGGAACGAGGCGAGTTCGGCCCAGGTATTGGCGTCCTGGCCGAAGGTGGGCTCGTCCAGGACGAGCACCTGCGGGTGCGCGGCCAGCACGGTGGCTACCGAAAGGCGGCGCTTCTCGCCGCCGGAAAGCGTGTAGGGGTTGGCCTCCACGAGTTCGCTGAGCCGCAGCCGTTCCAGCAGCTCGTCCACGCGGTCTGCGCCGTAGCCGAGGTGGCGGGGGCCGAACATGAGCTCGTCCAGGACCTTGCCGGTGACGAACTGGTGCTCGGGTTCCTGGAACACGGTGCCTATCCTGGCGATCAGCTGCTGGGCCTTCCACCGGTACGGATCGGTTCCGGCATCACCGCTGAGCTTCGGCGCGGCCGAGACCGTTCCGGCAACGGGCCGCAGGAGCCCGGCCAGCGTCAGCGCCAGGGTGGACTTCCCCGCGCCGTTCGGTCCCGTGATGGTCAGGGCCTCGCCGGCGTGGACCTGGACGGAAACTCCGGACTGGACCGGACGCGGCGCGATCGTGCGGAAGCCGTCGCGCAGCCCGGCCCGCCGCGGCCGCTCGCGTGACACCGCGAGCCCGTCGGCCGCGAGCAGGAGCTGACCTGCGTCCCGTGCCGGCAGCCGCAACCGCGTCGCCGGGACGTAGCCCGGCACCCAGACGCCCGCACCGATGAGCATGTCCCGCGCCTCGGCCAGGACCCGGTCCGGCGGTCCGTCAATCAGCACGGCGGAGTCCGTGGCGGACCCGGGCTGCAGCACCACGATCCTGTCCACCAGGTCTTTCCAGACCCCCACCCGGTGCTCCACGACCACCAGGGTGGCGCCGGTCTTGTCCAGGCAGCGGCCCACAGCGTCGCGGACCTCCAGGACGCCGGCGGGGTCGAGGTTGGCGGTCGGCTCGTCGAGCAGCAGCAGCCCCGGCCGCATCGCAAGGATCCCGGCGAGCGCCAGCCGTTGCTTTTGTCCGCCGGAGAGTGCCGACGTCGGGTGGTCCAGCGGCAGCCGGCCCAGCCCGACGTCGTCGAGTGCCTCGCGCACGCGCGGCCAGATCTCCGCCGCCGGGACGGCGAGGTTCTCCGCACCGAAGGCGACGTCGTCGCCGAGGCGGGAAAGCACCACCTGGGTTTCCGGGTCCTGCTGCACAAGCCCGGCGCGGCCGCGATGCGCCCGTGGCGGGGCACCGTCGATCAGCAGGCTTCCGGTCTCGTCTGAGTCTTCGGAGTCGCCGGCCGGCCCCGAGGCGCCGGCCGCGCCGTCGCCCAGCACGCCGGCCAGGGCGTGGAGCAGCGTCGATTTGCCGGCGCCGGAGGGGCCCAGCAGGAGCACGCGCTCCCCCGGCCGGATGTCCAGCTCAAGGCCGCTGACGGCGGGCCGGGGCCTTCCGGCGTGCCGCCAGCCCCAGCCGCGGGCCGTGACGGCGGCCGGCCGGACGCCTGTTGAAGATCTCATGGGTGCTCTGCAGAGTTCAGGATAAGAGGGTTCTGGAGAAGCGATCAGGAGAAAACAGGCTCCGTGGCGGCCTTGCGGGAGGCAAAGGAGCCCAGCACTCCGGTCTTGGCCAGGCCGCGGGTGGCGAGCCAGGACAGTCCGCCGGCAATCACTGCGCCGGAGATTGTGGTGAAGGCGATGTAGGCGAGCTTGTCCCCGGCTGCGTAGGCGATGTTCCAGCCCCACGGCAGGAAGGAATCGTTGAGGCCGCAGAACAGGCCCGCGCTGGCTCCGGCGAGCAGGGACACCGGCAGGTTGAACTTCTTATAGAGGAAGGCCGCGAAGACCAGTTCCGCGCCGAGGCCCTGCAGGATGCCGGAGATCAGCACCGTGGTGCCGTACTGCGAGCCCATGATGAGCTCGCCCGTGGCCGCGACGGTTTCGCAGAAGAGCGCTGCGCCCGGCTTGCGGATGATGAGCATGCCCAGCACCGCCGGGATCATCCAGCCGCCGGCGTAGAGTCCGCTGAGCGGCGGGTAGAGCGCGTTGACCGGGACCGAAATGAGGTTCGCGCCCTGGGACCAGGCCCAGAAGATGACGCCGCCGGCAACGGCGATCAACGCGGCCACCACAATGTCCACCACACGCCAGGTGTAGTTGCGCCGGGCCGATGATGGGCTGGCGGAACCATGCTGTGCTGAAATATCTGTCATGTCGTCCTCCTGAGGAACAGGAGGGGAGGGTGCTCCGGCCGGCTTCGGCTTCCGCCGCCCTCCGCGCACCCTGAGAACTCGACTCCCTTGCGCCGGTACTAACCGGATCAGGTTCGAGGGTCTGCGGCTGCCCGCACTCTCAGCGCCCACCTAAGGTTTCCCCGGATTTTTCCGGTGATGCCCGACGGCGGCGCTCCCCTGTCGTAAATTGTTTCGCCCTTGTGGGCTGGCTCAGTTTACACCCGGAGGGCCGGGTTTTCAGTGGTGTGCCGTCACAATCCGGGACGGGGCAAAGCAGGTCTCCGCGGCCGGGAACGCCCCGCTTGGTAGAGTCGACGTGTCGGACACCCGGACCCGCCAGCGGGCGGCCTCGTCACCCACCGGAAAGCTGGATTATTTTGACGCAGACACCAGCCACACAAGATCCCTCCGGGGAATACGACCCTGACTCGAGGGAGCCGCAGCCGCAGGGATCCCTGGCGGTGCTCATCGGCCGGGTACTGGCCGAGATGGACGCGCTCCAGTTCGCGTCGTTCAGCAAGGACGACGCCCTGGACCTCGGGCTCCTCCTTGTCGAGCTGGGCAGGCAACGCTCGCTGCCCATCGCGGTCGACATCACCAAGGGCGAGCAGGTGCTCTTCCACGCAGCGCTGGACGGTGCCACGCCGGACAATGAGCGCTGGATCAACGCCAAGAAGCGGACCGCCATGCGGTACGAGGTCCCGTCCCTGCTGGTGGGCCTCCGGGCCCGCGCTGCCGGCGGAATGATCGAGGACAACGCCTGGTGGGACCAGACGGAGTTCGCCGCCCACGGCGGGGCGTTCCCCATTTACGTGCGCGGCACGGGCGCCGTCGCCGTCGTCACCGTCTCCGGCCTGCCCCAGAAGGCGGACCACGAACTCGTGGTCGAGGCCCTGCGGATGGTCCTCACACCGGAACGCTAGGCTAGGGAGAGACCCTGTTCCCGTCCCAAGGAGACCGAAGAATGAACATCATCATCAAGCTGCTCGGCACCGGCATCAGCCTCCTGGCCGGCTTTGCCGGCACCAAGCTGGTGGACACCATCTGGGAAAAGTCCACGGGCAACAAGCCGCCCAAGGGCCACGACGACGACGTCCCCACCACGCTGCGCTCGGCCCTGACGTTCGCCCTGATCTCCGCATCGGTCAGCGCCATCATCCAGGTGCTCGCCAACCGCGGCACCCAGCGCGCGATCACCCGCTTCGCCAAGACCCAGGACATCGTCTGACCGGACTCGACTAGCGGCGGCGCCGGTCGAAGCGTCGGTCGATGTGCCGGGCTGCCGCGCCGGTCACCGAACGGGCTCAGCGGCCGGCTTCGTCGTCGTCGTCCACTCCGTGTTTGGCCGCCTGCTGGCCCGCTGCCTGTTGAACTACGGCCTCGAGCTCGTCGGAGCTCAGCAGCTCCGGATGCAGGTGCTTGGTCCGGTAGCCGGCCCGGCCCACCATGTGGGCCGACACGGGGACGGTGAGCAGCTGGAAGAGCCAGGCCACCACCAGGACGGGCCACACCCACCAGCTGCGCATCTGCAGGCCAAGCGCCGCCAACAGCAGGAACAGGCCGAGGACCTGCGGCTTGGTGGCGGCGTGCATCCTGCTCATGAGGTCCGGGAACCGCAACAGCCCGATCGCGGCGCCGAGTGACATGAGCGCACCGGTCACCATGAACACGGCGGAGACGGCATCGATCACTGTTTCAGGATTCACGGACGCTCTCCCTTCTCTCAGCCACGAACCGGGCCACAGTGACCGAGCCGACGAACCCGATGAGGGAAATCGCAACGAGCAGCATCAGGTTGTTGAGGTGCCGGTTGACGGCCATGTCGATGCACAGGGCCGCCCCGAAAATGGCGAGCAGCACGTCGGCGGCGAGAACCCGGTCCAGCAGCGAGGGGCCCCGCCCGATCCGGACGATCGCCCCCGCGGCGGCCAGGGAAAGTACGACGGCGGTCACCGTCAGGACGGTCTGCATCATGCGGCGATCTCCTGTGTGAGGGCGGACAGTTCGTCTTTGGTCCCCATGATCCTGATCAGCCCGGCCTCGGTGTCCCGGACCTCCTTGCGCAGCTTGGCCGCGTCCTCGGCATTGCGGACGTTGATGCCGTGGATGTAGAGCGTGGACGTTGACCTGTCCACCTCCACCACGAGGGATCCCGGAATCAGCGAGATCACATGCCCGGTGGCAGTGACCAGGAGGTCGGAATGGCTCCGGAGCGGCACGGCGACAATGGCGCTGACCACGTTGGGGCCGCGGACCACGGCGAGGTACAGGACCTGGAAGCTTGCCGCGACGACCTTTCCGAGGAAGATGAGGGCGAAGGGCACGGCGCGGAGCACGTTGAAGCGGCCGCCGAGCTCCACGGGGGGCAGATAGAAGATGCGCGCCACAAGCACGGCGATGAGGGCCCCGAAGAGGAGATTGCCCGGGCTGAAGTTCTGCCACAGCGCGCCCCAGACAAAAACGAGCCACACCAGCAGCGGCAGTTCCTGGCGCAGCGAGATCCTTTTCCGGTTCATTTGCCGCCACCCTGCAACTCGCCCTGCCCGGGCTGGGCCGCCGGAGGCACCGGCGGCACCGGCGCGTCCTCGCCAAGCACGGCCTGGATATAGGAGGACCTGTCCAGCATCTCCTCGGCGGACTGGTCGGCCACCCTGAACAGCGGCCCGGCGAAGACGGTCAGGGCCACGCCAAAGACCACCAGGCCCAGGGTGGAGCCCACCATGGTGCGGGGCAGCAGGGTCACGTTCGTCCTCCCGGCCCGGTCCCCGGTGGCGGAGTCGGCCGGTGCCGCCAGGAGCACCGGATCGGGGTGCTCAGCGTCCTCGGGCTTGCGCCAGAACGCCCGGTTCCAGACCCTCGCGATAGCCAGCAGGGTCAGCAGGCTCGTCAGCACGCCACCGATCACCAGGGCGTAGGCCAGCGGTGTGCCCAGTTCGACGCCTGCCTGTAGCAGCCCCAGCTTGCCCAGGAAACCCGAGAACGGCGGGATTCCGGCCAGGTTCATGGCGGGAATGAAGAACAGGACCCCCAAGACCGGGGAGAGCTTGGCCAGCCCGGCCACGCGGTCCATGGATGAGCTGCCGCCGCGGCGTTCAATCAGGCCGGTCACCAGGAACAGGCTGGTCTGGATGGTGATGTGGTGGGCCACGTAGAACACCGCGGCGCCCAGGCCGGCCACCGTGGACATGGCCAGGCCGAACACCATGTAGCCAATGTGGCTGACCAGCGTGAAGGACAAGAGCCTCTTGATGTCGCTTTGGGCCAGGGCGCCGAGGATACCCACCACCATGGTCAGCAGCGCCGCGACCATGAGCGGGGCGTTGAGCGCATCCCCCGGGAAAAGCAGCGTCTCCGTGCGGACCATCGCATACACGCCCACCTTGGTCAGCAGCCCGGCAAACACCGCGGTGACGGGGGCCGGTGCAGTGGGGTAGGAGTCGGGGAGCCAGAAGGACAGCGGGAAGACGGCGGCCTTGATGCCGAAGGCCACCAGCAGCATGACGTGCAGCAGCGTCCGGGTGCCTTGGTCGAGGTCCCCGAGCTTGATGGCGAGATCCGCCATATTGATGGTTCCGGTGGCGCCGTAGACCATGGCGATCGCGATCAGGAACAGTACCGAGGACACGACGGAAACCACCACGTAGGTCACGCCGGCCCGGATGCGCGGGCCCGTGCCGCCGAGGGTGATGAGCACGTAGCTGGCCGTCAGCAGAATCTCAAAGCCGACGTAGAGGTTGAAGAGGTCTCCGGAGAGGAAGGCGTTCGACACCCCGGCCACGAGGATCAGGTAGGTCGGGTGGAAGATCGAGACCGGCGCGTCGCGGTCGCCGTCGGCCATGCCCTGTCCCGTTGCGTAGATCAGCACCGCAAGGCTCACGGTCGAGGACACCACGAGCATGAGCGAGGAGAACTGGTCCACCACCAGCACGATGCCCCAGGGCGGCAGCCAGCCGCCGATGTCCACCGCGGCCGTCCCGCCTTCCCAGACGGAGGCCAGCAGCCAGCACTCCAGCAGCAGGGTCAGGGTCAGGACGGCGATGCTGATCGCGCGCTGGGCCCGGGTGTGATGGATGAGCAGGAACGTCAGGGCGGCGCCCAGGATGGGGAGTACGACGGCGAGCGGGGCAAAGCTGGTGATGTTCACTCTTCGCCTCCTTCCGGGCTGGGGTCAACGTTCAGGGAACCGGGCTGCTCTTCAGAGGCGGCCTTGTCGGCCCGCACGGGGCGGTCACCGGACATGACCGCGGCCGTGCCGTTCCCTGTGCCGGGAGCGGGAGCGGAGGCTGTGGCCTTGTCTATGGTTCCGGCGCCGTCGGAGCCGACCATGGCCAGCGGGAACTCTGACGTCTCGGCCGGGATCACGGAGTCGTCCTCGGCATCGAAGCTGGGCGTTTCTGCGACGCGGCGGTCCTCGGCGTCGTCCTGGATTTCATCCTGGCGGGCCAGGACCCAGGTGCGGTAGATGATGCCCAGCATAAACGCCGTGACGGCGAAGGAGATCACGATCGAAGTCAGGATCAGGGCCTGCGGCAGGGGGTCGTTGTAGTCCCCCGCCGGGGTGTCCTTGTCGAAGATCGGCGCCAGCCCGGCGTAGCCGCCGGTGGCGAGGATCAGCAGGTTGGTGGCGTTGGCCAGCAGCATGAGGCCCAGCAGGACCCGGGTGAGGCTGCGTTCGAGGATCAGGTAGATGCCGCAGGCGTAGAGGGCGCCCATGACCGTCAGCAGGGTCAGGTTGACGCTCATGTTCTCCCCCTGGAGGTGGTTTCGGCGTCGTCGGCCTCGACGGGGGCCCCGGCGGGGACTCCGCCGCTGTCCTCGTCTTCGGAGGGCTCGGCGGGCTCTTCGAAGTGCTCGTCGATTTCCGCACCGAGGCTGCGCAGCACGTCCAGGACCAGCCCGACCACCACGATGTACACACCGATGTCGAAGATGGTCGAGGTGACGAACTTGATGTCACCGAAGACCGGCAGCCACAGCTCCACGATGGCGCTCTGGAACACCTGGCCGCCCAGCAGCAGCGGCGTCATTCCGGCGGCCGCCGCCGTGGCCAGGCCTATCCCCAGCAGGGTGCCGGCGCCGACGGGCGTGGCTTCGCGGAGTTCGAAACGGCCGCCCGCCAGGTAGCGGATGGTCAGGGCGAGGCCGGCGGTGAGGCCACCGGCGAAGCCACCACCGGGCAGGTTGTGGCCGGCGAGGAGCAGATAGAGGGAGAACACGATGATCGAGTGGAAGATGAGGCGGGTGACCACCTCGAAGATGATCGAGCGGCGTTCAGGCGCCAGGGTCCGGCCGGCCACCAGCCAGGCGTCGCGCGTCGCGGCAGCAAACCGCCGGTTCATCGCCAGGGCGGCATCATCCCTGGTGCTGCCCCTGGCTCCGGTCCGCCGGCCCACGGTCCCTTCCTCGACCGACGCGGACGTCTGGAGGCGGTCGCCGCGGCCCCGGACGAAAATAAGGCTGGCCACGCCGGTGGCGGCCAGGGCAAGGACGGAGATCTCGCCAAAGGTGTCCCAGGCCCGGATGTCCACCAGGGTCACGTTGACGACGTTGAGGCCGCCGCCGCCTTCATAGGCCAGTTGCGGGAACTGCAGGGAGACCGGCGCTGCCACCCGGGCGCCGAGGGCGTAGATGGCCACGAAGATCATGGTGACGCCGAAGGCCAGGCCGATCACCACGCGGATGACCCGGTATCTGCCGCCGGTGCGGTCCCGCAGCCCCGGCGGAAGGCTCCGCATGGCCAGCACGAACGCCACCAGGATGATGGTTTCGACCAGCATCTGGGTCAGGGCAAGGTCCGGGGCCCCCTGCAGCGCGAACATCAGGGCAATCCCGTAGCCGGTGACGGACACCATCAGGACGGCCAGGAACCGTTTGTTGGCGCGCACCGCGGCCAGCGCCCCGATCACGATCCCGGCGCCGGCCACCAACTGCAGCGGCGCACCGGGATCGATGAAATACAGACCCTCCGGCAGCGGCTTGTTGGCCATCAACAGCGCCGTCAGCGGCAGGACGAACGCCACGGTCAGGATGACGGAGAGGTAGAAGAACAGCGAGCCTCGCTGGGTGCGGCCGGTGATCCAGACCGCGGCGTCGTCCAGGGCGCCGATCGTGTGCTGGTAGGCGCGATCGCTGTCGATCCAGCCCGGCACCAGTGCCTGCAGCCGGGCCACGGCGTTGCGGCCGTAGAACATGGCCAGGCCCAGGACGAACGTCACCGCGGTCAGCCCCAGGGCCGGGGTGATGCCGTGCCACAGCGCCAGGTGCCCGGGCGAGGACGTGGAGCCGTCCACAAACAGCTCCGCATAGGGCTGGATCCAGCCGTCCACGGGGGCGGGCCATAGTCCGTAAAGGACCGTGAGGAGGCTCAGGATCGCAGGCGCGGCCAGGAAGGCGGGTTTGATCGGTTTGAAGGACGTGGGCTCCACGCCGGGCTTGACAGCGAAGGCGCCCCACATGAACCGGGCGCTGTAGGCGAAGGTCAGGACGGAGCCCAGGACCACACCTCCCAGCAGCCAGGGCCCGGTCCCGGACTCCGAGCTGTATTGGATGAAGGCCTCGTACACCGATTCCTTGGCGACGAAGCCGGCCAGCGGGGGTACGCCCGCCATCGAGGCCGCGCCGATCGCCGCGACGATCGCCAGTGCCCGGGCCGAGCCGTAGACGCCGGAGAGCTCGCGGATGTCCCGGGTCCCGGCCTGGTGGTCGATGATTCCCACCACCAGGAAGAGCGTGGCCTTGAACAGCCCGTGCGCCAGGAGCAGGGCTAGCCCGGCGAGCGCCGCCTCGGGGGTGCCCAGGCCCACCACCATGATCATGAAGCCCAGCTGGCTCACGGTGCCGTAGGCGAGGATGAGCTTGATGTCGGTCTGCCGCAGGGCCCGGTAGCCGCCCACCAGCATGGTGGCCAGGCCCAGGCCGAGGACGATCGGCAGCCAGGGCGCGGTTTCCGCGAATCCGGGGGCCATCCGGGCAACCAGGTAGATCCCGGCCTTCACCATGGCCGCGGCGTGCAGGTACGCGCTGACGGGTGTGGGGGCGGCCATCGCGCCGGGGAGCCAGAAGTGGAACGGCACCAGGGCGGATTTGGTGATCGCACCGATCAGGATGAGGACGACGGCGGCGCTCACGGCCCCGCCCGCGGGGCCGGCGACAAGGGCGGGTGCCTCGTCCACGATGGCCTGGATCCGGTAGGTTCCGGCCGTCGAACCGAGGATGATGAGCCCCACAAGCATGGCCAGCCCGCCGGCGGTGGTCACCACCAGCGCCTGCAGCGCCGAGCGCCGAGCGGAGAGCCGGGTGCGGGCGTAGCCGATCAGCAGGTAGGACAGCACCGTGGTCAGTTCCCAGAAGATGAACATCAGCAGGAGGTCATCGGCGGTAACGAGGCCGAACATCGCACCTGCGAAGGCCAGGAGCTGGGCCCCGAAACCGCCGAGGTACTCGTCCTTGTTCTCGAAGTAGCGGGCGCAATAGACCAGCACCAGCGCACCCACTCCCAGCACCAGCAGGGACATGACCCAGGCCAGGGCGTCCATCCGGAACGCGAGATCGAGCTGCAGCCCGGGAATCCAGGGCACCACTTCCGTGATCGCCCCGTCTGGAACTGAATACACTGCCTCATGCTGCAGGAGCAGCCAGATAAAGGAGGCCGCGGGGACCGCGGCCAGGGCGAAGAACGAATTCCTGCCAAACTTTCGGAACAGCAGCGGGGCCACAGCAGCCACCGCAAAGTGCACGGCAAGGACTGTGATCACTGGTATCTCCGCAACGTCAGAAAAGTCGATTGTCAGCAAGTTGGAGCAGGCGGGTCATTTGTTAGGTTCGGTGCCGACAGTTTACCAAGCGTGTACAAATTCTTTTGGCAGGGACACCGGCCGCTGAACAATTCGAAGCCAAAGCGGCGCCGGAGCTTACCAATGCCGGGCAAAACCCGCCGGAGACCCTGCACGCTGCCCCGCGGAGGAGACCCTGGGCAGTTACCATTCAGGCTATGAATACTGCCGCCGCCCCAGAGGCAATGCGCCCCTCGGAACTGGAATCGGGAAGCCCTGTCTCGCACAGGGGCCGGGTCCTCGCGTGGGCCGCGTGGGACTGGGGTTCGGCTGCCTTCAACGCCGTCATGACAACGTTTGTTTTCACCGTCTACCTGACCTCCAAGGCATTCGGCGGGGAGGACCAGGCCTCGGCGGTCCTGGGCGCCGCGCTGGCGGCCGCCGGTGTTGCCGTCGCCCTCCTGGCCCCGGTCACCGGGCAGCGCTCGGACACCGGGGGCCGGCGGAAGCTGTGGCTGGGAGTCAACACGGCCGCCGTCGCGCTCCTGACCGGGCTGTGCTTCTTCGTCTTTCCCCGGCCCGACTTCCTGATCCTTGGCGTCACGCTGATAGCACTTGGCAACGTCTTCTTCGAATTTGCGGGGGTCAACTACAACGCCATGCTCACCCAGATCTCCACCCCGCACAACATCGGCAAGGTCAGTGGCTTCGGCTGGGGAATGGGGTATCTCGGCGGCATCGTGGCGCTGCTGATTGTGCTCCAGCTCTTTGTCCAGCCCAGCTTCGACTGGTTTGGCGCCTCCACCGCGGACAGCCTGAACATCCGGCTGGTGGCAGTGTTCTCGGCCCTGTGGTTCTTCATCTTTGCCCTGCCGGTGCTGTTTGCGGTGCCGGAGCTGCCACGCTCCGAACGGGGCGCGGGCATTGGGTTCCTCGCCTCCTACGGCCTGCTGGTCCGGCGTATCAAGGCGATCTACCGGACCAGCCCGCACACCATCTACTTCCTCCTCGCGAGCGCCATCTTCCGGGACGGGCTGGCCGCGGTTTTCACCTTTGGCGGGATCATCGCGGCCGGCACCTTTGGCTTCGAACTCAAGGACGTCATCTTCTTCGCGATCTTCGGAAACGTCGTGGCGGCCATCGGCGCCATCCTCGGCGGCTTCCTGGATGACAAGATCGGGCCGAAGTCCGTGATCATCGCGTCCCTCGCCGGCCTGCTGGTGGCGGGCACGGCAATCCTGGTCCTCGGCAACGGGAGCTACGAGTTCTTTGGCATGGCCTGGGCCGGGACCACCACATTCTGGATTTTCGGCCTGCTGCTGTGCCTCTTCGTGGGACCGGCCCAGTCGTCCTCCCGCGCCTACCTCGCCCGGCTCGCCCCGCACGGCGAATCCGGCGAGCTCTTCGGCCTCTACGCCACCACGGGCCGGGCCGTGAGTTTCCTCGCCCCCGCCCTATTCACCCTGTGCATCACAGTCGCCGCCCCCTTCGTGGAAGCCGGCGAGGCCCAGCGCTGGGGCATCCTCGGCATCATGGTGGTGCTGCTCACGGGCCTGCTCGTGCTCCTCCCGGTCAAGGCCCCCGACCAGACCGAAATCGCGGTGGTCCCCGAGGGGTGACGCGGCCGAAAAGCCGGTTCGCGCACTAGGCTGATCATATGAACGTGGATGAGACGGACCTCCCCGGCCTCGGCCGGCGCAAGGACTTCATGACTGCCTCCGGACGCCGGATCGGCGTGGTCGAATACCGGGAGGGCCAGACAGAACTCATCGTCTCGACCTGGGACGATCCTGACACCTGCCAGGCCTCCGTCCCGCTGACCGCGGACGAGTCCGCCACCCTGGGCAACCTCCTGGGCGGCCAGCGCCTTGCAATGAAACTCTCCGAAGCCCACCGGGAAATTCCCGGCATCGTCACGCGCCAGTTCTCGATCAGCGCCGAGTCCCCCTTCCAGAACCAGCCGATGGGCAAAGCGTGCATCCGGACCCGCAGCGGGGTCTCGATCGTGGCCATCATGCGCGAAGGCGAGGTCCTGCCCTCCCCGGGACCCGACGTCGTCCTTCACCCCGGTGACCTCCTCGTTGCGGTGGGAACGCAAGAAGGCCTGGACACGGCGGCCGGCATCCTGCGCAACGGATAAGCGGCATGGATCCGCTCGCCCTGACCCTGATCGAGCTGGGGGCCGTCGTCTTCTGTCTCGGCCTGCTGGCCAGACTGGCCGGGCGGATCGGCATGTCGCCCATCCCGCTCTATCTGGTGGGCGGGCTGTTCTTTGGGGCCGGCGGCCTCGTCAAACTCGAAGGCATGCACGAGTTCGCCCATCTTTCCGCCGAGATCGGCGTGATCCTGCTCCTGCTTATGCTTGGACTGGAATATACGGCGACCGAACTCGTCACCGGGCTGCGGCGGTCCTGGCAAGCCGGCATCCTCGATCTGCTGCTCAATTTCCTGCCCGGCGCAGGGCTCGCGGTGATGCTGGGATGGGGCGTCGTGGGGGCGATGGTGATGGGCGGCGTCACCTACATTTCTTCCTCCGGGATCGCGGCCAAGGTGATTACCGATCTCGGCCGGATCGGCAACCGGGAAACCCCGGTGGTCCTGTCCATCCTGGTCTTCGAGGACCTGGCCATGGCCGTGTACCTGCCGGTCCTGACCGCCACCCTGGCCGGCGTCAGCTTGCTGATGGGCCTGCAGACCGTGGGCATCTCCCTGGCCGTCGTCACCCTGGTCCTGGTGGTGGCCCTGCGGCACGGGCACCACGTGTCCAAGGCCGTGCACAGCGAGAACTCCGAGGTGTTCCTGCTCAACCTGCTGGGCGCGGCGCTTCTTGTGGCGGGGCTCGCCGCCGCCATGCAGGTTTCCGCGGCCGTCGGAGCGTTTATGCTCGGTATCGCGATTTCCGGCGCCACGGCCCACAGCGCCACCCGTGTCCTGGAACCGCTCCGTGACCTCTTCGCGGCGATCTTCTTCGTTGTCTTTGGCCTCAACACAGACCCCCGGTCCATCCCGCCGGTCCTTGGCTGGGCCCTGCTGCTGGCCGTGGTGACGGCAGCCACCAAGATGATCACCGGGTTCTGGGCCGCCAAACGGGCCGGAATCGGCGTTCCCGGCCGTTACCGTGCGGGGGCCGCCCTGATCGCGCGAGGCGAGTTCTCGATTGTCATCGCCGGCCTGGCTGTCGCCTCCGGCGTGGTGCCCTCGGATCTGGCAGCCCTCGCCACCGCCTACGTCCTGATCATGGCGATCGTGGGGCCGCTGGCCGCCCGCTTCGTGGAGCCGCTGGTCCGGGTCCTGCGCCGTCCGGTGAGGGGACCCGCGTTCAGGACCTCCGGCCCGGCGTGATGCTGCCGCCGGTACGAGCCGCGGCGCTGGATGTCGGCGTCAGATTACAGCGCCTGAAATGGGCTAGATGTCGGTGAGGTGGAAATTCAGGTGGCTGCGGCTGGCAGTGGGACCGCGCTGGCCCTGGTAGCGGTTGCCGTATTCCCCCGAACCGTAGGGGTGCTCCGCGGCGGAGGACAGCCGGAAGAAGCACAGCTGGCCGATCTTCATGCCCGGCCACAGCTTGATGGGCAGCGTGGCCATGTTGGACAGTTCCAGCGTGACGTGGCCGGAGAATCCGGGATCGATGAAGCCTGCCGTCGAGTGCGTCAGCAGGCCGAGCCGGCCAAGGGAGGACTTGCCCTCGAGGCGGGCCGCGATGTCATCCGGCAGCGTCACGGTCTCGTAGGTGGAGCCAAGGACAAACTCCCCCGGGTGCAGGATAAACGGCTCGCCGGACTCCACTTCCACCAGGCGGGTCAGCTCGGGCTGCTCTTCGGCCGGGTCGATGTGGGCGTATTTGTGGTTATCGAACAGCCGGAAGAACTTGTCGATCCTGACGTCCACGGAGGACGGCTGGACCATGGCGGGGTCGAACGGTTCGAGGACAATCCGCTCGGAGTCAATTTCGGTTCGAATGTCGCGGTCAGAGATCAGCACAGGTTCAAAAATACCGCACGGCGCCCTGCCGGGCCGCACGGACGGACGCAGCCGCCCAGTGTGACATCCCCGGGGCGTCTGCACCCAGACGTCTATTCCGCGGCAGGCATATCTTCGAGGAGGGACTTGAGCCGTTCGAGCTGGCCCACCTCGGCCTTCATCCGCCGGCGGAACGGGCTGGTCATCCGGACCATGAATCCCTTGGGCTCGTAGTTCAGGGCGAAACGGACGCGGGTACTGGGACCCTCCGTGCTCAGGTAGTAGCCGCCGTGCGGCCGGGCAGGGCCGACGAGGACCTGGTACTGGATCTCCGCGCCCGTCCGGGCCGCGATGATTTCGAAGTCCGCGGCCACGGGACGTCCGCCGGGCCCTGCGACCGTCTGCCGGTACACAGCACCTTTGGCACCGGCGGCGCCGGAGAGCAGTTCCACGCTCCTGACCCCTTCCCGCCACAGCGGCAGATGGACCGGGTCCAGGAGGAAGTTGTACACGCTCAGGGCGTCACGGTGGATGATGACGTCGTACTCTGCGAATGCCACGAAAATCCTTGCTCGGCGGACGGCAAATGGGCGTAGCCCGCTTCCCCCGAACTGCAGCTAACCATTTCAGGATAGACAGCAAGGCCCGCCCCGCGCGGCTGCGGGACGGGCCTTTATCGAAGAGTTATCGCCCCCGGACTGCATCCAGGCTGCGTGTCGCTCAGTGACTGCTTCGCAGGGGCTGCTACAGGGACTACTTTTCGGTTAGCTTCGGCACCGAGAACACCACAATGGCCCCGATCACGGCGAACGCTGCGAACATGTAGAAGTTGAGCTGCCAGCCGAAGGCCATCCCGGCAATCAGCCCGCCGATCAGCGGCCCGCAGATGGCGCCGATGCGTCCGATGCCCAGGGACCAGCTCAGGGCGGTGGCACTCAGGGACTGCGGGTAGTGGGTGGCGCAGTAGCCGCCCACCAGGATCTGGGTTCCCACCGAGCCGAGGCCGGCGAAGGCGACAATGACGAGCAGCATCGCCAGCGGCAGCTGGAGGCTCAGCATGAGGATCGCCACGAAGGCCAGGATGAAGGAGCCGGTGACCACCTTGCGGATGCCGATCTTGTCCGCCAGCACGGAGGCGCTGATGGAGCCGACTATCGCGCCGGCGTTGAGGACCAGCAGGAACGTCAGGGCATCCCCGAGCTGGAAGCCGGCCTGGCGCATGATCTGCGGAAGCCAGGTGTTCAGCCCGTAGACCAGCAGCAGCCCGCAGAAGTTCGCGAGCGCAAACAGGACGGTGGAGCGGAGCCACTTGCGGGTGAACAGGGTCTTCATGGCTGACTTCGGCGCCTCGGCACCGGTCTTGACGTCCTCTGCGGTGACGATGTCCGAGTAGACCAGGCCGTAGCGGTCCGCGGTGGCCCTGGCTTCTTCGATGCGCTGTTTGCGGGCCAGGTACGCCACCGATTCGGGCAGGACCTTCCAGGCGACGGGGAGCAGGGTGAGAAGAGGCAGGGCGCCGATGGCGTACATCCAGCGGAAGTCGATGTGCGGCAGGAGGTTGATGGCAAGCAGCGAGGCGCCGACGCCGCCCACGGAGTACCCGCTGAACATCACCGCGTTGGCGATCTGGCGGCGCTCCTTGCGGGCGTATTCGACCGTCAGCGCAATGCAGGTCGGCACAATGCCCCCCAGGCCCAGGCCTGTCAGGAACCGCAGGAAGCCGAACACCTCGGCGGACGGCGCGAAGGCCGTGAGCAGCATGCAGATGGAGAACCACGCGATGCAGGCGAGCATGATGCGGCGGCGGCCCAGCTTGTCTGTCAGGATGCCGACCGAGAGCGTGCCGACCAGCATGCCCACCAGGGCGAGGCTGCCGATCAGGCCGGCCTGCGCGGGGGTGACGCCCCATTCCTGGAATTTCAGGATCGTGGGGACGGTGGATCCGTAGACCACCAGGTCGTAGCCATCAAAGACGATGGCCAGGAAACACAGGATGAGGACGGCGTGGCCCTTCCAGCGGGTCGTGGCCTCGTTGCGCAACTCAGTCGACATTGACTGCGTCATGGATCTACCTCTCGTTGAGATTTCATGGGGATTTGTGCGGTGGCTCACATGCTGTGCCCACTGTGTCACGCTTTGATTCCGACAGTAAACAAGTCAGCATATATCGTTTACGTAACGATCGTCAGGTATTATCCGGCCGGCGTCAGTGGCCCTTGAACGCCTCGGCGAGCCACCAGGCGCCGCCGTCGGACGAGATCTTGGCATCGATGACCAGCGGGCGGGCGGGCCTCTCGCGCACCCAGGCGCGGACCTCCTCGAGATCCGCCACGCTGCGGACCGTCACTGCGTCCGCGCCGAAGCCCCGGGCGATCGCGGCGATGTCCGTGTCCGGGAAGGTCACGGTACTCAGATCGACGGCGGGGCCGACGGCGGGACCGTTACCGTCCGCAGCTCCCGCGCCAAAGTGGTGGACTTCCGCCCCGTAGCCTGCATCGTTGTAGATGATGCAGACGAGCGGCAGCTCCAGCCGGACGGCGGTCTCCAGTTCGCTGATGCCCATCAGGAAGCCGCCGTCCCCGGCACCGAGCACGGGCAGCCGGTCCGGCCGGGCCAGCGCAGCCCCGATCGCGGTGGAGAGCCCGAGACCGATCGACTGGAAGGCCTGCGTGAAGCAGAACCCGAACTCGTCCGGGACCTTCAGATAGGTGCTGGGATAGCCCATGAAGTTGCCGGAGTCGATCGAGACGATCCGCTCCGCCGGCAGGATGGCGTCCAGTTCGCGGCTCAGCTCCCGCGGATCGATCCGTCCGCCGCCGGAGAGGTCCGGCGTTTCGACGTCGTTCCAGCGCGAGCGTTCTGCGATGGCCGCCGCGTTCCGCGCGGTGCGGTACCGCTGCGCCGGGGCCGGCTGGAGCGTCCGCAGCTCCGTGAGGACATCCGCCGCTGTCAGCGCGGCATCCCCCACCACGCCCAGGCCGATGGGCCGGTTGGCACCAAGCGCGGAGTCCTCGACGTCGACCTGGGCCACGGCGGTCCCGTCCGAGATCAGGTGGCCGTGCCGCATGGTCCACATGTTCAGGGCGCAGCCCCAGCCGACGATCAGGTCGGCGCCCTGGATCAGCTCGGCGCTCAGTGGTGAGGAGAATCCGCCCGAGATCCCGAGGGCGAACTCCTCGTTGTGGAACAACCCGTTCGCCACCGCGGACGTGGCCACGAGGGCACCGGCGTGGGCGGCAAGGCTGAGCAGTTCCTCCCGCGCATTCCTTGCCCCGCGGCCTGCCACAAAGACCGGGCGCTCCGCGGCGTTGATCAGGTGTGCCAGGCGCCGGACGCTGGGGGCGGCGGGGCGGACCGGCTGGGCTTCGGCGACGGCGGCCGGGTGCGCTGCCGCCCGTGCGCTTGCCGGCGCCGGGGCGGACTGGACGTCGAGGGGCAGGTTGAGCACCACGGTGCGGCGTTCGTTCCGGGCGGTGCGGAAGGCCCGGAGGGTGTCCGCGACGGCGGTGGCCGGGGAATGGATCCGCTCGCTCACGGCTCCGACGCTGCGGGCGAGGGCGTCCTGGTCGATCTTGAAGTTGGAGCGGACAGCGGATCCCTGGGTGTCGGCCGTCAGCACGATCAGCGGCGTGCGGCTCTTGGCGGCTTCCCCGATCCCGGTGACGGCGTTGCTCAGCCCGCAGCCCTGGTGTGTGCTCACGACGCCCACCCGGCCGGACATCCGGGCGTAGGCGTCGGCCATTGTGGCGGCGCCGCCCTCGTGCCGGGCGGCGGTGAAGGGCACCCCGGCCAGGCGCAGGGCGTTGGTCACCTCGAAGTTGCCGCTGCCGACGACGCCGAAGACATGCCCGACGCCGAGCTCCGCCAGGGTCCGGCCCACCAGCTGGGCGACCGTCCCGGCTGCCTGCTGCGCCGGAGCCCCGTCTGTGTCCCGGGCCGTGTCCCGTGCCGCTTCGACGGGCTCGCGGGAGGCTTCAAAGGTGCCGGGGGAAATGTGTGAAGCTACTACCATGGACTTACCTTCCATTGAGTAATGCACCGGTTGAGTACTGCACTGGTTGAGTGCCGCACTGCTGCTGACTGCTCTTCGAACTTCCAGGCGGCATCCATGAACCCCACCCAGTCCCTTCCGTGCACGGCCACGACGGCGACTCTGGAACGGACCATCGAATGGGTGGATACGGATGCCGCGGGGCACCAGCACAATTCGGCGGTGCTCCGCTTTGTTGAGGCCTGCGAGGCCAAGTTGTTCCGGGACCTGGATCTGCCGGAGTATTTCCCGACGGCCCCGCGGGTTCGCCACGAGGTCAACTACCGGGCGAAGTTGTACTTCGGCCAGCAGGTCACCACCACCGTAGTGGTGGAGAAAATCGGCCGCACGTCCATGACGTTCAGCTTTGAAGTGTGGGGCGAGCCGTTCCGCGGCGAACCCCGCGCCCTTGCCGCCCACGGGTCCTTCGTCACCGCCCATGTGGCCCAGGGCGGCACGGCCGCCACCCCGTGGCCGGCGGAGCTGACGGCCAAGGTCACCGCCCGCGAGGCCTCCGGCCGGGACTAACCCGTCCGGACGCTGCCCGGCACCGCGCCTTTGCGGCACCGGGCATTGGGCCCGGGCAGCGGCCCTCCAACCGGCGCTAGACCGACGCCGGCACCTTGGCCGGCGTCCAGCGCAGGTGCGTCGGCAGTTCGGCGGCCTCCGGCTCCCGCACGAGCGCCAGCCGGGGCCGGACCGCGTCGGTGCGCGCCGCCGGTGGCTTCCGGCTTCCGGCCCGGAACTGCTGCGGCCAGGCGGCGCCGGGCCCCCGGTAGTCCTGCTCGATCGCCGCATGCAGGGTCCACTGCGGATCGAACAGGTGCGTACGGCCGAGGGCGCAGAGGTCCGCGCGGCCTGCCAGCAGGATTGAGTTGACGTCGTCGTAGGAGGACACCGCCCCCACCGCGATCACCGCGACGCCTGCCTTGTGCGCCACTTCCTGCCGGATCCGGTCCGCGAACGGCGTCTGGTAGCTGCGGCCGTAGGCTGGTTTCTCCTCCTTGACCACCTGGCCGGAGGAGACGTCCACGCCGTCGGCGCCGTGCTCCACGAACGCCCGGGCAATCGCGACGGCGTCGTGCTCGTCGTTGCCGCCGGGGGCCCAGTCCGTCGCCGAAAGCCGCACGGTCAGCGGCTTGTCCGCCGGCCAGGCGGCGCGGACGGCGTCGAATACCTCCAGCGGGTAGCGCAGCCGGTTCTCCAGCGGTCCGCCGTATTCGTCGCTGCGCCGGTTGGCCAGCGGCGAGAGGAACGAGGAGAGCAGGTAGCCGTGCGCGCAGTGCAGCTCCAGCAGGTCGAAGCCCGAGGCGGCCGCACGGACGGCGGCGGCGACAAACTCGTCCCGGACCCGGTCCATTTCAGCGCGGCTGATTTCCCGCGGCGCCGGGCTGCCGGGGCCGTACGGGATAGCCGAGGGGCCCACCGGCTCCCAGCCGCCCTCGGGAAGCGGTTCGTCGATGCCTTCCCACATGAGTTTGGTGGAGCCTTTGCGGCCGGAATGGCCAAGCTGGACGCCGATGGCCGCCGTCGAGCGCTCGTGTACGAACTCGACGATCGTGCGCCAGCTCTCCTGCTGGGCCTCGTTGTAGAGGCCGCTGCAGCCCGGCGTGATGCGGCCGGTCTCGGAGACGCAGACCATCTCGGTCATGACCAGGCCGGCGCCGCCGAGGGCCTTGCCCCCGAGGTGGACCAGGTGGAAGTTGCCCGGGACGCCGTCGGTGGCGGAGTACATGTCCATCGGGGAGACGACGATCCGGTTCTTCAGCTCCAGCCCGCCGATCCGGTACGGCTGGAACATGGCAGGGGCACTGGACGCGATGCCCTGCGTGCGGGCGAATTCCTCATCCACGCGGGCCGCGAACTCGGGATCGCGCAGCTTGAGGTTGTCGTAGGTGATCCGGCGGCTGCGGGTGAGCAGGTTGAAGCAGAACTGCACCGGGTTCTGGTCCTTGTACATTCCGATGTTCTCGAACCATTCCAGCGAGGCCTGGGCTGCCCGCTGGGTGGATTCGACCACCGGCCGGCGCTCGGTTTCGTAGGCTGCCAGGGCGGCCTCAAGCTCGGCGTGCTCGTGCAGGCAGGCCGCCAGGGCGAGGGAGTCCTCCATGGCCAGTTTGGTGCCGGAGCCGATGGAGAAGTGCGCGGTGTGGGCGGCATCGCCGAGGAGCACGATGTTGCCGTGCCGCCAGGACTCGTTGCGGACCGTGGTGAAGTTGAGCCACTTGGAGTTGTTGACCAGGACTTCGTGGCCCTCAAGCTCTTCGGCGAAGATGGCACGGATCGCGTCGACGGCCGCCTCGTCGCTTTCGCCGGGCCGGAAGACCTGGTGCTCGGTGGCGTCGAATCCGGCGTTGCGCCACACGTCCTCGTGCATTTCGACGATGAAGGTGCTGCCCTCGTCCGAGTACGGGTAGCCGTGGATCTGCATGACGCCGTGCTCGGTGTCCTTGACGAAGAACTTGAACGCCTCAAAGACGAGGTCGGTGCCCAGCCACATGTACTTGGACTTGCGGACGTCCAGGCTGGGCCGGAACACCTCTGCAAAGCGGGAACGGACGGCGGAGTTCAGGCCGTCCGCGGCGAGGACCAGGTCGTAGTCCCGGCTGAGTTCCTCAACGTCGGGCGCCAGCGTGCTGAAGCGCAGGTCGACGTCGAGTTCGGCGCAGCGGCGCTGCAGCAGCTCGAGCAGCTCTTTCCGGCTCATGGCGGCGAAGCCCTGCCCGCCGACGGTGTGCTGACCGCCCTTGAAGTGGATGTCGATGTCGGTCCAGCGGGCGAAGCGCTCGGACATGTACTCGGCGATCACGGTGTCCGCGTTGCCGATTCCGCCGAGGGTCTCGTCGCTGAAGACGACGCCGAAGCCGAACGTGTCGCTTGCGGCGTTGCGTTCCCAGACGGTGACCTCGTGGTTCGGGTCCAGCTGCTTCATGAGGGCGGCGAAGTACAGTCCGCCCGGACCGCCGCCGATGATTGCGATTTTCATGTGGTGCCTCTCAGGCGTTCTGGTGTTCGGGGGTGGCGGCGTCAGCGGCCAGCTGCTCGCGCAGCCGGAAGTGCTGGAGTTTGCCGCTGGGGTTGCGGGGCAGTCCGTCAACGAAGTTCACCTGCCGCGGGTACTTGTACGGGGCGATGGTCCGCTTGACGAAGTCCTGGATTTCCTTGCGCTTCGCGTCATCGGCCTCGACGCCATCGCGCAGCACGATGAAGGCGCAGACCACGCTGCCCCGGTCCGGGTCGGGCCTGCCGACGACGGCGTTTTCCATCACGTCCGGGTGCTGGTCAATCGCGGCTTCCACCTCCGGGGCGCCGATGTTGTAGCCGGAGGACACGATCATGTTGTCGGAGCGGGCCTGGTAGTAGAAGTAGCCGTCCTCGTCCCGGCGGAAGGTGTCGCCGGTGACGTTCCAGCCATTGACGACGTAGTCCAGCTGGCGGGAATCGTTGAGGTAGCGGCAGCCGGTGGGCCCGATCACGGCGAGGCGTCCGACGGCGTCCGGGCCGAGTTCCCCACCGTCGTCGTCCAGAATCGTGGCGCGGTAGCCGGGGACGGCCGTGCCGGTGGCGCCGGCGCGGATGTCCTCCCCGGCCGCGGAGATGAAGACGTGCAGCATTTCGGTGGCACCGATGCCATTGACCAGCTTCAGGCCGGTGCGTTCATGGACCGCGCGCCAGGTCTCGGCCGGCAGGTGCTCACCGGCTGAGACTGCCGTGCGGAGGCTGGCGAGCAGCCCCTCGGCGCCTTCCTTGAGGATCGCCTTGTAGGCCGTCGGTGCGGTGAACAGGATGGTGGCCTTGGCCGCGTGCACGGCCTGCGCCAGTTCGAGCGGGGTGGCTCGTTCGGTCAGCAGCGAGGCGGCCCCGAAGCGCAGCGGGAAGACCACCAGGCCGCCCAGCCCGAAGGTGAAGGCCAGCGGCGGGGACCCCGCGAAGACGTCCTCCGGCGTCGGCGCAAGGATGTGCCGGGCGAAAGTGTCAGCGTTGGCGAGGATGTCGCGGTGGAAGTGCATGGTGATCTTCGGCGTTCCGGTGGTGCCCGACGTCGGGCCGAGCAGGGCGACGTCGTCCGCGGCGGTCGGGACGGCGCTGAACTCGCCGCTCTTGGCAGCACAGCGGGCGGTGAGGTCCGTGCCGGTGCTGCCCCCCATGGCCAGCACCGGCACGTCGTTTCCGGCTGCCTCGGCGAGGTCGTCCAGGAACCGGCTGTCGCACAGGGCGGCGGCCGGTGCGGTCAGCTCCAGCAGGGTCCGGATCTCGTTGGCGCGCAGTGCCGGCATGATCGTGACCACCACGGCGCCGGCCTTGAGCACGCCAAGCCAGGCCGCGACGAGCCACGGGTTGTTCGGCGAGCGGAGCATCACCCGGTTCCCGGGGACCACCCCCAAATCCTCAACCAGGACCTGGGCCACCTGGTTGGCGTGGCGCTGCAGCTCACCGTAACTCCAGGCGTTGCCGTCCGGGGTGAGCAGGGCCGGGCGCTCGGCACCGAAGCTGCGGACGGCGTCGTCAATCAGCGCGGCGGCGGCGTTGAGCTGTTGCGGGTACTGCAGTTCCGGGAGGGTGAACTCCAGCGCGGGCCACTGCTCTGCCGGCGGCAGATTGTCACGCGCGAAGGTGTCCTGGTGCGCCGAGGGCGTCAGTTCCATGGCAAACCTTTCGTATCGTCATTGATAAGAGGTCACTGATAAGAGGTCACAGCTAAGAGGTCACAGCTAAGAGGTGGAACGGCTCATCGATTGCTCCGTAACGGCCGTCATGGCGGCCCAAAAGGGCAGTTACGGAGCAGTCGACATCCGGATCATGCCTTCCTGGACCACGGTGGCCAGGAGCCGGCCCTGCCGGTCGTAGAAGTGGCCCTGCGCCAGGCCGCGGCTGGCCTGGGCGGAGACTGCTTCCTGGACGTACAGCAGCCAGTCGTCCACCCGGCCTTCGCGGTGGAACCACATGGCGTGGTCCAGGCTGGCCGTGACCAGGCCCGGATCGCCCCATGCGTAGCCGTGCACCCGGAGCACCGGTTCCAGGATGGTGTAGTCGCAGACGTAGGCCAGCGCCGCGCGCTGCAGATCCGGGTCATCCGGGAGCCGGTCGAAGGCCTTGACCCAGACTGCCTGGTGCGGCACCTGCTCCCCCTCAACGCTGAGGTAGACGGCGCCCGGCACATGCCGCATGTCGAAACTGCGGCCGCCGGACCAGTAGGCCGCGGCGTCGCCTTCGACGCCGTCAAGCACGTCGGCGGAGGACGGCAGCGACTCCGGATCCGGGATCCCGGCCGGCATGGCACGGGCGAATTCCTCGCCGGATTCCTCCGCGTGGAAGGAGGCCATGGCCACGTAGACGGTCTTGCCGCCCTGGTAGGCGCGGACCTGCCGGGTGGAGTAGCCCCGCCCGTCGCGGAGCCGCTCCACCTCGTAGCGGACTTCGGCGCCGATGTCCGCCGGCCGCATGAAGTAGCTGTGCATCGAGTGCAGCGAGCGGTCATCCCCCACCGAGCGCATCGCTGCAGCCGCGGCCTGGGCCACCATGTCTCCGCCGTAGGCCTTGGGCCACGGCACGTACTGCGTCGTGGCGGTGTAGGCCTCGTCGAGGAACTCCGGTTCGATCGGCGTCAGCTCGAGGGCGGACAGCAGGATCTCCGACGTCGGAGTCATGCCCGGCGGTACCCGGCGAGCACGGAGTCGTCGACGTCCTCGAGGTTCACCACAATGTTTTCCGGGGTGCGGGCCGTGAGCCAGACGAGTTCCTCGGTGATGCTCATGTTGGCTTCCACGTGCGGCATGTACGGCGGGACGAAAACCCAGTCGCCCTCGGTCATGTCGATGAACTCCTTGTAGTCCTCGCCGAAGTAGATCCGGCCGTGGCCGCGCAGCACGTAGCCGCCGGTCTCGGCTTCGCCGTGGTGGTGCGGGAAGGAGCGGTAGCCGGGTTCGTTGCTGACCTGGCCGTACCAAATCTTTGTAGCAGGGGTGTGCTGCTGGCTGACACCGGAGATCCGGACGGCCCCGCCGGACTGGCCGGTGTCGCGGTGCTCAGCACCCCTGCGGGTCACGACGGGGACAACCTGCGCTGTCAGCTGATCTGCGATCTGTTCGGTCATGGTGATTCCTCTCTGTCGGCGGCAGCCTGGGTTGCCGCCACTGGGTAGTGTGGGGTGCGTGTGAGCCGGTGGCGTCAGAGACGGACCGTGTTGGTGAGCGTGCCGATGCCCTCGACCTCGGTGGTGACGACGTCGCCGTCGTGCAGGAAGCGGGGCGGGACGGCGCCCATGCCGACACCGCCGGGGGTGCCGGTCAAGATGACGTCGCCGGGGCTCAGCCGGGTGAAGGTGGAGATATAGGACAGCAGGGCGGCCGCGGTGAAGACGAGTGTCCTGGTGTTGCCGTTCTGGACCTCTTCGCCGTTAACCAGGCAACGGACCCGGACGCCGGCCTCGGGGTCGCACTCGTCCGGGGTCACAAGTACGGGACCCAGCGGGGTGGTGCGGTCAAAGGCCTTGCCCTGGAACCACTGCAGGGTGCGGCTCTGCCAGTCCCGCATGGAGATATCGTTCGCCACGGTGTAGCCGGCGATCGCGGCCGAGGCTTCCTCCGGCGAGGCATTCTTGAGCGGGGCGCCGACGACGACTGCCAGCTCCGCCTCCCAGTCCAGCCGGGCGCCGTGCCCGGCGGCGTCAATGACCTCGCCGTCGCCGATCAGGGTGTCCGCGTACTTGGCGAACAGGGTGGGGTATTCCGGCAGCTCCCGGCCCATTTCCGCGATGTGGTCCGCGTAGTTCAGGCCACAGCAGATGACCTTGGCCGGGCGCGGCAGCACGGTGGCGAACCGGGCGGCGCTTACGGGGATGGACTCACCCGGGAGGCCGCCAGCGGTTTCCGCGGCGGCAACGGCTGCAGCTGCCTGCTCCCGCCAGCCGGCGCTTCCCAGCAGTTCGCTGAGGTCCTGTGCGGCCAGCAGCACAAACCGGTCCCCGGACTGCACGGCGGCGCGGGTGGCAGGGCCGCCCCTGGCGTCGCGGGCTGCCGTAATAACGGTCGCAAGGCGCATGTTTCTTCACTTCCGGTTCGACGGCGGAACCGGCCCCTTTGCCGATTCCGGTGACGTGTCCACTGCGCCATCCCCAACGAGGGTATGTCGACATTTTTACGGTCGTCACATATGCTCAAGTTAACACGGATTCACCGGTTTGGGTAGACCCGTTCCGGTTCCGGATCCGGTCAACGGCCGGCGCCGACCGGCCCGTAGTTACCCTCGCATTTACCAAAATCACCGCCGACTCAATACCGCCGACTCAATGAGGAGCCACCATGAACCACAAGGTCATCAACCCCGCAGCCCTGGCCAAGCCCTCCGGCTTCGCCCACGGCATCCTGGCCGGCAACACCGTGTTCCTGGGCGGCCAGACGGCCATGGACAACAACGGCACCATTGTTCCCGGCGGCATCGTGGAGCAGTTCCGTCAGTGCTTCTCCAACGTCCTCACCACGCTGGCTGTGGCCGGGGGCATGCCCTCGGACCTGGTCAACGTCACCATCTACCTGACCGACGTCGAGGACTATCAGAAGAACGGCCGCGAAATCGGGCGGATCTGGCGCGAGATGGCGGGCACCGACTATCCCGCGATGGCCGGCGTCGGCGTCACCCGGCTCTGGCAGGCCGAGGCGCTGATCGAGATCCAGGCCATCGCCGTCGTGTCAGGCCAGGGCTAGGACTACTACGCGGTAGCGGAACTGCCCGTGGCCCCCAGCAGCCGCTCGGCATGCTGGCGGGCCGGGCCGTTCAGGAGACGGTGCAGTTCCGCGAAGATCCGCTCCGCGGTCAGCCCGTGCCAGCCCGGCGGCAGGAACTCCTCGGGCAGGCCCGGATCCAGATAGGGCAGCCGGCGCCACTGGGTGAGGAGCTGGACGTAGTCCGCGAAGGCCGCCCGGTCGGCGTCGGGCCCGGACGCCGGCGCGCCCGCCGATTCCCAGCGTTCCAGCACCGGAGCGAAGCGTTCGATGAACTCCGCGTAAAGCGATTCAAGTGCCGGAAGGTCCCACCATCGGGAGACTTTGTCCTTGACGTCCTCGGCGGTCAGGTGCTCCGCCTTGAAGAACTCCACGTATTCCATCAGCCCTGTCCGCTCGAGCTGGTGCCTGATGTCCCCATAGGTGTTGCCCGGGGCAATCCAGAGTCCGGGCGTCACGGAACCGAAGCCCATCCGGGTCAGCATGCTGCGCAGCTGGTGGCGAAGGTGGCGCTGCGATTCCGGGACGGAGAAGGCGATGAGGAGCCAGCGGTCGGCCGCCGTCGCGCGCCGGGGCGAAAAAATGCGGCGGTCGCCCTCCTGGAAGACATCCTCCAGGTTGGGGGCCAGCCGGTAGGCGGCCACGCTGCCCTGTTTGACACTCTCCAGCACACCGCGGCGCTTGAGCCGAGACACGGAAGAGCGCACCCCGGACGACTCGACGCCAAGGTCGTCCAGCATGGAAATCAGCACCGAGACGGGCAGGGCGCCGCCGTTTGAGCGCCCATACAGGCCGTAAATCGTGACGATTAGCTGCTGGTGCCGCGGGGTCAGCCGGGGAACGGCGCTTCCGGCGGCAGGCTCGGCGTCCGGGTCGGCGTCCAGCGGCGGCGCTGGGTCTTCTACCACCGTCGGCCTTCCCTCGGGAGAACAGTCATGGATCTAGGCTATAGAGGTCTGCGCGCCCCGACGGCCATGACGCTCCGCGAACCGGTGCCGTGCCGCGTCCGGCGAAGCCGCTGCCCGCTTGGTCCGGGGCTGGGGACCGGCCGGCCCCGCCCGTTTGACGGAGATGGCCGCTCTGCGGAGCGGTTAGCGACCATCTGAGGCAAACGGAGGAGTGCGCTGCCCACGATTTCGACCGCGTGACCTGTTCGGAGAACGCCCGCGGCTGGGGTAAGGTAAATCTCGTTGTTTCACTGGGGCAAAGTCCAGCACGCTGGCTGGCCCCACTGCGGCTGTAGCTCAATGGTAGAGCGCTAGCTTCCCAAGCTTGATACGCGGGTTCGATTCCCGTCAGCCGCTCCAATCCACTCCCGCGCTCCGCGCCGCTCCCAGGGCTCCTATTAGGTAGCTACCTGTATCGTCAGAAGTCAGGAACCTCTTCGGTTCCGCTACAGGAGCAATCATGGCTGACAAGTCCCCCCGTCAAGCAGCATCCAAGAAATCCGGCAAATCCATCAAGGAAAAGCGCGCTGACAAGAGGGCCGCTTCTGCGCCGGCCAGCTCCCTGGACAAGGTGACCGCCACAAAGACGGCGAGCCCCAAAAAGAAGTGACCGGTTCCTCGAACCACCTCACCCTCGGCATCCTCGCCAGCACACGCAAACCGGATGAGCGACGCCTCCCCATCCACCCCTCGCACCTGGACCGCATCGCGCCGGAAATCCGGGAACAGCTGATCCTCGAGGAAGGCTACGGCGAGCGCTTCGGCCTTTCCGACGCCGAGCTCGCGCCCCTCGTGGGGCGCATCGCGCCGCGACAGCAGCTGCTGGCGGACGCCGACGTCGTCCTGCTGCCCAAGCCGCAGCCCGAGGACCTGGCCGAACTCCGGGACGGGCAGGTCCTCTGGGGCTGGCCGCACTGCGTCCAGGACCGGGCCATCACCCAGCTGGCGATCGACAAGAAGCTCACGCTCATCGCCTTCGAGGCCATGAACCACTGGGCCAGCGACGGCGGCTTCGGCCTGCATGTCTTCCACAAGAACAACGAACTCGCCGGCTACTGCTCCGTGCTGCACGCCCTGGCACTGACCGGTTCCACCGGAGACTACGGCCGCCGGCTGAGCGCCGTCGTGATCGGCTTCGGGGCCACCGCCCGCGGCGCCGTCACGGCGCTGAATGCCCACGGCGTGCACGATGTTCAGGTGCTGACCAACCGCGGGGTCGCCGCGGTTGGCTCGCCCATACACTCGGTCCGGATCGCGCAGTTCGACCACGACGACCAGGCACCCTTCCTGAGCGAGGTCATTACCGAGCGCGGGCGCGTGCCGTTGGCGCCGTTCCTCGCCGGCAGCGACATCGTGGTCAACTGCACGCTGCAGGACCCCAACGCGCCGCTGACCTACCTGCGCACCGAGGACCTGGCCGCCTTCCGGCCCGGCAGCCTGATCGTGGACGTGTCCTGCGACGAGGGCATGGGCTTCAGCTGGGCGAAAACCACCACCTTCGCCGAGCCGATGTTCCAGGTGGGCCACCACATCGACTACTACGCCGTGGACCACAGCCCGTCCTATCTGTGGAATTCCTCCAGCTGGGAAATCAGCGAGGCGTTGCTGCCGTTCCTCGAGACCGTGGTCGCCGGCCCCGGGGCCTGGGCGGAGAACGAGACCATCCGCCGCGCGATAGAAATCCGCGACGGCGTGGTCCTCAACCCGGACGTGCTGCAGTTCCAGCAGCGGGAGCCGGAGTTCCCCCACCGCCCCCTGGCGCCTTAGTACTGCCGCACCTCTCCCGGTTTTCCGCGACGAAAAAGGACAGCCGCTGCGTGGATCCACGCAGCGGCTGTCCTTTTTCGGTGCGGAAACCGGCGTGGAAACCGGTGCGGAAAAGCTAGGGCGTGGCGGCTGCCGGCCGCCCGCCATCGTTCCGGACGATCCGCAGCAGCCGGCGCCGGTCCTTCAGGTCCACCTTGAGCATGAGCTGCCCGCRCCGGGCGAGCACGACGCCGACAGTCGCGGCGGCCAGCATCGGCACGCCCCCGGAAACCAGGACAGCGGTGTGCGGGTTAGCGTGCTCGGCCAGCCAGCCCATCATTGGCCCGCCGATTGCCTGGCCGCCGATCAGCACCATGATGTACAGGCTCATGACCCGCCCGCGGATGGCCAGGTTGGAGCTGACCTGGACCAGCTGGTTGGCGGCGGTCAGGAACATCAGGCACCAGAACCCGGCCAGCACCATGGCCGCGCCGAACCACACCATCGACGGCGCCAGGGAAGCCAGGCACAGCATGAGCCCGTACATCCCGGCGCCCAGGACCACCGAGCGCAGCCGCAATGCTCGCCGCCGGGCCGAGGTGATGGCACCGGCCAGCGCACCGAGCGCCACGAGGGTGTTGAGCAGCCCGTAGCCGCCGGCACCGGCGTCGTACACGTGGTCGGCAAACGCGGCCAGCAGCACCGGCAGGCTCATCGCGAACACGGCGATGAACCCGGCCATCAGCCAGGGCCAGTAGATGGTGGGCTTGCTGAGCGCATAGTCCAGCCCTTCCCTCAGCATGCCCCGGCGCTTGGCGACCGGCATGCTGACATGCAGCTGGTCCTTGCGCAGGCTCAGGAGCATGGCCACCGTGAAGCAGCAGGCCACCGCGTTGGCGGCAAAGGCCCAGCCCGCACCCACGGCGGTCAGCAGGATCCCGGCGATCGCTGGACCGATCAGGCCGCCGAGCTGGAAGATCGTGGAGTTCACGCTGATCGCGTTTCGCAGGTAGCCGGGGCCCACGAGTTCGTTGACGAACACCTGACGGGCCGGCTGGTCCAGCACCGTCACGAGGCCCAGCACCAGTGCGATCGCGTAGACGTGCCCCACCTCGATCCTCTGGCTGAGCGCCAGGACGGCAAGGACCGCGGCCAACGCGGCTGCCACCGACTGGCACAGCATGAGGATCTTCCGCTTCGCGAACCGGTCCGCCATCATGCCGGCCCACGGGCCGAGGAACAGGGACGGCAGGAACTGCAAGGCCACGGTGATGCCGACGGCGGTGACGGAACCGGAGAGCTGGAGCACCAGCCAGTCCTGGGCGATCCGCTGCATCCAGAGCGCAATCACGGCGACGAAGTGCCCGATCGCGAAGATGCGGAAGTTGCGGACCTTCAGCGAAATGAATGTGTGCCGCCAGGGCAGGCGCTCGTTGACGACGGCGAGTGGTTGGGTGATGGTGTCCGGCAGGGAAGCTGCGTTCGCCTCTAGCGGCGGAGGGGGTGCCACGGAAAAGTCCTCAAATGAGCGGGTGAGCGGGATGGACTTAACGCTAGGCTGGCCCCAAGAGATTATGGAAGCCTATTCCAGGCATAACTCGCATTACAAAACGCAATGCGGTGTTTGCTGCACCCGATCCGGGAGACCCCGATGTTCGAACCCGCCCAGCTCCGCTCGTTCCTGGCCGTGGCCGAAACCTTGAGTTTTACCAAGGCCGCGGAACGCCTCGGCCTGGCCCAACCCACCGTCAGCCAGCACGTCCGCAAGCTGGAGGCCGCCGCCAAGCGGGTGCTGATTGCCCGGGACACCCGGGATGTGCGTTTGACCGACAACGGCGATGCCATGGCCGGGTTCGCCCGAAGCATCCTCTCCGCGCACGACTCCGCCGCCCGCTATTTCTCCGGATCCGCCATGCGCGGGCGCCTGCGCTTCGGCACGGCCGACGATCTCGCCATCACCGGGCTGCCCCGCATCCTCCGGGAGTTCCGGCAGATCTACCCGCAGATCAACCTCGAGCTGACGGTGGGCCAGAGCGACCAGCTCTACAAGCGCCTCAACGCCGGTCAGCTGGATCTCGTCTTCGTGAAGTGGGTGGCGGGGGCCAAAGACGGGACCGTGGTCCAGCAGGACGCCTTCGCCTGGGTCGGCCTGGAGCAGACCGCGCTGGATCCGGCCGATCCTGTTCCGCTGATCGCCTATCCCTCCCCCAGCCTGAGCCGGAAGCTGGCGATCGACGCCCTTGAGGCCACGGGCCGCACCTGGCGGATCACCTGCACCACGCGGCAGATCAGCGGCGTGCTGGCCGCCGTCCGGGCCGGCATTGGGGTGGCGGTCATGCCTTCCTCCCTGGTGCCGGAGGACTTGAAAATCATCACCCGCCGCTTCGATCTGCCGCCCGTGGGCGACGTCGATTTCACGCTCATCCGCAACCCGCTGGCCAATACCGAGGTGATCGATGCCCTCACGCAGGCGATCGTGGGCCGGACCCTGAAGCGCCCGGCCTGAAGCGCCCGGCCTGCTGCCCTGGCGGGCCGCGTCCCGGCGCGGATCCTTCCACGGTACTTACGGGACGGACTACCCGGACGGGAGCAGTACTTACTTGACCATTGAACGGTGCAGGTACTTCATCTATCCTGTCACTACTTACGATCAACCGTTCGAGGTCAAGAAGTGGCCCGCGACAACGATTCGAAAAACGAACGCTGTCCGTCGCTGATGCCGTGTGGCTGGCGCCGGAGCGTTCGGGATAGGCCGCCAATGATGCCAGCCATTAACCACCCCCGATTGTCCACTCCCCACGCGCCCAAGGCCGCCCGTCCGGGAACCGCGCCGGCGCACCCCGCAGCGGCCATGCACCACCCGGGCACAGCATTGCACTCCAGCCTGGGCCACCGGGACATTCACCCGGCCACCCTGGCGGATTCCGACTATGTTGCCAGTCCGTTCTGCGAACACTGCGGCACGGACGAGTTCATTTACCTGGAGACCTTCGTCCCGGCCACGCACCGAAGGGACGGCTCCGTCAGCAAGCTCGGCGAGGTCACCTACTTCTGCTCGGGCTGCGATGACTTTTCCGCCCACGCGGTCCCGGCTTCGTGGGCGCCGCCGGGCTGGTACTTCGGCTAAGCGGCACGGCGTCTAACGCCCCGGCGCTCGGCGCCGTCACTGCCACTTACAATGCCACCACCGCTGCCGCCGCCACTGACACTGCGCAGCGCGGCCCCCTTTAACGCCGTCGCCGCCGTGCCGCACCTGGCGGTGCCTGCACGGCGGCGATGGCGTTTTAGCACGCCCGGGCTAGACGACTAACTGCCTAGATAAGGGCGTCCGAGATGTGGTTGGGCGTCCCGAATCGGTGCGCCGTGATGCTGATGGCCTGCTCGTGCAGGAACGGCAGCAGCTCCACGCGTCCGGCTTCCGTGACGGGGTGGACATACACCGCCAGGTCCGGACGGCCGCCCGTGGCCTCGGACAGTGCCTTGGCGTCCCCGCCGATCAGCCGGATCCGGGCGCCGGAAAGCTTGCCCGCCGCGGCGAGCGTGCCGGCGGAAGCGAGCCATTCGGCGTCGTTCTCAACAGTGGCGGCGATGCCAAGCCCGGACAGGACCGCGCGCAGCTGGGCGGGCAGTTCGACGGCGGTGGAGATCGTCAGGTCGGACCCGGCCAGGACGCCCGCGGCGACGGTCCGGACCAGGCCTGCCAGCGGCTCGCCTTCCGAGAGGCGGACGGTGACGGGCAGGGCACGGTAGCGGAACACGTTGCGCTCCGCGCTCAGGCCCGAGACGTCCTTCGCGGTGCCGAACTCTTCGGCCCAGGCACGGGCGTCGGAGGCGAGCGCGCGCTGCAGCGGTGCGAGTTCGTCGGCTGTCAGGAAGCCCTTGGCCGCGTCCTCGATCCGGCGGACGCCGGAGTGGGCGGGAGCAGTGCCCGGCGTGCCGGCGGCGGTGCTGGGCTTGCTGACCCATTCGCCGAGGCCGACGAGGTAGTTCGGCCCGCCGGCCTTGGTGCCGGCGCCGACGGCGGATTTCTTCCAGCCGCCGAAGGGCTGGCGCTGGACGATCGCGCCGGTGATGCCGCGGTTGACGTAGAGGTTGCCGGCCTGGATGGTGTCCAGCCAGATCCCCAGCTCATCGGTGTTCAGCGAGTGCAGGCCCGCGGTGAGACCGTATTCGATCTGGTTCTGGATCGCGATGGCCTCCTCGAGGGTCTCTGCCGTCATGACGCCCAGGACCGGGCCGAAGAACTCGGTGAGGTGGAAGTAGGATCCGCGGCGGACGCCTGAGCGCACGCCGGGGCTCCAGAGCTTGCCCGTATCATCGAGCTTCCGCGGCTCAACGGCCCAGGTCTCGCCCTCGCCGAGGGTGGTGAGGGCGTTCAGGAGCTTGCCCTTGGCGGGCTCGATGATCGGGCCCATCTGGCTCGCCGGATCCTCCGGGTAGCCGACCTTCAAGGAGGTGACGGCGTCGATCAGCTGGTTGTGGAAACGCTTCGATTTCGCCACGGAGCCGACGAGGATCACCAGCGAGGCGGCGGAGCACTTCTGGCCGGCGTGGCCGAACGCGGAGTACGCGACGTCCTTGGCCGCGAGGTCCAGGTCCGCGCTCGGGGTGACGATGATGGCGTTCTTGCCGCTGGTCTCGGCCAGCAGGGGCAGGTCCTTGCGGAAGGAGCGGAACAGCTCGGCGGTCTCGTAGCCGCCAGTCAGGATGACGCGGTCCACGGCCGGGTGGGAAATCAGCTGCTGGCCCAGTTCCCGCTCGCCCAGCTGGACCATGGTGAGGACGTCGCGGGGAACGCCGGCCTCCCAGAGGGCCTCGATCATGACCGCGCCGCTGCGGCGGGCCTGCTTGGCGGGCTTGATCACGACGGCGGAGCCGGCGGCGAGGGCGGCCAGGGTGGAGCCGGCCGGGATGGCGACCGGGAAATTCCAGGGCGGCGTCACGACGGTGAGCTTGGCCGGAACGAAGGTGGCGCCGTCGACGTCGTCGAGTTTGCGGGCGGACTCGGCGTAGTAGTGCGCGAAGTCCACTGCCTCGCTGACCTCGGGGTCGCCCTGGTCGATCGTCTTGCCGGTCTCGGATGCCATGACCTCGAGGAGGTCCGCGCGGCGGGCCTCGAGAACGTCGCCGGCGCGGTGCAGGATTTCGGCGCGCTCGGCGCCGGAGAGTGCGCCCCAGGCCTTGCCCTTCTCGACGGCGGTGTCGATGACCGTGTTCAGGGTTGCGGCATCGTTGATCGTGGCGGCCTCGACGGCGGCGTTGCCCAGAGCCGACGTAGCCACGCGGCCCAGGATGGCGCGGCCCCAGTCGCGGTTCACGGGCAGCGACGGATCAGTGTCCGCGGTGTTCTCGAAGGAGTCGTGCGGCAGCGGCGCGGCCGGGAGGGCGCGGTTCTGCAGGCGGTTCGGGGCCGGGACCACGTCGTCGAGCTTGGCGAGCGAGGCGAGGAAGCGCCGCTTCTCACGCTCGAAGAGGGACTCGTTTTCGCTGAGTTCGAAGACGGCGGACATGAAGTTGTCCTGGCTGGCGCCCTCTTCGAGGCGGCGGATCAGGTAGGCGATCGCGACGTCGAACTCGGCGGGATGGACCACGGGCGTGTAGAGCAGGAGGGAGCCGACGTCCTTCTTGACGGCTTCGGCCTGGCCCTGGGCCATGCCGAGCAGCATCTCGAATTCGATGCCGGACTCCACGCCGCGCTGCTTGGCCAGGAGCCAGGCGAAGGCGATGTCGAAGAGGTTGTGGCCGGCGACGCCGATCCGGATGTTGCGGATCCGGTCCGGGTGCAGCGAGTAGTTGATGACCCGCTTGTAGTTGGTGTCCGAGTCCTGCTTGGTGTTCCAGGTGGCGAGCGGCCAGTCATGCAGGGAGGCTTCGACCTGCTCCATCGGCAGGTTGGCGCCCTTGACGACGCGGACCTTGATGGCGGCGCCGCCGTCGGCGCGGCGGGCGGCGGCCCAGTCCTGCAGGCGGATCATGGCGGACAGGGCATCCGGGAGGTAGGCCTGGAGCACGATGCCGGCCTCAAGGTTCTTGAACTCGGGCTTGTCCAGGATCCGGGTGAAGACCGCGATGGTCATGTCCAGGTCCTTGTATTCCTCCATGTCCAGATTGATGAACTTCGCCTTCTGCCCGGCGGCGGCGTAGGAGGCGGCGCGGGTGAAGAGCGGGGTGAGCTTCTCCACGACGTGCTCCACGGCCTCGTCGAAGGCCCACGCGGAATGCGGCGCCACTGTGGAGGAGACCTTGATCGAGACGTAGTCGACGTCGGGCCGGGACAGCAGGGTGTGCGTGCCCTCGAGCCGGCGGGAGGCCTCGTGCTCGCCGAGGACTGCCTCGCCAAGGAGGTTGACGTTGAGCTTGATGCCGTCCTTGCGAATCTTGGCGATGGCCGGACCCAGCTTGGCGTCGGTGGCGTCGACAATGAGGTGGCCGACCATTTCACGCAGCACCCGGCGGGCGACCGGGATGACGACCTGGGGCAGGACCGGGGCCATCGTGCCGCCGAGGCGGACCGCGCTGCGCATGTACCAGGGCAGGAACGCCGGGACCTTGGGGGCCAGTGCGGCGAGGTTGCGGGCGGCGACCTGCAGGTCTTCGGGACGGACGACGCCGTCGACGAAGCCGACCGTGAAGTCCAGGCCGTTGGGGTCCTTCAGGACCCCGGCGAGCTGCTCGGCCGAGGCGTCGACGGGCACCTTTGCGGCTTCGGTGAGCCAGTGGCGCACCAGCGCGATGGTGTCCTCGGCGAGGGCTGCGGCCTCAAGGACCGAAGAGCCTTCCGAAACGGCGGCGTGCGTGGCTTCGTTGCCTGCGGCGCTGCCTGCTGCGTTTCCGGTGATTGCGCCGGGCTCCGTGGAGATGTTGGTCATGGCTGGAACTCGTTCTTTCTCAAAATGTGGACCTCTTATGAATCAGTATGCGACCGGATTTTCATAAGATAAAGCGAAGTTTTCTGAGCAATACCGGTTAGAAAAACCGAAGCTTTGTTTTCCCGCCCGAACGTTCGGAAACCACCCCGAAACCTTAAAAACCCGTTGCGCTATCACTTCAGGGCCTTAAGACGTGTGAAGCACCGGGAATGGGAGCCATAAGTGATAGCGCAACGGGGAGGTGGGGTGGTTACGGCAGGGGGCGGTGCATCTCCACGATCTCCTCGTGCCGCGGGCTGTCCGGGTTCATTAGCGAGTTCTTGCGGCCGTAGCTGAAGTAGATGATCAGGCCGATCACGAGCCAGACGCCGAACCGCAGCCAGGTCTCCCAGTGCAGCTGGAACATCAGGAACAGCGAGGCAAACACACCGAACGCCGGAACCAGCGGCATCAGCGGCAGGCGGAAGGTCCGCGGGGCGTCGGGTTTCTTGTAGCGGAACACGATCACCGACACGCAGACGACGACGAACGCGGCCAGGATGCCGATATTGGTCAGGTCTGCCACGGCCTTGATCGGGAGGATGCCTGCCAGGACTGCGGCCCCGAGACCGGCAATCCAGGTCACGCGCTGCGGTGTGCCGTGCTGGTCCGTCTTTGAGAACCAGCCGGGCAGCAGGCCGTCGCGGCTCATCGAGAACCAGACGCGGGTGACGCCGAGGAGGAAGGTCAGCATCACCGTGAGGATGGACAGGACGGCGAAGACGGAGATGATCGTCGCGATCACCGGCAGCCCGACGCTGTTGAACGCGGAGGCGAAGCCGGCCTTGGGGTCGATCTCCGTGAAGTTCTGCATGCCGGTGAGCACCAGGGTGGCTGCGACATAGAGCAGCATGGCGATGATCAGCGAGAGGATGATCGCCTTCGGCATGTGCTTCTTGCCGTCGGTGGCCTCCTCCGCGGCGGTACTCATGGCGTCGTAGCCGAACACCGCGAAGAACACCGTGGCGGAACCGGCGACCACGGGACCGAAGCCGCTGGGGAAGAACGGGTTGTAGTTGTTGGTGTTTACGTAGAAGACGCCCAGGCCGATGATGAACAGGATCAGCAACACCTTGATGCCGACGGCGATCAGTTCGAAGCGTCCAAAGGTCTTGGTGCCGCGGGAGAGGATCCAAGTCACCAGCAGGCAGACGAGGATCGCGGGAAGGTTGATGATGCCGCCCGTGCCCTCATCCGGCGTCGAGGTCATCCAGGCGGGCATATGGATACCGATGCCGGAGAGGAACGCGTCGAAGTAGCCCGAGATGCCGATGGCCACCACGGCCACGATGGCGATGTACTCCAGCAGCAGGTCCCAGCCGATAAACCAGCCGATTATCTCGCCGAGGGCAACGTAGCCGTACGTGTAGGCCGAGCCTGCCCGCGGGATCATGCCGGCGAACTCGGCGTAGGACAGCGCCGCGGCGGCGGATGCCAGGCCGGCAATCAGGAATGAGATGAGCACGGCCGGGCCGACTCCGGGCTCGGTCTCGCTGCCGTGGGCCACCAAGCCCGCCAAAGAGAAGATGCCGACACCGATAATGCCGCCGACGCCGATGGCCGTTAACTGCCAGAGCCCCAGGCTCTTGTGCAATCCGCTGTGCTTGTTTTCTTCTTCAATGTCGTCGATGGGCTTGCGCCGCATGATCGACTGTGCCGAATCCTGTGTAGCCATCAGGGCCTCCTGCTTAGGTGTGATGCCCATCAATCCACCCTGTGATGGGCGTTACCGAGTGACAACAGTATGCAAGGCTGATTGCATTAGATAAAGTGAATTCTCTTAACGAATAACCATCAGAATTCACAAAGGAATAGCGATGCTTGACGTCCGGCGTTTGCGACTGTTGCGCGAACTGAAGATCCGGGGCACGTTGGCCGAAGTGGCCGAAGCGCTCCAGTACAGCCCGTCGTCAGTCTCGCAGCAGCTGGCCCTCCTTGAGAAGGAGGCCGGAGTGGAGCTCCTGCGCAAGACCGGGCGCCGGGTGCAGCTGACGCCCCAGGCCGAAGTCCTGGTGGCCCACACCTCCCAGCTCCTGGAGACCCTGGAGCAGGCGGAGGCGGACCTGGCCGCGTCGCTGACCACGGTCACAGGTACCGTGCGGATTGCGGTCTTCCAGTCCGCCGCGCTGGCACTCATGCCGGACACCCTGACCAGGATGTCCTCCAGCTACCCGGAAGTCCGGGTGGAAATGACCCAGCGGGAACCGGAGACCGCCCTTCACGAGACATGGGCCCGCGACTTCGACCTTGTGATCGCGGAGCAGTACCCGGGCCATGCCGCCCCGCACTACGCCGAACTGGACCGCGTGGCCCTGACCCGCGACGCCATCCGGCTCGCCGTTCCGCCCGCTTCGACCGGGCGTGACGCCATCAGGACGCTGGCCGATACCGCGGGACTGCCCTGGGTGATGGAACCGCGCGGAGCGGCCTCCCGGCACTGGGCCGAGCAAGCCTGCCGGAGCGCCGGCTTCGAGCCCGACGTCCGCTTTGAAACCGCCGACCTGCAGGCCCAGATCCGGCTGATCGAATCGGGAAATGCGGTGGCCCTGATGCCCGATCTCGTGTGGACCGGCCGCGGCACCAGCGCGCAACTCCTGGACCTGCCCGGGAATCCGCACCGTACAGTGTTCACCTCGGTGCGGCGATCGAGTGCCAGGCGGCCCGCCCTGCTGGCAGCACGCGAAATCCTGGCGGTGACGGCGGCATCAATCGTGCCGGCGGCGGCTGCCGGCGCCCTCGATCCGGCCCACGAGGACCGGCCCGCGTGACTGCCAGCATGACTGCCCGCGCGGACAGGCCCGCACGTGTGCGGTGGGCCACAGCGCGTGCGGTGGCCCCGCGTTAGACTGGTGACGTTATGAATCGCACAATATTCAAATCCAAGATCCACCGCGCGACGGTCACGCACGCGGACCTTCACTATGTCGGTTCCGTCACCGTGGACCTGGATCTGCTGGAAGCGGCCGACATTCTTCCCGGGGAGCTCGTGGCGATTGTCGACGTCACGAACGGCGCCCGGCTTGAGACTTACACGATTGCCGGCGAGCGCGGTTCCGGCGTGATCGGCATCAACGGCGCCGCCGCCCACCTGATGCACGAGAACGACATCGTCATCCTCATTACCTACGCCCAGATGACCACGGAAGAGGCGAAGGCGTACAACCCCAAGGTGGTCCACGTTGATCAGGACAACAAGATTGTCCAGATCGGCAACGACCCTGCGGAGGGCATGACGCCGGGCCTCCTGCGCCCGCCGCACTCGCTGAACAACGCCGCGCTCAACTAGCGGCAGCCGCCCCACACCCGCCTCCCGCACGCCGCAGCAGGCGTGCGCAAGGCGCGGCAGCACGCCGTCGTGCGTAATAGGACGGTCTGCGGAATAAAGCTGATTACTCTGGAACGGTGACCCTTACCCGCTGCCCGCCCACTACGCTGCGGAGAACCGCGTGCTAGGGGTATTGGCAGGGTTCTTTGTGGTCTGGGTCATCATCCTGGTGGGCATGTTCGTAGGCCGGCGCAACATCCTGGGCGAGAACGCCCGCTCCGTCCTCAGCGCCCTGACGTTCTTCGTCGCGAGCCCCGCCCTGCTCTTCGAGACCCTCAGCAAGGCGAAACTCCACGACGTCTTTGCCGCGCCGCTGCTCGTGACGGCGGTGGGGGCCGTGACGACGGCGGTCCTGTTCTTCGGCATTGTGCGTTTCGCGCTCAAGCGGCCCGTGCCGGAAGCCCTCATCGCCTCCATGAGCGCGTCCCTGGCCAACTCGGCCAACCTCGGCATTCCCATCGCCGTCTTCGTGCTCGGCGATGCCAGCTATGTGGCACCCCTGCTCATCTTCCAGCTGGCCTTCTTCACGCCCCTGTTCCTCATGGCATTGGATGCCACCACCAGCTCGCACCGCACCACGCCGCTGGGGTTCGTGCTCATGATCCTGCGGAACCCGATGATCGTGGGGTCCGGGCTGGGTCTGGTCGTGGCCGGAACCGGCTGGCAGGTACCGCCGCTGATCATGGAGCCCATCCACCTGATCGGCGGGGCCGCCATCCCGGCCATGCTGATCGCCTTCGGCATGAGCCTGAACGGCTCCAAGCCGCTGCAGGCGGCGGCCGGCCGCCGGCTGGACACGCTGCTGGCGAGCTGCTTCAAGCTCATTGTCCACCCGCTGGTGGCCTACCTGTTTGCCCGCTTTGTCCTCGGCATGCAGGAGCAGGCGCTGTTCGCCGCCGTCGTCACGGCAGCCCTGCCCACTGCCCAAAACGTGTTTGTTGCGGCCAGCCGCTACCGCACCGGCGTCACAGTAGCCAAGGACACCGTGTTGATCACTACGGTGGTAGCTGTCCCGGCCATGATCGGCGTGGCCCTGCTGCTGGCCTGACCCGTCTGGCCTGACCTATCTGGGCGGGCCGGGACCACACCCCGGAGGAGGAACCCTTGAAGACAACTTTGGACACCGTGGTCATCGGCGGCGGAGCGATGGGCTCCGCCGCCGCGTGGGCGCTGGCCCGGCGCGGCCGGGACGTGACCCTGCTGGAGCAGTTCGGGCCCGGCCACCGCAACGGGGCTTCCCACGGCACAACCCGGAACTTCAACCCCGGCTACGCGGATCGCGACTACGTGGCCATGCTGGCCGAGGCGGCACGGCTGTGGCGCGAGCTGGAAACGGACTCCGGCGCGCGGCTGCTGGCGCGCACCGGCGTCGTGAACCACGGCGCCGATCCGCGGCTGCCCGAGGTCCGGAATGCGCTGCTTGCCGCCGGGCTCCGGGCGGAGTTCCTCTCCGCCGAGGAAGCCGCCGAGCGCTGGCGGGGCATCCGGTTCGAGACGCGCGTGCTGCACATGGCGGACGGCGGCCAGCTGAACCCGGACGCCGCGTTGCCGGCGCTGCAGCGCCTCGCCGCCGGCCTCGGGGCCGAGATCCGCCATCATGTGAAGGTCCTGGAGCTGGAAGTGCTCGACGACGGCGTCCGGCTCACCGTGGAGTCCGGCGGCCGCACGGAGGTGCTCTCCGCCAGGCAGGCCGTTGTCACCGCCGGCGGCTGGACCACGAAGCTGCTGGCCGGCGTTTTGCCCCTCCCCCGGCTGACGGTCACCCAGGAACAGCCCGCGCACTTCGCCATCGCAGACGACGGCGCCGTGTGGCCGGGGTTCAACCACATGCCCGGCCGCGGGGATGCGTACGCGTACTGGCGGTCCCCCGTCTATGGCATGTCAACGCCGGGCGAGGGCATCAAGGCCGGATGGCACGGTGTGGGCCCGGTGGTGGACCCGGACCGGCGGACGTTCGCTCCGGAGCCCGAACAGCGGGCAGCCCTGCAGCGCTACGCCCGGGACTGGCTGCCCGGCGTCGACCCCGACTCCCTCACCGACATCAGCTGCACCTACACAACCACAGTGGATGAGAACTTTGTCCTGGACCGGATCGGCCCGGTTGTCATCGGCGCCGGCTTCTCCGGCCACGGGTTCAAGTTCACGCCGGCCGTGGGCAGGATCCTGGCCGACCTCGCCACCGGCGACGGCGGTGCGCCGGCCATCTTCTCGGCCTCCCGCCCCCGCCCCTGACGTCCCGCCCGGAGCAACGCCGGTAGGCTGGGACCGGTCTTAAGCCGCCCCACAGGCACCAGGGGCACCAGCATGAAGTGGGGAAGAATTGCTCAGCACCAAATCAGGCAGCGCCCAGTCCAACAGCACGCCATCAACAAGTGCCCGCAGCCGGACGATGGGCCCCGTCGACTGGATGGCCCGGGGCCTGGCCGGCCTGCTGCTGGTGGCGACCTCAGCGTGCGCCGGTCCCGGGGCAGTCCCCACGGCCGCTGGTGCCGGCGTTCGCCCCGGCGTGACGGCTGCCCCAGCCACTGCGTCAGCGGGCACGGACAGCGCCCCGCTGGATCCGGACACCACACCCGGTGTCGGTGTTCCCGGCGTCGGCGCCCCGCACCAGCTGCCAGCCTTTGCGAGCAAAGCCCTCGAGGTGCTGGCGACGCTGCCCGTCAAGGGCCGCGCACCCAAGACGGGCTATTCGCGCGAGCAGTTCGGCCCGGCCTGGTCCGACGTCGACCACAACGGCTGCGACACCCGCAATGACGTGCTCCGCCGCGACCTCACCGCCCTCGCGCTCAGGCCCGGGACGCGGGACTGCGTGGTGCTCTCCGGCGTTCTGGCCGACCCCTACACGGCCGCCGCCATCAACTTCCTGCGCGGCAACGCCACCAGCACCGCGGTCCAGATCGACCATGTCGTGGCCCTCAGCGACGCCTGGCAGAAGGGCGCGCAGCAGCTCAGTCCGGCACAGCGGCTATCCTTCGCCAACGACCCCCTGAACCTGCTGGCGGTGGACGGCCCGGCCAACCAAAGCAAGAGCGACGGCGACGCCGCCACCTGGCTGCCGCCGAACAAGTCCTACCGCTGCAACTACGTCGCCCGCCAGATTTCAGTGAAATCCGGCTACGGGCTCTGGGTGACCCAAGCCGAGCACGATGCCATGGCCCGGGTCCTCTCCGACTGCCCGGACGCCCTGGCCCCCACTAACCAGCAGGCATCCGCTCCAGCGCAGGCCGCGCAGGCACCGCCCGCACAGCAGCCCGCCCCGGCGCAGGTCCAGATGGCCCCCGCCCCCGCAGCACCTGCGGCGGTGACCTACGCGAACTGCGCCGCGGTCCGCGCCGCCGGCGCGGCGCCCATCCACGTCGGCCAGCCGGGGTACAGCGGCAAGCTGGACGGCGACGGGGACGGCGTCGGCTGCGAGTAGTGGCGGCCGGCCCTGCGTCCGGTCATTTCCGTGGCGGTCAGTTCTTCTGGTGCTCGTGCAGGAGCCGGGCGCAGCGGATGAAGCCCAGGTGCGAATAGGCCTGGGGATGGTTGCCCAGATGGGTCTCCGTGCCGGGATCGTATTCTTCCGGCAGCAGCCCCGTGGGACCGAACAGGTTCACCAACTGGTCGAAGAGGTCCCATGCCTCCTCGATCCGGCCGACGGCGATGTAGGCCTCGATCAGCCACGTGGTGCAGATGTGGAAGCCGCCCTCCAAACCGGGCAGGCCGTCGTCATACCGGTAGCGGAAAACGGTAGGCCCCACCCGCAGTTCCCGTTCCACCGCCGTGACGGTGGCCAGGAAGCGGGGGTCGTTGACGTCCAGCAGGCCGGAGAGGCCGATGTGCAGCACGGCCGCGTCCAGGTCCGGGCTGTCGTAGGCCACGGTGTAGGAGGACGCCGATTCGTCCCAGCCTTCGCGCAGGACTTCCTGCCGGATTCTCGCCGCTGTGGGCTCCCAGTCCGGCAGCGGTTCCCGGCCATGCCGGGCGGCCGTGCGCAGCGCCCGGTCGAGCGCCACCCAGCACATCACCTTCGTGTAGACATGGTGCCGCGGCGCCCGTCTGGCCTCCCAGATGCCGTGGTCCGCCTCATGCCAGCGGGCCAGCACGGCCGAGGCCATCTGGACCAGCAGTTCCCAGTGGTCATCTGAGAGCACGCCCTGGCGGGCGCTGAGGGCATCAATCAGCTCGGCAATCGGGCCAAACACATCCAGCTGCACCTGGTGGTCGGCAGCATTCCCGATCCGGACCGGGCGGGACCCCGCGTAGCCGGGCAGGCTCTCGATGATGGCTTCGGTGGACAGCGGCGCCCCGGTCACCGAGTAGAGCGGATGCAGCCACTCCGGGCCCGGGGCGTGGGCCAGGATCCGGCCCAGCCAGGCCAGGAAGCCCTCGGCCTCGGCGGTGGAGCCCAGGTCCACGAGGGCGTTGACGGTCATGGACCCGTCCCGCAGCCAGCAGTACCGGTAGTCCCAGTTCCGCGTGCCGCCGATACCCTCCGGCAGCGAGGTGGTGGGCGCGGCCAGCACGGCGCCGGTGGGTTCGTGGACCAGGGCCCGCAGCACCAGCGCGGACCGGCGGACCAGCGACGGCTTAACGCCCGGCAGTTGCAGCTCGTGGACCCAGCGCCGGGAATGAAGGGCGACGGCGGCGCGCCGCCCGGTCTCATCCTCGGGCACCGCCGGCTGGAGTTCCGTGTCGCCGCAGCGCAGGTTGAGGACCACGGGCCCGTCCCGCAGGTCGACGTCGGCCGTGGCGGTGGCGTGCCGGCCGTCCGAGGTGATGGAAAAGGCCACCCCGGGCGCCCGAAGGGCGATGGGGTCCGCGGTGCCGACGACGTGCAGTTCCGGCCCGCGCGCCTCCATGCTGAACGGCGCATTCGCGTAGTCCGGCCGTGGCGCGAAGACGATTCTCGCCGTGCCGGTGCCGGAGAGGACCCGGACCAGGCTGGTGATGCCTTCCGGGGCCGGCTCCAGGTAGTCCGTCACGGTGACGTCGGCCCAGCGGGTTTCGACGATCATGGTGCTGTCCACGTAGCGCTGGCCCAGGACCTGGGAGGACTTCACCGGTTCCACGGAGAAGTGGCCGGCCGCATCGCCGCCGAGGAGATGGGCAAACAGCGACCCCGAGTCCGGCAGCGGGTGGCTCATCCAGCAGATCTTCGCGTCCGGCGTGATCAGGGCGGTGGAGGAGCCGTTGCCGATCATGGAGTGCCGTTCCAGGCCCACGGCGTCCTCGCCGAAAAGCCACGCCCGCCGCAGTTCGAACAGGATCGCCAGGACCCGGGCAAACGACTCCGTGTCCCGGAGCCTGTGGTTCGCCACGCTGGGCCCCTCCCCCACGCGCAGCGCCATGTCCGGTCCGCGCAGCGTTGCCATGGCCAGCTCATCGCTGGACGCGTCGCCGGCGTAGAGGGCGGCACTGACGCCGAGCACGGAGCGCAGGTGCTCCATGGCCGCAGCCTTGGACGGTTCGACGACCGAAAGGTCCAGCACTGAGCCGTCCACGATGAAGTGGAGCCCAAGGTCCTGGGCGATGTGCGAGGCCTTCCCGGTGGCCAGGGCAACGATGTCCGGCGCCGCGGACCGCGTGTGGACGGACACCGCGACGGGTTTGCGTTCGATGCTGATGCCCCGGTACGCGCCGACCGTTTCGGCGAGTGCCTGGTGGGCCTGCTGGAGCACGGACTCCGTGGCCAGCGAGAGGCTGTGGGCGTAGCCCATGTCGAACTCGGCACCGTGCGAGCCCACCAGATGTACCTCGGCGGGCAGGCGTGAGACTGCTGCGAGGTCGCGGAGGGACCGGCCGGAAATGACGGCGGCGTGCGTATTGGGCAGGGCGGCGAGCGCGCGGAGGGCGATCGCGGCGCTGGCCAGCGGCAGGGTCTCGGTCGAGATCCCTTCCGCCGCGCAGAGGGTTCCGCCATAGTTGCACGCCACCAGTAGCCCCGGGGTGCGGGCCAGGATCTTGAGCTMAGCCAGCAGTTGCGGCGTCAGCCCGTCGTCGGCGGCGTCAGTCTGCACGAAGGCCCGGAGCAGGCCCAGCGGGAGGGACTTGGTCAGGAGGGCAGAGTCAGCCAAGGACTGGTTGAGCGGAGTGGGCATGCGCGGAGTCCTTCGAATAGTCCCCAATGCTGCATGAGAATCGTCCTCGGGAGGGCGTAGTTCCAGTATCCTCCTGACCCAGTTTCGCCCGGGTGTCCCGGCGGTTGCAGGTATGTAACGTCTGCTGGCCGCCGGGAACAAAACAGTGCGTTGGGAGCTAGCTGTGCTCGGCGCCCGGAGCCGTGGCGACGCTCAGGACCAGGGTGTAGTCGTGCTCGGCGAGCGCGGTCTCGATCCCGGCGATGAAGGCCGGGAAGAACGGGTCGGTTCCCAGCAGGGAAGGGTCCCGGGCCACCACCAGGCCCAGCGCATAGGCCTTTGCTGAGGACAGTCCTTTCACCCGGAGGCTCGGCTTCCAGCCGAGGTCCTTGGCCACCCTGAGGATGCGCTCCCGGGTGTCCGGGCTCACCCCGGGCTGGCCGTTGAGGGCGTAGGCACGGCACCCTTGCTGACGCCGGCCGCGTGGGCGACGTCCGGTTCAGTTGCTGCTTGTCAAGGATGGGCACTGCGCAGCCCCGGCCCGGCCGGCATCGGAGCAGCCGCCCCGCCACGCGTTTCAGCAGTTGGCTGGCCTGTATTCGTAGGTTCCCGCATCGGCCGCGCCACCGCCCTGGCAGTCGGTCTTTTGGTTGGCCGACCGCCCGTCCAGATCCATGGGGAACGGGCTGATCCCGGCCCGGTCAATGGCCGGGCTCACGCCCGAAAGGTGGAGATCGGCGGGTGCATTCACAAAGTCGGCCGGTTCGGTGGTGGAGGTGGCGCTGGGAACGATGTTGATGGGGCCGTTGAGGACGTTCCCTTGCTCCGTCCAGCCAGAGCTGTCCATCCACAGCGCGTTGCGGGCGGCTACCAGGATGTTTCCCCGGATGACGGTGGAAGCCGGGCATGACGCGTGGCAGACAAAGGCCTGGGAGTCCGGGCCGTCCAGCCATACGGTGTTGTATTCGAACGTGGTGCCGTTGGTCGGGCCGAAGGACGACGTCCTGCCGCGCGCAATCAGCCCCATGGCCTGGGAACAATTGGGGCCGCAGGTGGATCGGACGAGGTTGTAGCTAAAGGTGTTGCCGTCGGCAGTTCCGCCCCTTCCGCGCCCCAGTTCGGAGAAGACGTTGTTATCCACGGCCACGTTGTGGTGGATCCTGTTCCGGTTGCCGTTGAAGATTTCGAACGCGCTGCCGTCGTGGCCAAAGTCGTAGGACAACGCGGTGGAACCGGTGATGGTGTTGCCGGAGAACTCATTGTCGCTCCCGTTGACCAGGAAGCCGAAGGCACCCGAATCATCGGTGCACTTCACGGCTGTCGCGGTGCCGCACCGCTCCCCCTGGGTGTTGACGTTCATGATGCTGTTGTCAGCGAGTGTGTTGTTGGCGTAGCTGCCAAAGTCGGAGCCCTCGCTCACCTTGATACCCGCGGCGTTCTTGTCCGCGGCGGAATTCCGTATGGAACCGTGGTCGCCGTAGATGCTGAAGCCCGCATAGCCGCACGATTCCGTCCGCAAGCCGTCCACGGTGATGTAGTCGCCGTCGAGCCTGACGCAAGTACCCGCCAGCCCCCCGGTAACGACAGGCAGATCGCCGCTTCCGTAGGCATTCAGGGTGATCCTGAGCCGGCTGGTGCCGCTGTTGCCGACCACAAGGCCCCCGGAAAAGACATCTCCGCGGCGAAAGCTGACTGAGTCCCCGGGCCGCAGAATGGTGGCGTTGACCATATCGAAGGTCGCCCAGGCCGATTGTGGCGATGTCCCATCGTTGGCGTCATTGCCGTCCGCGCCCACGTAATACGTGGCACCGACCGCCGCGGCCGGCGCGGATGCGCCGCCGAGCAATCCACCCAGGAACAGCAGGATGAGCAGCGTGGCGGCGGCTGTGGACTTGATCTTCATGGGTGCACCTGGGTTTTCGCCATGTATCCGCGGATCCGGGCACCACCGCCAACCGGCGGACCACGTCGGCACCCTGAGGGGCTTAACGCTAAGAGCGGGTCGGTGCTAAGTCAACGGACAAAGCTGCCCCTGGCAGAAATACAGCGACAATGCCGCAGCGGCGCCGCCCACAGCGCCGGCCGCGGGCATCGTAATGTTCTTTTTTGCTACTTGACGTTCTTTATTGTGCGAATATGATAGCTAATTATGTGAGCTGCTTCACGCGACCCCGCATTATTTCAAAGGAGAAATTATGACCATGCACGAAGACGCACTGCTCCGGGCCTCCAGCCAAGGCGGGTGGGACCGGAGGACGCTGCTGAAGACATTCGGCGCCGGAGCAGTCGCGATGGCCGGCATTCCCCTGCTTACAGCCTGCACGGGCGGCAGCGCACCTGCCAGCAGCGGTGCCACGACGGCCACCTTCGGATCCGGCTCCTCGGACGAGGTCCCCAAGGCCGCTTACAAGGCGGTGACGGACGCTTTCCAGAAGAAGTCCGGCATCACGATCACCACCAACGTGGTGGCGCACAACGACTTCCAGAACAAAATCAACACCTACCTCCAGGGCAGCCCGGACGATTCCTTCACGTGGTTCGCCGGCTACCGCATGCAGTACTACGCCGGCAAGGGACTGCTCGCCCCGATCGACGACGTCTGGGAAAAGGTCGGCGGAAACTACTCCGACGCCCTGAAAAAGGCCTCGACGGGCGCCGACGGCAAGATGTACCTGATCCCGAACTACAACTACCCCTGGGGCTTCTTCTACCGGAAGAGCCTCTGGACGGAAAAGGGCTACACCGTCCCCACGACGTTCGATGAGCTGAAGACCCTCGCCGCCAAAATGAAGGCGGACGGCCTGATCCCGATTGAATTTGCGGACAAGGACGGCTGGCCCGCCATGGGCACCTTCGACTACCTGAACATGCGCCTGAACGGCTACCAGTTCCACATGGACCTCACCGCGCACCGGGAAAGCTGGGACCAGAAGAAGGTCAGCGATGTCTTCGACACCTGGAAGGCCCTGCTGCCATACCAGAACCCGAACGCCCTCGGCATGACCTGGCAGGACTCGGCGAAGTCCCTCGCGGACAAGAAATCCGGCATGTACCTGCTCGGCTCCTTCCTCACCCAGCAGTACACGGACAAGGCAATCGCCGACGACATCGACTTCTTCCCCTTCCCCGAGGTCGCGATGGAAGGCCAGGACGCCATCGAGGCACCCATCGACGGCCTCCTGCTCTCCAAGAAGGGCGGCCAGAACCAGGCCGCGCGGGACTTCCTGGCCTACGTCGGCACCCCGGAGGGACAGGACGTGTACGCCTCGGTTGACTCGTCCAACATCGCCACCGCCAAGGGCGCTGATACGTCCAAGTTCACTCCGCTCAACAAGAAACTGGCCGAGGCCATCAGCGGTGCCAAGAACATCAGCCAGTTCTTCGACCGTGATGCCCTGCCCGCCATGGCCAACAACGTGATGATCCCGGCCCTGCAGTCCTTCATCAAGGACGGCACCGTCGATGTGAAGAACCTGGAAGCCCAGGCCAAGTCCCTGTACGCCGCCCAGTAGCGGCGTGCCTGGCCGCGCGTTTCGCACGCGCAATTTCCACAGCATTCCCCTCTGCATTTCCCAAGGCAAGGAATCTCCATGAGTGTCTCTACCAATCCGTCGGCGCGGGGGCGCAAGGCAGCCGCCGCCCCAGCGCGGCGGGTTCGGCGGCTGTCCGGCCGCGACAAACTGGTGCTCGGCTTGATGGTGGGCGTCCCCACGCTGATCCAGCTCGTATTGGTCTGGATCCCCACGCTCATGTCGGTCGGGCTGTCCTTCACCCGCTGGAACGGGCTGGAGCTGACCGACATCAAGCCCGCCGGCGTCGAGAACTACCAGTTCATCGCCCAGGATTACCCGCCGTTTTGGCCGGCCATGCAGCACAACGTGCTGTGGCTGGCGTTCCTGGCACTTGTCGCCACCCCGCTGGGGCTGCTGCTGGCTGTCCTCCTGGACCAGAACATCCGCGGCACGCGGATCTACCAGAGCATCTTCTTCGCACCGGTGATGCTGTCCCTCGCCCTGATCGGGATCATCTGGCAGCTGTTCTACAACCGTGACAGCGGCCTCTTGAACTTCGTCCTCGGCACGGCGGGCACGCCCCAGGCCGTCGACTGGTTCGGGGATTCCAGCGTCAACATCTGGGCTGCCCTCTTCGCCGCCACCTGGCGGCACGCCGGCTACGTCATGATCCTGTACTTGGCCGGGCTCAAGGGAGTGGATCCGACACTGCGGGAGGCGGCCCAGATTGACGGCGCCAACGCGGTCCAGACCTTCTTCCGGGTGATCTTCCCGGCCATGCGTCCGGTCAACGTCATCATCATCGTCATCACCGTTATCGAGTCCCTCCGGGCCTTCGACATCGTCTACGTGATCAACCGCGGCACAAACGGCCTGGAACTCATCAGCGCCCTGGTCATCCAGAACCTGGTGGGCGAGGGGCAGGTGATCGGCATCGGGTCGGCCCTGGCGGTCATCCTGCTCGTCATCTCGCTGATCCCCATCACGTTCTACCTGTCCCGCGCGTTCGGAAAGGACAAAGAGGCATGAGCATCGCCCATCCAACCGATGCCGCCGCGGCCGGCACGCCGGCAGACGCCCGGCAGAGCAGCTCCGGTCCGGGCAGGGCCCGCCCCCGGCCGGGCCGGCCGGCCAACAACAAGCAGGGCAAGCGGCACTACGGCACCCACGTCTTCCTCATCGTCATGGCGGCTATCTGGCTGGTACCGCTGGGCTGGGCCATTTTCACTGCCCTTCGGCCAAAGGCGGACACGGACAAGTACGGGTATTTCAGCACCGGCGGGGCCTTCAACTTCGACAACTTCATCCAGGCCTGGACGCAGGGCGGCTTTGCGAAGCTGTTCTGGAACTCCGTGCTCATCACGGTCCCGACCGTGTTCCTGATCCTCTTCTTCGCCTCCATGATGGCCTTCGCCGTCAGCCGGGTGAGCTGGAAGTTCAACATCACCCTGCTCATCATGTTCACCGCCGGAAACTTGCTGCCCCCGCAGGTGCTCGCGGCGCCGCTCTTTGAAATGTTCAAGCACTTCGAGCTGCCGTACGCCGTCAGCGATTCCGGGAACCTGCTCAACACGTACATCAGCGTGATTGCCGTAGACACCGCCTTCCAGATCGGCTTTGTGACGTTCGTCCTCTCGAACTACATGAAGGCCCTGTCCCCCGAACTGACCGAGGCAGCCCTGGTCGACGGGGCCGGCGTCTGGCGCCAGTACTGGGACATCATCCTGCCGCTGTGCCGCCCTGCCCTGGCCGCCATGGGCACGCTCGAGGTGATCTTCATTTACAACGACTTCTTCTGGCCCCTGCTCTTCATCCAAAGCGGCGACCGCCTTCCGGTCACCACCGCGATCAACAACCTCCAGGGCCAGTTCCTCTCCAACTACAACCTGATCGCCGCCGGCGCCATGATCACGGCCATTCCGGCCCTGATCATCTACCTGCTCCTGCAGCGCCACTTCGTGGCGGGCCTGACCCTCGGCTCCAGCAAAGGATAAACGTGGACAACAGCTTCAACCACAACAACAACCACATGGACTACATCACCGCCCGCCTCGGCTCCGAGGGCTCCCCGATGCTGGCCTTCGGCGGCGACTACAACCCGGAGCAGTGGCCCGAGGAAACCTGGGACGAGGACGTCCGGCTGATGCGCGAGGCCGGCGTCAACCTCGTCAGCGTGGGCATCTTCAGCTGGTCCCTGCTTGAGCCGTCCGAGGGCGTCTACGAGTTCGGCTGGCTGGACCGGGTCCTGGACCTGCTGCACGCGAACGGCATCCGGGTGGACCTGGCGAACGCCACGGCATCGCCGCCGCCCTGGTTCAGCCACAAGTACCCCGAGTCCCTGCCGGTAACGGCCGACGGCGTGCGGCACAGTTACGGTTCCCGGCAGGCGTTCGCGGCCTCGAGCGCCGAATACCGCCGGGCCGCCGCGGCCCTGACCGAGCAGATCGCCGTCCGGTACAAGGACCACCCCGCCGTCGTGATGTGGCACGTCCACAACGAGTACGGCTGCCACAACCAGCCGGATTTCTCCGACGGCGCCGCCGCCGGCTTCCGGCGCTGGCTCGAACACCGGTACGGCAGCCTCGAGGCCCTCAATGCCGCGTGGGGCACCGCCTTCTGGTCCCAGCGCTACTCGGCCTGGGAGCAGATCCTGCCGCCGCGCACCTCCGGGACCTGGGTTAACCCGACCCAGCAGCTGGACTTCGCCCGCTACTCCTCCGATGAACTGCTCGAATGCTACAAGGCCGAGGCCGCGATCATTCGCTCACACTCAGGGCATCCCGTGACCACCAACTTCATGGGGTTCAACATGGGCCTGCACCAGCCCGTGGACTACTGGCGCTGGTCCGAGGAGATGGACGTGGTCTCCAACGACCACTACCTCATCGCCGAGGACTTGCGAAACTTCCAGGAACTGGCGGCAACCGCGGACCTCACCCGCGGCTGGGCCAAGGGCAAGCCGTGGCTGCTCATGGAGCATTCCACCTCTGCCGTGAACTGGCAGCCCCGCAACATCGCCAAAGCGCCCGGTGAGATGCTGCGCAATTCCCTGCAGCACGTTGCCCGCGGCGCCGACGGCGCGCTCTTCTTCCAGTGGAGGGCCTCGCGCGCGGGCGCCGAGAAGTTCCACTCCGGGCTGTTGCCGCATGCCGGCACGGACACCAAGGTTTGGCGTGAAGTGGTCCAGCTCGGCCAGGCGCTGCGCAGCCTCGCCGAAATCAGCGGCTCGGTGGTGACGGGAGCATCCGGCCGGGTGGACGTCGCGATCCTCCACGACACCGACGCCCGCTGGGCCTCGGAACTGGACTCGCACCCGAGCGTGGATGCCTCCAACATCGCGGAAACCCTCCGCTGGCATGATGCCTTCTACCGTGCCGGCATCCCCACCGACTTCCGCCAGAGCACCGACGACCTCTCCGGCTACCGGCTCGTCGTCGCACCAATGCAGTACCTCGTGAGCGATGCCGGGGCCGCGAACCTGGACGCGTACGTGCGCGCCGGCGGCCACCTCGTGGTGACGTATTTCTCCGGTATCGTGGACGAAAATGACCACATCAGGCTCGGCAGCTACCCCGGCGCGTTCAGCGCACTGCTGGGCGTCCGGATGGAAGAATTCTTTCCGCTGCGCGGCGGCGAAAGCGTCCGGCTCAGCGGTTTCGGGGCGGGCACCTGCTGGAACGAACTGGGGCGGGCGACCACCGCCGAGGTCCTCGCGACCGTGGAAGAGGGACCGGCAGCCGGCGCTCCCGCCGTGACCCGCAACCGCGCCGGAAGCGGCCGCTCCTACTATGTCGCAACGACGCTCGCACCGGAGGGCCTGGGCGAACTGCTCGCCGTCGTCTGCGCCGATGCCAGGGTGCAGCCGCTCATTCCGGACCTCCCGGACAATGTGGAAGTTGCCCGGCGCAGCAAGGACGGCACTGACTGGACGTTCTGCATTAACCACGGGGCCCACGACGTCAGGCTGCCGCTGGAAGGCGTCGACCTGCTCTCCGGAGCCGAGCTCGACGGCGGGCTCGGCCTCGCGGCCGGAGGTGTCGCCGTCGTCCGTTCCCGTGCCGCCCAATTGGTCGGCACGTCCGCCAGCCACTCAAGCCACTCAAGCCTGTAAGGACTCCACATGCTAGCCGCAGCCCGCCATTCCGCCATCCTCGCGGAGGTCCAACGTGAGCGGATCGTCCGTGTCGCGGACCTCGCCAAGATGCTCGGCGTCTCGCTGATGACCGTGCGGCGGGACATCGAGGCCCTCGACGCGGCCGGCTCCGTGGAGAAAATCCACGGCGGGGCCAAGCTGCCCGGCGGGGCCGGCACCCACGAGCCAGGCTTCGAGCTGAAGGTGACCCAGCTCCAGGACGAGAAGATGGCGATTGCCCAGGAGGCGGCCGCCCAGGTGCGCGAGGGCATGGCGGTGGGGCTCAGCGCGGGCACCACCACCTGGGCGCTGGCCCAGCTGCTGTCCGCCGGGCCGCGGATCACGGTGGTCACCAACTCGGTGCGGATCGCGGATGTCTTCCACCAGAGCTCCTCGCCGTCCACCGTGATCCTGACCGGCGGCGAGCGCACACCCTCCGATGCCCTCGTCGGGCCGCTGGCCACGTCCTCGCTCAAGCAGCTGCACCTGGACGTGCTGTTCCTCGGCGTCCACGGCGTCGACGCCGACGCCGGGTTCACCACCCCCAACGTATTGGAAGCCGAAACCGACCGGGCCTTCGTCACCGCGGCCCGGCGGGTGGTGGTGCTGGCCGACCACACGAAGTGGGGCACCCTTGGCATCAGCACCATCGCCAGCCTGGAGGACGCTGACGAACTGATCAGCGACGACCTCCTCGGCAGCGAGGCCCGGCGCATCCTCGGCGAGCGCGTCGGCAGGCTCCGCCTGGCCAGTACCGGCGACGCCCGGCGCATCAGCACAGCCACGAGCCCCACAGCAGCCGCAGGCTGACGGCAAGGCCCGCCCACCCCCAAACCACTACGCCTGGAGCTGCCGTGAACAACCCGGACCTCACCCTTGCCGCCGAGACCCGCTCCCCACTGGGCGTCCCGGGCCTGTTGCCGTCGGATCTGGAGCCGTTGTACCTGCGTCGCTCCGGCACGTCCCTGCTCATCGACTTCAGCACGGGCGAGGCCGCGATGCTGCACTTCGGCGCCGACCTCGGCCCGGCCTTGCCCGAGCTTTCGCTGCTGGGCGACGCCGTCCCGCGCTCGGCCCTCGACGTTCCGGTCACGCTGGGGCTGATCCCGCAGGCGTCCTCAGGCTGGCGCGGACGGCCCGGCCTCCGCGGCCACCGGAATGGCCAGGCGTTCTCGACCCGGCTGCGCGTTGTCAGTGTTGAGCGTTCCGGCGGGGGGCGTTCCGGCGGGGAGCTGACCGGCGCGCACGAGTGCTCGGCCGTCATCACCCAGGCGGACCCCGAGGCCGGCGTCAGAGTCCGCACGGAGATCAGGATCAACGACGGCGGCCTGCTCCAGCTACGGCACCGGCTCGATAACGACGGCGCCGGCCCGTACAGCCTTGACGAACTCGCGGCCGTGCTGCCGGTGGGCCGCGCCGCCACAGAGATCCTGGACCTCACCGGCCGCTGGTGCCGGGAGTCCCACCCCCAGCGCCTGCCGCTGCACCAAGGCACGTGGGTCCGCTCGGGCCGGCACGGCCGGACCGGCCATGACGCTTCCCTCCTGCTGGCAGCCGGCACGCCCGGATTCGGCAACCGCCACGGGCAGGTCTGGGCCGTGCATCTGGGCTGGAGCGGCAACCACGAGAGCTTCGTTGACGCCGCAGCGGACGGCCGGACCGTCCTGGGCGCCTCGGAACTGCTCGGCGCCGGCGAGATCAGCCTGGCCGCGGGCGCCAGCTACGAGACCCCGTGGTTGTTCGCGGCGTACTCCGCCGCGGGGCTGGACGGCATCAGCGATGCTTTCTACACCTGGTTCCGGAGCCGCCCGCACCACCCCGGCGTGCGGTCGGGCAAAGCCCGTCCCGTGGTTCTCAACGTCTGGGAAGCGGTGTATTTCGACCACCGGATGCCGATGCTGCTTGATCTCGCCGAATCCGCCGCCCGGCTGGGCGTGGAACGCTACGTCCTCGACGACGGCTGGTTCCGCGGCCGGCGCAACGACCAGGCCGGCCTCGGCGACTGGTACGTCGACGAGGACCTCTGGCCCGGTGGCCTGGCCCCGCTGATCGACGCGGTGACCGGCCACGGCATGGAATTCGGTCTCTGGGTGGAACCCGAAATGGTCAACGAAGACTCCGACCTGGCCCGCGCCCACCCGGACTGGATCGCCGCTCCGGTACCGCGGACCGCCGGGGGCAGCCCTGCCGCCGGCGGCAGCGCTAGCGGCGGGGGCAGCCCGGCCGGCCGGCTGCCGGAACGGTGGCGGCACCAGCAGGTCCTCGACCTCGTCAATCCGGAGGCCTGGCAGTACATTTTCGACAGGCTCGATGCCCTGTTGAGCGAATACCGGATCAGCTACCTGAAATGGGACCAGAACCGGGACCTGACCGAAATGGGCCACGCCGGGCGCCCCTCCGTGCACGCCCAGACGCGGGCCGTTTACCGGCTCCTCGACGAGCTGCGCCTGGCCCACCCGGACGTCGAGATTGAAAGTTGCTCCTCCGGGGGCGCCCGCGTGGACCTCGGAATCCTGGAACGCACCGACCGGATCTGGGCCTCGGACTGCAACGATGCCCTGGAACGGCAGACCATCCAGCGCTGGACCGGTGTGGTGGTGCCGCCGGAGCTCGTCGGATCGCACATCGGACCCACCACGAGCCACACCACCGCGCGAACGCACGACCTCTCCTTCCGGGCGATCACCGCGATGTTTGGCCACTTCGGCCTCGAATGGGATGTCCGGCACCTCGCCGATTCCGAGCGCAGCGAGCTTGCCGGGGCGATCGCGCTGTTCAAGCAGTACCGGCCCCTGCTGCACAGCGGGCGGATGGTACGGGCGGACGAGCCTGATCCGGCCCTCCGGCTCCACGGCGTCGTGTCCAATGACGGCGGGGAGGCCCTCTTCGCCCTGGTGTCCGTGGCGACGTCGTTCGCCGAAGTCCCGGGGCGGGTCTGCCTGCCAGGGCTGCTGCCGGATGCCGCGTACCGGGTGGAGGCGGTCTACCCGGCGGCCGATGACAGGCGAGCGTTCCTGCAGACGGTGTCTCCGGCGTGGCTTGCGGGCGGCGTCGAGGCGACCGGACGGTTCCTGGCGGAGTCCGGCCTCCCCATGCCTGTCCTAAACCCGGAGCACGGGCTGCTGCTGGCTATCCGCCGCGTCACCGCCGCCGTTCCAGCCGCCGTTCCAGCCGCAACCGGCGGCCACCCCGTAAGGAACTCCTGACCATGGGCCAGATTACGAAGCGCTCCTATAAGCTCTCCGACGGCCGGGACATCATCTACTTCGATGATGCCGATACCGTCCTGCCCCCGGACCGGGGGGACGATCTCCGCGAGCCGGCGCTCCGTCCGCCTACCGCCACCATGCGCCAGGACGTCCTGACCGGGGAGTGGATTTCGATCGCGGCCGCCCGGCAGAACCGGGTGGTCCTGCCGCCCTCGCACCTGGACCCGCTGGCCCCGGCGTCGCCGGAGAATCCCTCGGAGATTCCGAGCCTCTATGACGTCGCCGTCTTCGAAAACAAGTCCCCGTCCTTCGGACCGGACCTGGCGGGAGCCGGCGCGCCGGAGGGCCTGGACGAGCTCGCCCTGGTGGGGCTGGGGCGCAGCCGGCAGTCTGTGGGCCGGTGCGAAGTGGTGTGCTTCTCCCCCGAACACACCGGGTCCCTGGCGGGGCTGCCCCTGTCCCGGATGCGCACCGTAGTGGAAGCCTGGGCGGACCGGACGGCCGCGCTGTCCGCGCTGCCCGGCGTCGAACAGGTTTTTCCGTTCGAGAACCGCGGCGAAGCGATCGGCGTGACGCTGCACCACCCGCACGGACAGATTTACGCCTACCCGTATATCACGCCCCGTACGGCCCAGCTGGTCCGCACGATCGAGAGCTACGGCGGCTCGCTGTTCCAGGACATCCTCAGTTTCGAGCAGAAATCCGAGCGGGTGCTGCTCCAGGGCGAGCACTGGACGGCGTTTGTCCCGTTTGCCGCGCGCTGGCCGCTGGAAGTCCATATCCTCCCGCACCGGCACGTCCCGGACCTCGCCGCCACCACAGGCGAGGAACGCGATGAGTTCTCCCGGCTGTACGGCCGGCTCCTGCGCGGCGTCGATGCCCTCTACGACACGCCCACTCCGTACATTTCGGCGTGGCACCAGGCTCCCGTCCACGCCCACCGCGACGACATCCGGCTCATGCTGCAGCTGACCTCGCCCCGCCGGGAGGAGGACAAGCTCAAGTACCTGGCAGGCTCGGAGGCCGCGATGGGCGCATTCATCGCGGACATCCCGCCGGAAACGGCTGCCGCCCGGCTCCGCGAGGCCATGGAAAAGGCATCGCCACCACCGCCTACGGCAGGGCTCGAGCCATTCCGCACAGAACTGCCAGCAACAGAACAGGAAGCCGCCCAGCCATGAATGAGGTCCTTCAACTGGGAAGCGAGTACTTTTCCAGCCAGTTCGGCGGCGTGCCGGACGGCTTGTGGTCGGCGCCCGGGCGGGTCAACCTGATCGGCGAGCACACGGATTACAACGACGGCTTCGCGTTGCCGATCGCGATCGACAAGCGCACCACGGTAGCGGCCCGCGCCCGTGCAGACCGCTTGCTCAGGGTCACAAGCAGCTCTTTCCCCGGCATGATGGAGGTGAGCCTCGAGGACTTGGACCCAGATGCCCTGACCGGCTGGGCCGCCTACCCCCTGGGTGTGGCCTGGGCGATGTCCCGCGCGGCGGCTGCCGGCGCGCCCGACGGCGCCGGTTCCGGGGGTGCCTCGCGGATGTCCGGCCTGGACCTGGCGCTGACCTCGGATGTTCCGGCCGGCGCCGGGCTGTCCTCCTCCGCCGCCGTCGAATGCGCCGTGGCCCTGGCCCTGAACGATCTCTGGGAGTTGGGGCTGGACAGGCAGGAACTAGCCCGGATCGGCCAGCTGGCCGAGAACAGGGTGGTCGGCGCACCCACCGGCATCATGGACCAGTCGGCCTCGCTCCTGGGCGAACCGGATCATGGCATCCTGCTCGACTGCCAGAGCCTGGTGACCGAGACCGTTGCCCTGGGCTTCGCCGGTGCCGGCGTAGGGCTCCTGGTGATCGACACCCGCACCAGCCATTCCCATGCCGACGGCGGCTATGCCAGCCGCCGCCGGTCCTGCGAGGACGGTGCCCGCCGCCTGGGCGTCGGCAGCCTGCGGGCACTGGGCCCGGATGATCTCCCCCGCGCCGCAGCACAGCTCGACGGACAGACCTACCGCCGGGTCCGCCACATCATCACGGAAAACCAGCGGGTGCTGGACACCGTCGCGGCGCTGCGGACCTCCGGCGCGGCCGCCATCGGGCCGTTCCTCAACGAGTCGCACCTGTCCATGCGCGACGACTTCGAGATCTCCACGCCCGAGCTCGACCTCGCCGTGGCCGGCGCGCAGGAATTGGGCGCCATCGGAGCGCGCATGACCGGCGGCGGCTTCGGCGGGGCCGCCCTCGCCCTGGTCCGGAGCGACGACGCCGGCGACGTGGCCGGGGGCATTGCACGCGACTTCGCCCGTGCCGGGTTCACGGCCCCGCACATCTTCCCCGTCACCGCGTCCGAGGGCGCCCGCCGGGAACTGTAGCCCGGGCCGCCGTGAGACCCGCAGGCAGTTGGGCGCGCAGGCTCTTAGGCCCGCACGAGCTGGGCGGCGTCGGCCAGAAGGTCCACGGAACGGAGCCGGGCCTCGGTGCCGGTGCTCTGATGCGCCACGATCAGTTCGTCCGCGTCGGCGTGCCCCGTGAACTCCTCGAGGTACGCCAGGACGGCATCGGGAGTGCCCACAGCGGAGTACTTCATCATCTGCGCCACGTGCTGGCCCTGGGGCGAGTCCAGGATCATGTCCGCCTCGTCGTCGCTGAACACACGGCCATTGCCGAAGAACAGGGAGACCCTGGCCCGCTTGGTGGCCTGGAACATCGCCTGCGCCTCCGCGGCCGTATCCGCGGCAACGACATTGACGCCGGCGATCACATGCGGGGCGTCGAGCTGCGCAGAGGGCCGGAACTCGCGGCGGTAGACGGCCACCGCGTCCTGCAGCGCGTTGGGCGCGAAGTGCGAGGCGAAGGCGTAGGGCAGGCCCAGCTGGGCGGCCAGCCTGGCGCCGAACAGGGACGAGCCCAGGATGTACAGCGGCACGTTGGTGCCTTTGCCCGGGGTGGCCTCCACGCCCTGGATGCGGGTGGGGCCGGTCAGGTAGCCCTGGAGCTCCAGGACGTCCTGCGGGAAGCTGTCTGCCGACATCGGATCGCGGCGCAGGGCGCGCATGGTGTTCTGGTCGCTGCCGGGCGCCCGGCCCAGCCCGAGGTCGATCCTTCCCGGGTGCAGCGTTTCGAGCGTGCCGAACTGTTCCGCGATGGTCAGCGGCGAGTGGTTGGGCAGCATCACGCCCCCGGCGCCGAGCCGAATGCTGGAGGTGTGGGCCGCGACGTGGGCGATCAGCACGCTCGTGGCGGAAGAGGCGATCGCGGACATGTTGTGGTGCTCGGCGTACCAGATCCGCCGGTAGCCCCGGTCCTCGGCGAGCTGCGCCATGGCCACGCTTCCGGCGAAGCTCTCCGCCGCCGTCTGGCCCGGGCCGATGGTTGCAAGGTCAAGAATGGAAAGCGGAACAGTCACGGAAAAGCCGGCCTTTCGTAGCGGAGCAGTGTGCGGGCCGGAGTTTGGAACTGCGGTCCTGGGCGGCGCCGGGTTTCCGGCGCGGGCACACTGGCATCAACGACGGCGGCCCCCGGGATATTTCTGCACATATTTCTGCACATGATTCTGGACCGCGCGGACAGCCCACCCCCAGCTGGGCCGACTGCTTCTTGCCAGCTTCTGCTTCTACTTCAGCGTCTGCTTCAGCGGTTCAGCGGGATCAGCTGCAGGAGTAGTTGTAGTCGAGGCCGCCGGAGATGTACTGCGTCATCGAGACGCGGCTGCGCGGGGTGAGCCCGGGCAGGGCGCAGTTCTGCTTGGCGCCGGCCGCCGATCCCGCTCCAGCGAGCCAGCTCGGCAGTCCTGCCAGCGGGCTGGTGAACTTCACGGATCCGGCGATCTTCCCCCACTGGTAGCCAGTGGAGTAGAGGCCCACGCGCGCGCCGATCCTCTTGAAGTAGGCGGTCATGCCTTCCAGGACGGCGACGTTGGCGGCCGTGTCTGCCTGCCAGGTGTTTTCCGTTTCCACATCCAGCCACCAGAGGTAGGACTGCGGGTTGCTGACCCCGCGGCGCCTGGCGTCGTCGGACGCCTTGGCCCACCCGTACATGTAGGAGCAGGCTTTGAACGACCCCAGGGCGCAGTTGCCGTAGGGGTTGGTGACCTTCACCCCGTTGTAGGTGTTCGACGTGGGCCACCATGACCCCTGCCGGCCGGGGTTGGCGGTGTTCACGTACAGGGCCACTCTGGGCTGCGCTGTCGCTGCGGGGGACTTTGCGGTCTTCGCCCAGGCCAGCTGGCTTGCCAGGCACGGGTTCGTGTTGTTGGCCAGGCCGTAGTTGACGCCGACGATTGCGAAGGCGGGCTGCTTTGGCAGGGTCCTGCCGCACTGCGGCCAGGACACATCGATTCCGGGTCCCGAGGTGCTGGCCGTGACGGCCGAGGCGGGGCTTCCGCCCAAGAGGACAAGGCCGAGGGTCACAACAAAGGCCAGTACGATGCGCGGGAACGAGTTGGGCATGCCACAGTCTAAGGCAGAATCGCAGAAACGCTAATCGGTGGCGTAATTCCGTCACGGCGTCGATGGGCCGCCGGCACGGCATCGATGGGGCGGCACAGTCGGTGTGCGCGTCCCGCGGAATAGGCCAGTCTTAGCCGGGTCCGGGAACCCCGGACCCGGCTAAGCTAACCGCATGGCCATCAAATCCACTGCAGATAAAGTCGCCACGATCCAGAAGGGCTACACCCTGGACGGCCCCACGATCGAACTCGGTGCGGCGATCGTCGATGGCGAACTCCACAAGGACGCCCCCGTCCGGCTGCCGCTCGCGATGATGAACCGGCACGGCCTCGTGGCCGGGGCGACAGGCACCGGCAAGACCGTCACGCTGCACATGATGGCCGAACAGCTCTCCACGGCGGGCGTGCCCGTGTTCCTTGCCGACATCAAAGGCGACCTCTCCGGGCTGGCCACGGCGGCCACGGGCAGCGACAAACTCCGGACCCGCACGGAGAGCATCGGCCAGGCGTGGGCCGGCAAGACCTTCCCGGTGGAGTTCCTGGCCCTCGGCGGCGACGGCCAGGGCATCCCGGTCCGCGCCACCATTACCTCCTTCGGCCCCATCCTGCTCTCCCGGGTCATGGACCTGAACGAAACCCAGGAATCCAGCCTGCAGCTCGTCTTCCATTTCGCGGACAAGAACAACCTGGAACTGATCGACCTCAAGGACCTGCGGGCCGTCATCCAGTTCCTGACCTCCGCCGAGGGCAAGGACGAGCTTGAGGAACTCGGCGGCCTCTCCAAGGCAACCGCCGGTGTGATCCTGCGCGAACTGATCACGCTTGAGGCGCAGGGCATGGAGACGTTCTTCGGCGAACCCGAGTTCGACACCGCCGAACTGCTGCGTACCGCGCCGGACGGCCGCGGCGTGGTCAGCTGCCTGGAGCTACCCACGCTGCAGACCAAGCCCATGCTCTTCTCGACGTTCCTGATGTGGCTGCTCGCCGACCTCTTCGAGGACCTGCCGGAGGCCGGGGACCTCGACAAGCCCAAGCTGGTGTTCTTCCTGGATGAGGCGCATCTGCTGTTCAACGGCGCCTCCAAGGCCTTCCTCGACGCCATCACCACCACCGTCCGGCTCATCCGGTCCAAGGGCGTCGGCATCTTCTTCGTGACGCAGACCCCCAAGGATGTCCCCGCCGACGTCCTCGGCCAGCTGGCAAACCGGGTACAGCACGCCCTCCGCGCCTATACCCCGGAGGATGCCAAGGCCCTCCGGGCCACCGTCTCCACCTTCCCGACCAGCGACTACGACCTAGAGGAGACCCTCACCACCGCCGGCATCGGCGAGGCCGTTATCACCGTCCTGAATGAGAAGGGCGCGCCAACTCCCGTGGCACTGACCCGGCTCCGCGCCCCGGAATCCGTGATGGGGCCCAGCACCGACGCCCTGATCTCCAGCACCGTCGCCGCCTCCGCGCTCCTGCCCAAGTACGGCACCGCGGTCGACAACATCTCGGCCTACGAGAAGATCGCCGGGAAGGGCGCTGCCCCCACCGGACCGGCCGCCGGGACCGCGCACCAGGGCGGCGCGGGCCAAGGCGGCGCGGACCAGGGCGGCAGCTTGGACGCCAACGCCATCGATGCCGAAGCCCGACGGATCGAGGAAGAAATCCTTGGCCGTCCCAGCAGCCGTCCAGCGCCGGCGCCGGGGACGCCCGAACACGCGAACGCGCCTGAACGGCGGGCCCCACGGCCGGCGCAGCCGACGGACGGCGGCGGCATCGCCGGCGGTGGGATCGGTGGCGACCTCGCGGGGGCCCTCGGCGGAGGCCTCAAGAGCATGGCCCGCTCGCTGGGAACCCAACTCGGCAGGGAGCTGCTCCGCGGCGTCTTCGGCACTTCCTCGAAGCGCCGCCGGCGCTAGGGATGACCACGGGGGCATCCCACCGAATGGTCTTGGCCCGCCATGCTCCGCGTCACAGATGCGCACCTTGACACAGGGATTCCTGTGGGGTGCAGGTAACGTAAGAATCGTGCAGATGAGTCAGGCGTTGGTCAAAATCGCGGCAGTGTGGCTGCTCGGACTGATGCTTGCCGTGGCCGGGGCCATCGTGTCCATCAACCTGGTGAACGACTCCGTTGCCGGGCCCCAGCAGCCGGTCCGCGAATATCTCAGCGCCCTGCAAAAGGGCGATGGCGAAAAGGCGCTGGGCCTGTTGCGCGCCTCCGTGCCGCAAAGCAACCCGGCGATGCTCGACGGAACCGCACTGCAAACCGCGGCCGCCCGCATCTCCGACGTCAAGCTTGGTGGCGCTGAGGAACGCGGCGCGAATCAGGTCATGGTGCCCATGGACTACACGATCGACGGCAGCCAGTTGCACGCCGAGTTCCTGCTGGAGCGCTCCGGCACCGAGTGGCTGTTCTTCCACAAATGGTCTTTCGTCCCCTCCGCGCTGCCCGTCCTGGACGTCACTGTGGTCAACTCCAGCGAGGCCACCCTCAACGGGGTACCGGTGAACATGCCCAACGGCCGCAACTCCTTCGCTGTCTTCTACCCCGGCGAGTACGAGGCCGCGCTGAACGGCCAGTACTTCTCCGCCCCGGCCAGCCGGGCCACCGTGGCGGGCGGGGACGCGCGCCCGGCCTCGCTGAACCTGCTGACCGAGGCCACAGGTGCCCTGAAGGAGGCCGTGAGCGGCAAGGTCAAGGAGTTCCTGGACTCCTGCGCCGACGAGGCCGACAAGCAGCAGATGCTGCAGCCCGACTGCCCGTTCTACCACGCCACCAACAACCGCGTGATGGACGGAACCATCGACTGGAGCATTACGGACTACCCGACCGTCAGCATCGAGCCGTTCGGCGGCCGCTGGGTGGTGGCGCCCCTGGACGGCAAGGCCCGGATCAAGGCCCGCCAGGTGGACCTGTTCACCGGCGCCGTGTCCGACATCAACTCGGTACACGATTTCAGCTTCACGACCCGCCTGGACATCGACGGCGACACCGTCAAGCTCACGCCGCAGCTCAACTACTAGACCCGGTTAACTACTAGAACCGGGGGATTCCCCGCCGCAGCGTCTCTTCCCGTCACGCAGGGCAGACTTTGGGCCATCCGAGAGAACCGCCAGGACCTCCGCCACCATTGAAAGCCAAAAGGCTGCTGTCCGTGACGTGAGGTCACGGACAGCAGCCTTTTGATGAGCAGCGGTGCAGCGGGTCAGTCCATTCCGCGCAGGTCCAGGACCAGCTCGGTGTCGCCGTCGGCCTGCAGGAGCACGGGGATTCCCCAGTCCTGCTGGTACAGGTGGCAGGCCGCGTGGTCCGGGATCTCGCCGTCGGCGTCTTCGGGTCCGTCACACGCCGCCGCGCGGGCGGTGATGTGCAGGACGCCTTCGGCAACGTCGGAGGAAAGCTCCAGTGTGCGGAGGAGCCCCACGGACGTCCCGCCGCCGGAAACCAGCAGTTCGGGCGGTGTGGACGATATCTTCAACTGGGTGGGATCGCCCCACCGGTCGTCCAGCTTCTGCCCGGTGGGCGCCGTGAAGCGCACCGCCAGTTCGAGCGGCCCGGGCGCCACGGGGCTCTTGGGCCGGTGGGTCTGCGCAGCGCCCTCGTCCACCTGCTGCGCTTCCTTCGGGATGGGCACGTACACCAGCTGGTGCTTGTTGGCCTCGACCACCACCAGCAACGGCTCAGATCCGGCGACCTGGGTGTGGTCCACAATCACGTCCGAGGGCTCGGACAGTCCGCGCGCCAGTGTGGACACCGTGCCCGTTGCCGGGTCGTAGCGGCGCACTGCGCCGTTGTACGTGTCCGCGATGGCCACCGAGCCGTCAGGGAGCACCGTCACGCCGAGCGGGTGCTGCAGCCGCGCCTCTGCGGCGGGGCCGTCGCGGAAGCCGAAGTCGAACAGGCCCTTGCCCACGGCCGACTCGACGGTGATGCTGCCGGCGTCGCTAATCACGAGTTTGCGCAAAGCGGAGGTCTCGGAGTCAGCCACCCAGATGTTGCCGTCGGCGTCTTCGGCGAGACCGGAGGACTGGGCGAACCAGGCTTCAGCGGCCGGGCCGTCCAGGAGACCTTCGAGGCCGTTGCCGGCGATGATCTTTACGGCGCCGGAGGTCGGCTCGAAACTGAAGATCTGGTGCACCCCAGCCATCGCCACCACCACGGCGTTGAGTTTGCTGGACCAGACGACATCCCACGGCGAACTCAGGGACACCCCAAGCGGATCCGCCTCGAGCCGGGTACCGTAGGCGGCGCCTTCCTCGTTCACACGGGCCGGGCCGGTTTCCAGCAGCCGCTGCACGCCGTTGCCGGCCAGCGTCCGGACGGTTCCGTCCGAGAGGGACAGTCCGCGGAGCCGGTGGTTCACGGAGTCGGCAATCACGACGTCGTAGCCGGCGTCCGCGGCGACGTCCTCGGGCAGCAGCACCAGGCCCTGCGGTTCATTGAACCGGGCGGTCGCTGCGTTGCCGTCGGCGTGGCCCTTTTCACCTGAGCCGTACGTGGCCAGCACCGTCTCAAAATCGGTGGAGAGTTCCACGAGCCGGTGATGGCCGGTGTCGGTCACCAGCCACGAGCCGTCCCCGGCGCTTCCGACGCCACGGCCGTCGGGCAGGAACAGGGCCTTGCCCGGGAAGCGCAGCGTGCCCGACGTCGGTTCCGGCGCCACATAGGGGCCGTCGCCGCGGTGCAGGGTGCCCCTTGCCTCATGCTCGGCGATCAGTTCGGGGATCAGCACGGCGAGGCCGTCCGCGTGGCCTTCACCGGAGAGGTGCGCCACGATGTAGCCCTCGGGATCGATGACCACCAGGGTGGGCCACGCCCGGGCCGTGTAGGCCTTCCACGTGTCCAATTCGGGGTCGTCGAGGACCGGGTGGCGGATCTCGTAGCGCTCCACGGCGGCCGCCAGTGCCACGGGATCGGCCTCGTGCTCGAACTTGGGCGAATGCACGCCGACGGTCACCAGGACATCCGAGTACTGCTGCTCGAGCGGACGGAGTTCGTCCAGGACGTGCAGGCAGTTGATGCAGCAGAACGTCCAGAAGTCCAGCAGCACGATCTTGCCGCGCAGGGATTCGAGGTCCAGGGACTTGCCACCGGTGTTCAGCCAGTTGCGGCCGACAAGTTCGGAGGCCCGGACCCGGAGATGGGTGCGTACGGTTTCGGTCATGAGCGTCCTTCCAGCTTTGAATTGCGTTCGGCAAGCCTGGCGTCGCGCTCGGCCAGCTTGGCAAACATATCGTTGTAAGCAGCGAGATCGGCGTCGTTATTCCTGTCCGCCGCCCGGTCGGTGCGTTTGGACTCGCGCGCGTCGGAACGGGACCACATGACGGCGACGCCAATCGCCACCAGCAGGGTGGGCACTTCGCCGATGCCCCAGGCCACAGCGCCACCCATCTGCTGGTCCAGCAGGGCCGAGGGGCCCCACGTCCGCCCCAGGTTGCCGAAGTAGTCCGCGGCCAGCAGCCCCGTGCCTCCCATGATGGCGACGCCGAAGAACGCGTGGAAGCCCATGGTGGCCAGCAGGAGCAGCAGCCGCATGGGGTACGGTGCGCGGCGCGGCAGCGGATCGGTGCCGATCATGGTGAGCACGAAGATGTAGCCGGTGAGGGCGAAGTGCAGGTTCATGAGCTCGTGGCCCACGTGGTCCCGCATCGCGTAGCCGAACGCGTCCGAGTAGTAAAAGAGCACGATGGAGCCGGCGAAGTTGGCGGCCGCGAACAGCGGATGGGTCACCAGTTGCGAGAACTTGGAGTGGATGAAGATCATCAGCCACTCGCGCGGTCCGCGCGAACTGTCGCGCCGCGGGGTGAGCGCCCGGAGCGCCAGCGTCACCGGGGCGCCTAGGACCAGGAAGATGGGGGCCACCATGGTCAGGGCCATGTGGTCCACCATGTGCGCGGAAAACAGCACCCTGCCGTAGACCGACGGCGGCCCCGAGGTCACGTAGGTGAGGACCACGAGTCCGATCACCCAGTTGACCGTCCGGAACCAGGGCCACGAGTCGCCCCGTTGCAGCACCTTCCGGACTCCGAGGGCGTAGGACACCAGGGCAAAGGCCGCGACGGCGACCCAGAGCCAGTCGAGCCGCCACTCGGTGAGCCATCGTTCCGGGGTCAGTTGCGGCGGGAGCTCGTAGCCGGAGAGGATGAAGGCCGGCGACGCGTCGGGGGCGAAGGTGGTGGGCTGCGGCGGGGCAGAGCGTCCCAGCGCCACGGCGATCCCGGACGTCGCTCCCATGATGATCAGTTCGACGATAACCAGCTGCCACAGCACTTGGCGCGCGGACCTGCCCATGCCTCGGTTGCCCAGCTGCGGGATAACCCAGCGGCGGTGCATGAGCCCGATGCCGCCCAGCACAAGGACTGCCGCCGTCTTGGCGAGAATCAGTTGCCCGTAGGCCGACCCGAAGAGGTCTGCCCAGGTGGTGAGGCGGATGCTGGCGTTGATCACCCCTGAGGCGAAGACCAGAACGAAGGCAAAACCCGCAAGGGACGAGAACCGGCGCAGGGTCGGCTCGGTGATGTCTGCGGTGCGCGCGGACGCACCTGAGGTGCGCCCGCCGGCGCCGGTGCCGGTCAGGACGCCGGAAAGGATCGCCAGCATGATGATGCCGCCCACCCAGGCCGATACGCCCACCAGGTGCAGGCCGAGCGAGTTGATGGCGCCCTCGTGGTCGCTGGAGCTTGAGGAGTGCCCGATCAGGGCGGCGGGGACCAGCCCGATCAGCGAAAGGAGCAGGGTCAGTGCCAGGCCGCCTCGGGATCGCACGCCGAAAAGGGCTGTGGTGACGACGGCCGCGATGATCACGACAGCCAGCCAGGCACGTCCCGTTTCGATGTCCGTCATGAAGTACACGAGGGAGCGGGTGAATTCCGGATCCCCGGAGATGCCCTGCCCTGCAATGTCCGCATAGCCCAGGACCAGCACGGAGATCGCGGAGAGCGTCCAGACGGCGCCGGCCGCGGCGGCCACGGCCAGCGCCCGGGTGAAGGCCGGATGTTCCGGGCCGTCCTGCTCCTTGGTCCGGGAGCCGCTCCGGTTCCGCGGGAGGATCGCGACGGCGAAGATCAGGCCGCCGATCACGGTGGCCACGGCGACGTTGTGGACCGCTTTGGTCACCGGCAGCCCCCAGCGCACCAGCGCACCCGGATCCGAGACCTCGCGGGCGGCTGCCGCGCCGGAAAAGATGAGTGCCACGGACAGGCCCACGAACAACGCGCTGAGGCCGGCTATCAGCCACGGCCGGGCAATGCCGCCAGGACCTTGGCCAGGGCCGCGTGTGTCCCCGGGGGGAACGGGCGCTGCGGTTGTGGGCGTGGGATTTGCTGCGGAAGGCACACCTCCATTGTCCGCTACGCCGTCCTGCTCAGCGAATCGGCCCCCAACGGTTCGGCCTTGGGGGTCGGTCCAGGCGACCGGGCGCTGATGGGGCGGGAGACGGCCGGGAACCCAAAAGGAGCGGCGACCCGAGGGTTGCCGCTCCTTTCAAGCCTGCGAAGAAGACTACTTCTTCTTGGCGACTGCAGCCTTCAGCTTGGAGCCGGCGGTCAGCTTGACGCTGTGGCCAGCGGCAATCTGGATGGTCTCGCCAGTCTGCGGGTTGCGGCCGGTGCGAGCTGCACGGTCGGTGCGCTCCACTGCGAGCCAGCCCGGGATGGTGATCTTTTCGCCCGCGGCGACAGAGGTCTCGAAGACCTCGAACAGTGCGTCGAGCACGGAGTTGACTGCTGCCTGGCTGGTGCCGGCCTTGCCTGCGACCTCTGCAACAAGTTCACTACGGTTCTTAGCCATTTATGTCCTCCTGGACGGTCATGATTTTTGGAGCCTGCACACGGCATGCGTACAAACCACTGTTCGAAAACTTACCAGCTTGGCGCCTCAGAGGTGGCAAATTCCGCGTGTTTTCGGCGTTTTTTGGGGAAAATCACTGGAATCGACGCCGATCGCGGCCAAATTGCGCCGAGAGCGGACGCCCCTTCGCCGGGGCCGATTCAGGCAGATCCACTGCGGTCCTCGCCGGCGGACTTTCCGCCGTCTGAACAGAGGGCCGGGGCGGCCTCACAGGCGGCCTGGCCCGGTGGTCCGGCAGCTGGTTTTGTGTTGTGGGGTTAAATGCGGGAGGACCCCCAACCTGTGGTTGGGGGTCCTCGACCGTGAATGGTGTTCCGGCGGTGACCTACTCTCCCACACCCTCCCGGGTGCAGTACCATCGGCGCTGTGGGTCTTAGCTTCCGGGTTCGGGATGGGACCGGGCGTTTCCCCCACGCTATGACCGCCGTAACCCTGTGTCCCGTACCCGCCGGCGCCTGGTGGCGTGGGGGTGGGAAATCTGGTGGTTACAACATCTGTGGTGTTGTTATTTTGTTGTCGGTTCTCAAGCAACGGGTTTGTTGTTTGGGAACCACATAGTGGACGCAAGCAGTCTTGTTTCTTTGTACCCTTCCCGGGGTGTGAACGTCTTTTGAATCCGTTCACGGGATGGGTGTGTGGTGTAAGTTATCGGCCTATTAGTACCGGTCAGCTTCACGAGTCGTTAGTCCTCGCTTCCACATCCGGCCTATCAACCCAGTGGTCTGGCTGGGGGCCTCTCACACACAAGGTGTATGGAAATCTCATCTCGAAGCGAGCTT
>NZ_JBFTZV010000012.1:0-133273 GCF_056406615.1 Arthrobacter sp. P1_B3 | reverse complement strand
CCTCGTGCGGCAGGCGCCGGGCGGCGTCGCGGAGCCCGGCCCGGGGAACGCCGGCCGCGGCTCTTGCCGGGCAGGACAGTGCCGGCAAACAGCAACAGCAACGTGACGGCTCCGGCGGCCGCGGCCAGATAGAAGTACAGATCCGGATGCTCGGAATCGACGTGCGTGGACAGGGCGTCGGGATCGGGGTTGAAGGCCAGTCCCCACTGGCGCAGGAATGCGATCCCGAACGCGATGAAGAGGATGCTGCCGACCCCGCTCGCGGCCAGGGTCTTGTGCCGGCGCCGGACCACCACCTCCGCCACACAGGCCACATAGGCCGTGGCGGCAGCCCCGACGAACCACACCAGCACCCACTCGTGCAGGGTGATTCCGGTCAGGACCAAAAGTCCCAGGGCGGCGAGGAACGCTCCGATGGCGATCTTCCCGTTGGTACCCATGTGACGCATGTGAACAATCATGCCTGAGTGGGCGGCTGCTTCACGACGTAGCCGCGCATGGAGGCCATAATTGCGGCCACACTCTGCTCCCTGGTCCGCTCCGGGTTGTACGTCTGGCGGTCCAGGCCCACCACGAAACAGGCCCCAAAGATTGCCGTTTCGAGGCTGCCCCGGGATACACCGGGATCCACGGGATAGGCGGCGGCGACACCATCGATGGCAGAGCCGATCACCGCGAGCAGGCGCGCGCGGAGCTCTGCGAAGGTGTCCTGCCATTCACTGGGAGTGCGCCAGTTTTCGCTGACCCAAAGCCGGGCGAAGGACGGGTACTCGGCCATGAAGTCCATGGCCTGGCCGATCATCTCCTCCATGGCGGCGAGGGGATCGGCGGAGTCGTCCCGGACGCTCAGGAGCCGTGCCATGAGGATGTCCACGCCGTGGCGCAGCAGCTGGGCAATCAGGTCCGACTTGCTGCCAAAGTTGTAATACACCGTGCCCTTGGACACCCCGGCCGCCGTGGCGATCTCGTCCACCGTCACGCCCGCCGCGCCGCGCTCTCCGATCAGTTCCATGGACGCCTCGAACAGTTTCTGCTTCGTGGCGTTGGTGCGGGCGGGCCGGAGCTTTTTCTCCGCGTCCCCGGGACCTGCCGCGCTGCCGCCGCTTTGGCTGGTGGTCATACGGCGATCTCCGGTTTCAGCGTCTTGGGGGTCCAGTATTTGTTCTTCCGGGCGGCAACGGTTGACATTGCCAGTCCCAGCAAAGTGTAGCCAACCAGCCCCAGCATGGTGGGCAGGATGATGGCCAGGTCAGCGCCGTAGATCAGGTGCCGCATGCCGCTGACCACGTAGCCCATCGGCAGGATCTGGTGCACCACGTGCAGCGGCTCGGGCGTGGTCTGCCACGGGAACGTGCCGCCGGAGGAGACCAGCTGCAGCACCAGCAGGATCAGCACCACGAGCTTGCCGGGCGAACCAAGCAGCGCAACCACGCCCTGGATGATTGCGCTGAACGCCATCGCGGCCGCCAGCATGAGGAACCACATGAGCACCGGGTGGGCGGGGTTCAGTCCGAGCCCCACGTCCACCACCAGGGTCAGCAGGCTGGCCTGCACGGCGGACACCGCCAGGAACGGAAGCCAGCCGCCGGCAGCGATCTTCCAGGCCGGTGCATTGGAGGCCAGCGCGCGCTGGGTGACCGGGCGCATCGCCTGCACCAGCATGAAGATGCCGATCCACAGGGACAGCGTCAGGAAGAACGGCGCAAGTCCGGCGCCGTAGGACCCAGCCTTGGCCTGCGAAACATTGCTGACGGCGACTGGATCCGCCATGACCTTGGAGAGGCTGTCCTTCTGGGCGTCGTCGGGGTTGGGGACCTTCCCGGCGCCCTGGGCGAGTTCCGCGGCGAGCGTTCCCGCGCCGTCGGAGGCCGTCGCCGCGCCGCTCTCCAGCTGCGCCGCGCCGTCGTCGAGTTTCTGGGCTCCCTGCACGAGCTTGCCGGCACCGTCGACGGCGTTCTGCTGGCCGGCAGCGAGGGCCGCCGAACCGCCGGCGAGCTGGTCCGCCCCGGCGGAGGCCTTGGCGACGGCGTCGCTGAGGGCGGGCGCGGCGCCGGCCAGTTGTGAGGCGCCGGCGCTGACGGCGGCGGAACCGTCGGCCAGCTTCTGGACCTGGGCGGCGGCAGCCTGCAGCTTGGTGCCGGAGGGAGAAGCCACGGCAGAAGCCGCCGGCGGGGCCGGAGTGGCGTCGACGTCGGCAACCACCTTGTCGGCCTGCTCCTGGCTGAGGACGCCGGCGGCGACCAGGCGGGCCGTGGACGCCACGACCCTGCTCCGCTGGGCCTGCGCGGCGGCCTGCTGCGCGGCTTGTTCCGCGGCCGCGAGTTGTCCGGGAATGGCCTGCACCTGGGCGTTGAGCGCGGCGTTGCCCGCGGCCACCTGGGCGGCGCCGTCAGCCAGCCGCTGTGCGTCGGCGGGCAGGGCTGCCGTCTTGTCCTTGAGCTGGGTGAGGCCGCTGCTGAGCTGTCCGGCCCCGGCGCTGAGCGCAGTGGCGCCGTCCCGGAGCTTGACTTCGCCGTTGTACAGCTCGGTGGCGCCGGATGTGAGTTCGCCGGTGCCCTGGTGCAGGGTCACGGTGCCGTCGTGAAGCCGGGCGACGCCGTCGGCGAGCTGGCCGGCGCCGTCGGAGGCCTTGAGCATCTGCGTGTGTATGGTGCCGAATCCGGTGAGGAGCTGGTTGGCGGTCTCCTCGCCCACCTCCTTGGCGACCGTCGTGTGCACCGCGGTGGTCAGCTTGTCCACGATGGTGCTCAGCAGATAGTTGTTGGCATCGTTGGTGGTGACGTTCAGCATGGCCTGGTTGGCGGCGTCGAAGCTGCCGGGGGAGACCAGGTTCGCGGAAAAGTCCTGCGGGATTTTCAGGGCGAAGGCGTAGGTGCCGTTGCTGACGCCCTGGTCTGCCTCCTCCGTGCTGGCGACCGTCTTCCAGTTGAAAACATGGCCGTCCACCAGGCTCTCGGCCACCTTCCGGCCGGCCTCCAGCCGCGTGCCGTCGGCGGACGCTGCACCGGAGTCCTGGACCACCAGGGCCGCATCGATCTGGTTCAACTTGCCGTACGGATCCCAGTTGGCGTAGAGGTACACGGCGCCGTAGAGCAATGGAACGAGGGCCAGGGCCAGGATGGTCAGCTTGGGAAGCAGCCCGCCGGTCATTCGTTTGAGCTCGGAGCGGGCCAGCCGCAGCACTGTCACTTTGCGTCCTCGGTTTCGGGTGAGAGGGATTCGGGCAAGAAAGTTTCGGGACGGCGACCTACGCGAGTCTGGGCTGCATCAGCATCGGCGTCGTCAGCATCGGGGTCAGCTTGCGGGACGGCATTGCCGATCGCGACGGCTGGCCCCGTCCAGCCGTCCGGAATGCGGGTGACGGTGGTGACGACGGCGAGCGGCCGCCCGGCGTCGTGCGCCAGTTCCTGCAGCCGCGGCAGCCAGTCGGCGGCATCGCCGCTGTGCCGGTCGGGGGAGTCCACCACGAGGAGATCGGTGTCCGGATTGGCGAGGGCGAGCGCCGTGAGGAGCCCGGTCCGCCGGCCCGCCGGCAGCTGCTCGGTCCAAAGCCCGGCGATGTCTTCGAAATTGTTGAGCCTTAGCCAGGGCGTGCTGCGCGCGGCGCCGCGGTGGCGGCGCGGCACCAGGGCCAGATCCTCGGTGACGAGGTCGCGGACGCTCAGGTGCTGTTCGGGCTCGTTGACGCCGGGGGAGTCGACCACGCTGCTCGCCTGCCGGAGCACTTTGATCCGGGTATTTCCGTCCCAGCTCACGATCCCGGCGGAGGGCTTCATACGTCCGCTCAGGGCCAGGGCCAGGGCGGTCCGCTGGTCCTGGCGGACACCTTCGACCAGCAGGAGGTCTCCGCGCGCGGCCTCAAGCGAGGTGGGCGGCAGCAGGTCATCCCGCCGGCCGGTCACGGAGAGCTGTTGTACGCAGAGCAAAGCGGGCCTTTCGCAGGAACGATGTCCACTCAAGGCTAACTAAACTGACCAGTCAGTTCAAATAGAATGGGTTGGGTGTGATGAACCAGACGTGCCGCAGCCGCTCCGGCCGGTTCAGAGGCCGTATTCCTCCAGTAGGCGGAGCCAGACTTCGCTGATGGTCGGATAGGAGGGCACGGCGTGCCACAGACGCTCCAGCGGAACTTCCCCCACCACCGCAATCGTGGCGGCATGCAGGAGCTCGGCCACATCCGGGCCGGCGAACGTGGCGCCCAGCAGCACCCTGCGGTCCTCGTCGATGACCAGCTGCGCCCACCCTTCATAGTGTTCGGCGTGCAGGGACGAGCCGGCCACCTGGATGGGAAGCTCCACGGCAGAGGCCCGGAAACCGTCTTTCTCCGCCTGCGCCATGGTCCGGCCGACATTCGCCAGCTCCGGGTCGGTGAACACCACATTCGGCACAGCGTGCTCATATGCCGTCTGGGCAAAACGGCTCCACGGTGCCGGCTCGCCGGTGAGTTCGCCCTTGGCCCGGGCGGCAATGGCGTCTCCCGTGGCCCGGGCACCGTACTTGCCCTGGTGGGTCAGCATGGCCCGTCCGGCGGCGTCGCCGGCAGCATAGAGCCACGGGTTGCCGGACACTTCGTTGTCGGTGGCTTGGTGGACTAGTCCGGTGGAATCGGTAGTGAGCCGCAGGGTCCCGCCCTCGGGCGCCGGGAGGCCGACGCTGTCCAGGCCGAGTCCCTCAAGGGCGGGGTGCCGGCCGGTGGTGACGAGCAGCTTGTCCGCCGTCACCGTGGCGCCATGGGTCGGGCCAGAGTTGTCCTTGGGGCCGCCGTCGAGCACGACAGTGAGGGAGCCGTCGTCGTTCTCGTGCACGCTCCGGGTCCCTGTATGCAGGCGGAGGTCGACGCCGTCGGCGCGCAACCCGGCCGCGACCAGGTCGGCGGCCTGCTCCGGGAAAACGCCCAACAGGCTGCCGCGGGCCACGAGAGTCACGGACGAACCAAGGCGGGCGTAGGCCTGGGCGAGTTCGACGCCGGCAACCCCGCCGCCCAGGACCGCCAGCCGCGCCGGGACGGCGCGGGCGGAGGTCGCCTCCCTGGTGGTCCAGTACTCGACGTCGTGAAGCCCTTCGACCGGCGGCTGGTTGGGGGTGGATCCCGTGGCGACCACGACGGCGTGCCGGGCCGTCAGCGCGTAGCTGTTGCCGTCCAGCCCTGCCACTTCGACCTGCCGCGGGGCGGTGATCCAGCCATGGCCGCGGATCAGCTCGATCCCGGTGTCCTCCACCCACTTGACCTGGCTGTCGTCCTGCCAGTTCGAGGTGAAATAGTCCCGGCGCTTCAGGACGGCTGCCGGATCCAGGGTGCGCGTGACGGCTTCCTGGGCTCCCGGGACAGTCTGGGCCCCGTGCAGTGCGGTTCCCGGGCGCAGGAGCGCTTTCGAGGGCATGCAGGCCCAATACGAGCACTCGCCGCCTACCAGCTCCGCCTCGATGAGCACCGCCGTCAGGCCGCCGCGGACCACGCGGTCCGCCACGTTCTCGCCCACGGCGCCCGCGCCGATCACAATGACATCGAATTCCCGCAGAAGCTGTGCTGTCATGGCACCAGCCTACGCCGGGGCCCTGGCCGGATCCGGGCGGGCGCCCCGGGCGCCGGCGGTGCTGGGTTCCGGCGTAATATGCCGGGCCGGGCCCTTTGCAGGAGGGGGGACGGTCGCTACTGTTGGGACCATACTTGGGGGAGGAGGCGGCCATGGCCGCACGCAACATGACAACAGGCACGGCCATACCGCTGGCGAGGTTCAGTGCCCAGACCCGGCTCCGGGCACTTCAGTCGGACATCCTGGAGCTGATCCTTGAGCGCGACCTTGTTCCCGGGGACCCATTGCCGACGGAGAGCGAGCTCACTGCGGCCCTCGGCGTCGGCCGCAACACGCTGAGGGAGTCCCTGAAGGCGCTCCAGGCGCTGGGTGTCATCGAGATCCGCCACGGCTTCGGCATGTTTGTGGCGCCGAGCAATTTCGAAGCCCTGACTGACGGGCTCACGTTCCGGGCCCGGCTGTCGCTGCGCCATCACGGTGAGGAAGCCCTGCAGCTCGTGGAGGTCCGGCAAGCGCTCGAATCCGGCCTGGTCGGCGCCGCCATGGACCGGATCAGCGCAGAGCAGCTGGCCGCCGTGGAGGAATCCGTGCACCGGATGGAAGCGCTGGCTGCTGCCGGGGAGCCCTTCATCGAGGCCGACGCGGAGTTCCACCGCCGGCTTTTCGAGCCGCTGAACAACGATTTATTGATCAGCCTGATGGATGTCTTCTGGAAGGTGTACCGCACCATCCACCTCGAACTCGGCGGTCCGTACGCCGTCGACCTCCCGGCGACGGCTGCGCAACACAGGGGGATCTATGAGGCTGTCGCCTCGGCGGATAAGGCCCTGGCAGCCGAACGGCTCAGCACCCATTTCGACGCAATACGGGACATCATCGCCCAGGCCACGGGCTGATCCCTGCTGAGTGGGCCGCTAGCGGCCCCTGGCTGTGCACCGTGCCTGTGTACTCTGCGCGTGTGCTTGGCATCTGTACTTTGCGCGTACCGCGGGCGCTTAAAACAGAAGATCCGCCCGGCGAACCGGGGCGGATCTTCTTCTTCTGTGCGCCCAAAGGGATTCGAACCCCTGACCTTCTGTTCCGTAGACAGACGCTCTATCCAGCTGAGCTATGGGCGCATTCTCGGCTCTTGGAGAACTTCTCGCTCCCCGAACCTCGAATTACTTTACGCGAGGCCGCGCCCAGTTACAAATCGAAGCGGGTGTAATTCAGCCGACTAGACCGGTCTATGTGACCTTAGTCACTAAACGGGTGCCTGGCGGCTGGCTACTTCCTTGAATTTCCGCGGTTTTTGATTTGAGCCGGCTTGGTCATCCCATGTCCGGGCCCGAAATGGGCACCCTGCCGAGCCCTAGCATTTAGGACACACCACTGAACCCGAGGAAGGGAACCGTAATGGGAGATCTGGCGCGACTGCCGTTGCTTGAAAAAGCACCCACCACACATGCCGGTCTGCTGGCATGGGTAGAAGAGGTGGCTGAACTGACTCAGCCGGACCGGATCTACTGGGTTGACGGGTCGGAAGCGGAGAACACGCGGCTCACTGACGAGCTCGTGGCCGCAGGCACCCTGACCCGGCTGAACGAGGACCTCTTCCCCAAGTCCTTCGCGGCGTTCTCTGACCCCGCCGACGTGGCCCGCGTCGAAGAGCAGACCTTCATCTGCTCCGAGAAGGAACACGACGCAGGCTTCACCAACAACTGGATGGCCCCGGCGCAGATGAAGGAAAAGCTGCGCGGCCTGTTCGCCGGCTCCATGCGCGGCCGCACCATGTACGTGATCCCCTTCGTGATGGGCCACCTCGACGCCGAGGACCCCAAGTTCGGCGTCGAAATCACCGACAGTGCCTACGTTGTCGCCTCCATGCGCATCATGGCCACTATCGGCACCAAGGTTCTGGACAAGATCACCGCTACCAACGCGTTCTTCGTCCCCGCCCTGCACTCCCTGGGCGCCCCGCTGGCCCCCGGCCAGGTTGATGTCCCGTGGCCGTGCAACCCGGACAAGTGGATTGTCCACTTCCCGGAGGAGCGCTCCATCTGGTCCTTCGGCTCCGGCTACGGCGGCAACGCCCTGCTCGGCAAGAAGTGCTACGCGCTGCGCATCGCCTCGGTGATGGCACGGGACGAAGGCTGGCTTGCCGAGCACATGCTCATTCTCAAGCTGACCTCGCCGGAGAAGAAGAACTACTACGTCTCCGCGGCCTTCCCGTCGGCCTGCGGCAAGACCAACCTCGCCCTGCTGGATCCGACCATCGAGGGCTGGAAGGTCGAAACCCTCGGTGACGACATCACCTGGATGCGGTTCGGCAAGGAAGGCGAGCTCCGCGCCGTCAACCCTGAGACCGGCCTGTTCGGCGTGGCTCCGGGCACCGGCTGGGGCACCAACCCCAACGCGATGCGCGCCATCGCCAAGGGCCACAGCATCTTCACCAACGTCGCCCTCACGGACGACGGCGGCGTTTGGTGGGAGGGCATGACCGAGGAAGTGCCCGCACACCTGACCGACTGGCAGGGTAACTCCTGGACGCCCGATTCGGACAAGCCCGCTGCCCACCCGAACTCCCGGTTCTGCACGCCGATCGACCAGATCGACATGCTGGCCGAGGAGTACTACAACCCGGACGGTGTGGAGCTTTCCGCGATCCTGTTCGGCGGGCGCCGCAAGACCACCATCCCGCTGGTCACCGAGGCGCGCAGCTGGTCCAACGGCATCTTCATGGGCTCCACGCTGTCCTCCGAGACCACAGCCGCGGCTGCCGGTGCCGTCGGCGTTGTCCGCCGGGATCCGATGGCGATGCTGCCCTTCATCGGCTACGACGCAGGCGATTACCTGAACCACTGGGTTAACCTGTCCGCCAAGGCCAACCCGGAGCGCCTGCCCAAGATCTTCCTGGTCAACTGGTTCCGCCGCAATTCCGAGGGCGGCTTCGCCTGGCCCGGCTTCGGGGACAACTCCCGTGTCCTGAAGTGGGCCATCGAACGCCTCGAGGGCAAGGCCGACGCCGTGGAGACCCCCATCGGGTTCGTCCCCACCGCTGACGCAATCGACCTCACCGGCCTGGACATGACGCCCGCCCAGGTTGAAGAAGCCGTCCGGGTTGATCCGGCCGAGTGGGCCACCGAGCTGGCCTCCATCGAGGATTGGTTCGCGAACTTCGGCAGCTCGCTGCCCGAGGCACTGCAGGCCGAGCTGGACGGCCTGAAGGCCCGCATGGCCGTTCAGCAGTAGCAGCCGGCACTCAGCGACAACGACGGCGGCCCCGCACCATTCAAAGGTGCGGGGCCGCCGTTTCCTGTTGCGGGTCCCGCCGGGACTTAGGTCCCTAGGCCGCATCCGAGCACGCCCCTAGGCTTGTCCGCATTCCATCAGCCGGGCCGGCCGCCGACTGGAGAGGGCGCTGGGAGGCATTCCGGGCGGGTGCAGCCGCGCCCCCGACATGCTCGCGGCCAGCGAGATTTCAGGAGTGCAACATGCTTGTCAACGACGACATCCATGCCTTGTCCAGGGCGGTCGGCGGCCCGGTCGTGCTGCCGGGCAGCCCCGAATTCGCGGAGGAGACCTTCGCCTTCAACGTCGCAACGGTGCACCGGCCCGACGTCGTTCTTGGCGCCGCAGATGCCCAGGACGTCGCAGCCGCGGTGAAATGGGCGGCAGAACACCGGATTCCCGTGTCCGTCCAGTCCACCGGGCACGGCGCCGATTCAGCGATCGATGGCGGCCTGCTCATCAACACGCGGCGCCTGCAGGACCTGCAGATCGATCCGGTTGGACGCACCGCACGCGTCGGCGCCGGAGTGAAGTGGCGCACCGTCCTGGAGGCGAGCGTGCCGCACGGATTAGTCGGATTGCACGGCTCGAGTACCGATGTGGGCGTCGTCGGGTACACAGTGGGTGGCGGGCTGCCCGTCCTCGGCCGCGCCCACGGCTTCGCGGCGGACCACGTCCGCAGCATGGACATCGTCACCGCCGACGGCGCGCTGCGGCGGATCGACGCCGACGCCGAAGCCGAGCTGTTTTCACTGATGCGCGGGGGCAAAGGCAACTTCGGGATCGTGACCGCACTCGAGTTCAGCCTCTTTCCGGTCAGTGAGTTCTATGGGGGCGGCATCATCTATCCCGGGGCAGATGCGGCCACGATCCTGGCTGCCTTCCGTCAATGGCTGCCCACCCTGCCCGACGACGCCTCGCCATCGGTCTCCCTGCTGCGTCTTCCGGACATGGACTTCGTACCCGAACCGCTGCGGAACCAGTTCGTCGTGCACCTGCGCTTTGCCTTCCTGGGGAACCGCGAGGACGGCGACGCGCTGCTTGCCCCGATGCGCGCGGTCTCGACTCCATTGATGGACACGGCCGGGCCCATGAGCTACCTCGACGTCGACCAGATCCACATGGACCCCGCGGACCCGCTGCCCTTCACTGAAGGCGGAGCGCTCCTGAAGGATTTCGGCGACGAGACTGTTGCGGACCTGCTCGAGCTCACCGGGGACGGTTCGGACTGCCCGCTGCTGCTGGTGGAGATCCGGCCGCTCGGTGGGGCACTGTCCCGGCCTGCACTGTCCCGGCCGGGGGCTATGCCAGACGCAGTGCCGGATGCGGTGTCGGGGCGGGACGCGGCCTTCCTGCTGTTCCTCGTCGGATTCAAGGTGCCGCCCATTGCGGAGGCAGTGGCGGCCTCCATACGCGGGATCCTTGCCGCGATGGCTCCCCACTCAACCGGATACACGCTGGTCAATTTCCATGGCGAGCCGGGCGACGAGGCCGACCGGGCCAGGGCGTGGTCTCCTGCGGTCTACGAGCGGATGCGGTCCGCGAAGGCCACGTATGACCCCGGCAATCTCCTGCGCTTCGGCCATGCGATCACCGGGGCGCCCGCCGCGGGGTGAGCCCGGCCGGGCTGCTTTGTCAGGTGAACCACGACGGCGGCCCCGCACCTTTGTTGCGAAAGGTGCGGGGCCGCCGTCGATGAGTAGTTTAGCTGGCGAGCCAGATGTCCGGGCCGAAGACCTCGTAGTGGATCTTCGTGGCCGGGATGCCGGCGTTGATGGCCTCGTTGCGGATGTTCTTCATGAACGGCAGCGGACCGCACAGGTACAGCGAGGCGTTGGCCGGGAGGTCCACCTCGCGCAGGGACATGAAACCTGCGTTCGAGCCGGCCTGCGGTTCCTCCAGCCAGAGCTGCAGGTCGGCGCCGTCGAGGCGTGCGACGTCGTCCGTCATCTGGGAGCGCAGCGCCCAGCTGTCCAGGGTGCTTTCGGCGTGCAGGACCAGGACCTGGCGGTCCGAGCCGGACTCGGCCAGGGAGCGCAGAATGGACGCCGTGGGCGTGCAGCCGATGCCGGCCGAGGCCAGGACCACGGGGCCGTCGCCCTCCTTGAGCGTGATTTCGCCGTAGGGGTTGGAGATTTCGATGATGTCGCCGACCTCGACGCTGTTGTGCAGCACGGGGGAGACCTCGCCGCCGTCGTCGAGCTTGGTGGTGAAGCTGCGGCTGGTGCCGGCGTCGCCGGAGAGGGAATACTGGCGGACCTGGCGGAGCCCGTCCGCAACGGTGACCTTGACGCTGACGTACTGGCCGGGGAGGGCAGCGGTGATGGGGGTGTCGTCGGCCGGTTCCAGGGTGAAGGTGATGGAGCCGGTGCCGGCGGGGGTCTTGGCGGCGACCTTCCAGGGGCTCCACATCTTGCCGTTGGCCTGGGCGGCGTAGAGGCCCTTCTCGAGCTTGATCAGCGCGTCCGCCATGAGCCAGTAGACCTCGGTCCAGGCCTCGGCGATTTCCGGGGTGATAACCAGTGCCAGGTCGTCGGCGATGGCCGCGAAGAGGTGCTCGTAGACCACCTGGTACTGCGGTTCCGTGATGCCGAGGGAAGCGTGGCGGTGCGCGATGCGGGACAGCACCGTCTCCGGCAAGGTCCCCGGGTTGCTGACCAGGTGGCTCGCGAAAGCGGCGATGCTTCCGGCCAGGGCCTGCTGCTGGTTGCCGTTGCCCTGGTTCGAGCGGCTGAAGAGCCCGTCCAGCAGTTCCGGGTGGGCGGCGAAGAGGCGTGCATAAAACTTGGGGGTGATCTCCCCGATCCGGGAACCGACGAGCGGCAGGGTGGCCTCGATGACGGGGAAGGACTTGTCCGAGAGCATGTTGACTCCTGAGATAGTGGCCCGGGGGTCTTCAACCGGACCGCGATGTAAATACTGTCATTTCAAATGCGTGTATTTATGCCTTATTTCTACATGCCGTAGAAGAACGACGCAAATCGGGTGTTTTCGGGCGTGTCGGGCAGTCGGTGCTGCTGCTGGGCAGGCCGGGCGGCCGAGGACCTGAGTGCATCCTACAGCCCGGGCCGCAGCCCGATCGCCTCGAACACCGGTGTCATCTGCCGTGAGGTCGGCAGCGAGGCGATCACAATCCCGTCGAGTTCGCTATAAAAGGCTTCGCGGGCCCGGGCAAGCGCGGCCCGGAGGCGGCATTCGGTGATGAGCGGGCACGTGCCGCCCGAGGCAATGCAGTCGGCCGGGTCCAGACGGGTGTCGAGTTGCCTCAGCAGCTGGCCCACCGTAGCGGTCCGGCCGGCGCTGCTCAGCCGGGAACCGCCGTTGCGGCCGCGTTCGACGTCGATCAGGCCCAGTGCGCGCAGCTTTGCCATCGCCTTGCTGACGTGGTTGTACGGGGTGCCGACGGCGTCGGCAATGCTCTGGGTGGTCAGGAGCCCGCCGTCAGGAGCGGCCGCGAGCACCAGCAAAGCGCGCAGGCTCACATCGGCGAACGCATTGATCTTCATATCCCCAGCCTAAGGGAGGTCTAGTCCACCCAGACGGCGGGCTCGTTGGTATCGGCGGCCAGCTGGCCAAATTCGAGTTCGTGCGTCCCGGCGTTCGCGGCGTAGGGCAGGACCGCGGCGAACAAGGAGCCGTCCTGGTGCTCTGCCGCAACGTGAATGGCGTCCGAGTCTTCCTCGAGCAGCGTGATGTCACAGACGACGGCGGCGGCCCGGAACTCCTCCCGGTGCTGCCGGAGCAGCTCATGGAGGTCCCGGATCATGGCGTCCGCGTCGAAGTCGCCTTGCGATCCGTCGCTCGCGTCCGCGGGGGTCACAGCAACCAGCCGGACCTCGCCGTCGTTCTGCACCACCAGGGCGAACGGCAGGAAGCCGCCGTTGCGTTCCAGCTGCTCCTGCGCGGCGCCGACGCCGGTCCCCAGCAGGTTCTCCAGGTCCGTGGCGCTGGCGTCCGGCACGGACTCGCGCCAGGAACCGGTGTTCGAGGACTCTTCGGGGTGTGCGGCCACGGCTAGCCCCGGACCAGCGCCAGGACGCGGTCGCGGACGCGTTCCATAGTGGCGGTGTCCGCGGCTTCGACGTTGAGGCGCAGGAACGGCTCGGTGTTGGACGGGCGCAGGTTGAACCAGTAGCTGCCGTCGGCGGCGATAAAGGTGCTGCCGTCGAGATAGTCGACCTCGACGTCGTCGTCGTGGAAATCCTTGCGGACCCGCTCGACCGCGGCGGCCTTGTCCTCGATTTCCGAATTGATCTCGCCGGATGACTGGTACGGCTCGTATTCGCGGCCGAGCTCGGAGAGCGGTCCGTCCTGCTCGCCCAGGGCGGCCAGGACGTGCATGGCGGCCAACATGCCGGTGTCCGCGTTCCAGAAGTCGCGGAAGTAGAAGTGGGCCGAGTGTTCCCCGCCGAAGATGGCTCCTTCCGCGGCCATGACGGCCTTGATGAAGGAGTGCCCCACACGGGTACGGACGGGGCGGCCGCCGAGGCGCTCCACGAGTTCCGGAACCGCGCGGGAGGTCAGCAGGTTGTGGATGACGGTGGGCGTGTCTTCGCCGATGCCCTGCGCGCGGGCGATTTCGCGGCGGGCCACCATGCCCGTGATGGCCGACGGCGAGACGGGCTCGCCCTTTTCGTCGATGACGAAGCAGCGGTCGGCGTCGCCGTCGAACGCCAGGCCGATGTCCGCGCCATGCTCTAGGACGGCGGCCTGCAGGTCGCGCAGGTTTTCCGGTTCCAGAGGGTTGGCCGGGTGGTTCGGGAAAGATCCGTCGAGCTCGAAGTACAGCGGCACGATCTCCAGGGGGAGCTTGGGCAGCAGGGCATCGCCAAGCACGGCCGGGGTGGTGAGGCCGGCCATGCCGTTGCCGGCATCGACCACAACCTTCAGCGGCCGTGAACCGCGCAGGTCCACCAGGCCGCGCAGGTACTCCGAATAGCCCTTGAGGACGTCCTGCACGCCAATGAGGCCAATGCTGCCGGCCGCGGGGATGGTGCCGGCGTTGAGGTATTCCTCGGCGCGGGCTTGGATTTCCATGAGCCCGGTTTCGGAGGAGATCGGCACGGCGCCGGCCTTGGCCATCTTGATGCCGTTGTATTCGGCCGGGTTGTGGCTCGCGGTGAACGTGGCGCCGGCGGCGTTGAGGGCGCCGCAGGCGTAGTAGAGCTCGTCGGTGGAGATCAGGTCCAGCAGCTGGACGTTGGCGCCGCGGGTGGCTGCGCCGTTGGCGAAGGCTTTGGCGAACTCGGGGGAGGAGGGGCGCATGTCCCCGCCCACCAGCACGGTCTGCCCCGAGAGTTCCAGGACGTCGACGAAGGCAGCACCGACGGCTTCGACGATTTCCGCGGTAATGGATTGCCCCACGATTCCGCGCACGTCATAGGCCTTGAACGAGGTCGAGAGGTCAAAAGTCTTTGTCTTGTCCGTAGTCACGCGTCTTATCTTACGTTGCGGCGCTGACGCCGTGACCTGTGTCCGCACGCTTGTCCACAGGCTGGGATGTGCACATAGCGGGCCCCGGCTTCATGGCTGTCGGAGGGGGCTGGGATACTGAAGCAATGGCCAGTAACCAGAACGCCCTTTCCAGCACCGCCCTCGCCGACACCACGGCCTCGACCCGGGAACAGGCCCAGACTGTGCTGCGGGAGCTCGTGGGCCACCCTGGGGCGGAGTTCCATGACGGCCAGTTCGAGGCCATTGAGGCCCTGGTCGACGGCGGCAGGCGGGCGCTGGTGGTGCAGCGCACCGGCTGGGGGAAGTCGGCCGTGTATTTCGTCGCCTCCCTGCTGCTGCGCCGCCGTGGCGCCGGCCCCACCCTGATCGTCTCCCCGCTCCTGGCGCTCATGCGTGACCAGGTCGCGGCCGCGGCGCGGGCCGGGGTGCGGGCGGTCGCTATCAACTCCGCGAACCAGTTGGAGTGGGACACCGTCCGCGAGCAGCTCGCCGCCGATGAAGTGGACGTCCTGCTGGTCTCGCCAGAGCGCCTCACCAACCCGTCCTTCCGGGAAAACCAGCTCCCCGAGCTCGTGCGCCGGACCGGGCTGCTGGTGGTTGACGAGGCCCACTGCATCTCGGACTGGGGCCACGACTTCCGCCCCGACTACCGGCGCATCGCGGACCTCATCACACAGCTGCCGGACACCGTCCCGGTGCTCGCCACCACCGCCACGGCCAATTCCCGGGTGGTGCATGACATCGAGGAGCAGCTCGGCAAGGACGTGCTCACCATACGGGGCGCCCTGGGCCGGGATTCGCTCCGGCTGGGTGTCCTGACACTGCCCGATTCCCGCGAACGGCTGGGCTGGCTGTTGACCCACCTGCAGGATTTGCAGGGCAGCGGCATCATTTACACGCTCACGGTGTCGGCGGCCGAGGACACTGCCCGCCTCTTGGCCGAAGCGGGGCATGAGGTGCTCGCCTACACCGGCCGCACGGACCCCGCGGACCGGGAACGCGCCGAGCATCTCCTTAAGGACAACCAGGTCAAGGCCCTCGTGGCCACGTCCGCGCTCGGCATGGGCTTCGACAAGCCGGACCTCGGCTTCGTGGTGCACCTTGGCGCGCCGTCCTCGCCGGTGGCGTATTACCAGCAGGTGGGCCGCGCCGGGCGTGGCGCGGCGAACGCCGATGTCCTGCTGCTGCCCGGTTCGGAGGACCGCGACATCTGGCAGTACTTTGCCACCGCGTCTATGCCGTCCGAGGAAAAGGCTGCCGCCGTCCTGACAGCCCTCGCCGAGGCCGGAACGGCAGTGTCCACAGTGGCGCTCGAGGCCCGGGTGGACCTGCGCCGCACCCCGCTGGAGCTGCTGTTGAAGGTCCTGGCCGTGGACGGCGCCGTCGAACGCGTCGGCGGCGGCTGGCGCTCCACGGGACAGCCGTGGAACTACGACGCCGAGCGGTACAGCCGGATCGCCGAGGCCCGGGTGGATGAACAGGACTCGATGGTCATCTACCAGGACACCGCGGGCTGCCGAATGGAATACATCACCTCGGTACTGGACGACGAAACAGCCCGCGCCTGCGGCCGCTGCGACAACTGCGCGGGCCGCTGGTTCCGGGCCGACATCGCCGAGGACGCCACGGAGACCGCCGGGCGGACCCTTCGCCGGGCCGGCGTCGTCCTTGAACCGCGGCTGCAGTGGCCCAGCGGAATGGACCGCCTGGGTGTGCCCGTCAAGGGCAAGATCAAGCCGGACGAAGCGCTCGCCGACGGCCGGGTGCTGGCGCGCCTGACGGACCTCGGCTGGGGCGGGGCCCTGCGCGAGGCCTTCGCCGCCGGTGCACCCGACCGGGCCGTAGACCCCGGCATGCTGCAGGCCTGCGTTCAGGTGCTCCGGGAATGGGGCGCGGGAGATGCCCGGTCCCCGGGCTGGAGCGGGGCGGGCCGGCCGGCCGCGATCATCAGCCTGCCCTCCCGCGGGAAGCCGCTGCTGGTGGACTCTCTGGCCCGCGGGATCTCCGAGATCGGCCGCATCCCGTATCTCGGCCAGCTGCAGCTCCATCACGGCGGACCCACTGGCGGCCGCGGCGGGAACAGTGCCTACCGGCTCGCCGGCGTCTGGGACCGCCTGGTGGTGGGACCGGAGCTGGAGGACGCCCTGGCTGGAATCCGTGGCCAGAGCGTCATGCTGGTGGACGACCTCGTGGACAGCCGCTGGACCCTGACCATCTCCGGGCGGGCCCTCAGGCTCGCCGGCGCCGGCGCCGTTCTGCCGCTGGTGCTGGGCCAGGCCGGCTGACCTCCGCGCCGGCGTGGCGGGGGAGGGCCAGGCTGTCCAGCGTGCTCAGGAGCATCAGGACCGCGATGGCCACGAATGCTGCCCGGTACGGCGCCGCCGGATCGCCGGCGGCAAGACCCCCGGCGACACCGATGGTTCCTGCGGCGTGGCTGCTTGCCTCGAAGACCCGCAGCAGGAGCGCCCCGACAGCGATCCCGGCCGCGGTGGAGAGCTGCACGAGCGTGGCGGAGACGGCATTGGCGGACGGCAGTTGGCCCGGGGCGACGTCGGCGTACTGGACGGAAGCGTAGGCCGAGAACCCGATCGAGCGGAACGCTCCGCTGGCCACCAGCACGGCGACAATCAGCGGCTCCGGCGTGCCGGCCTCGAGCAGTGCGCACAGCGCAAAAGTGGCGGCCGAGGCCAGCGATGCGAACGCCAGAACGGGTTTGAAACCGAAGCGCCGGATCAGGGGCGTCGTAGCGGGCTTAATTCCGATGTTCCCCACGAACACGGCGGACACCATCGCCCCGGCGCGCAGCGGGTCCCAGCCGAAGCCGGCCTGGAACATCAGCGGCAGCAGGAACGGCACGGCGCTGATGGTCAGGCGGTACACAAAGCCTCCCGTCGCTGTTGCGCGGAACGTCCGTGCGCCGAAGACGGACAGATTGAACAGTGGCGTGCTGGTCCGTCGCATCCAGGCCGCGGCTGCGGTCAGAAACAGCAGGCCCACTACGATCCCCGCGGCCGCCAGCAGTCCGGCGTCGCGGCCGCCGATCAGTTCCAGACCAATGAGCAGGGACCCCACCCCGAGCGTGGTGAGGACCAGGCCGAGCCAGTCGAGGCGCCGCGTGCTGTCGCCGCCCACTGCGGGAACCAGGCGCAGCGCGGCCAGGAACGCCGCCAGGCCCAGGGGGAGGTTGACCAGGAAGATCCAGTGCCAGGACAGGTACGTGGTGAGCGCTCCGCCCACGAGCGGGGCAAGGACCGGGGCCAGCAGCCCGGGCCACACCAGGAAGGCGGTGGCCCGCAGCAACTCCTTCTTCGGCGTTCCGCGGAGCACCACCAGCGTGCCCACAGGGACCATCATGGCGCCGCCAGCACCCTGCAGGACACGGCTCATGGTCAGCATTGTCAGGTCCTGGCTGAGCGCGCAGAGCAGCGACGCCGCCGTGAAGATTGCAATGGCGAGACAGAACACCCGGCGGGCACCGAGCCGCTCCGCGAGCCAGCCGCTGAGCGGGATGCCCATCGCCACCGTCATCAGGTAGGCCGTCATGGTGATGTTGACGTCGGCGGCGGGCACGTCGAAATCCGCGGCGATACTGGGTATGGCCGTGGTCAGGACGGTCCCGTCGAGGAATTCCATGAAGAACGTCGCAGCCACTAAGAGCGCCAGCCGCGGGCTCCAGCTGCCCCCGGCCGGGACGCCACGCGACGAGGCTTGCATGCGCGGTTCTCCGAGTTCCGGTTCACCCATTGCGGAGGGGCGGTTCCGCTTCCAACACGGCCATGGCGGCGTTGTGGCCGCCGACGGCACTGACGGCGCCGCCGCGGCGGGCGCCGGAACCGCAGAGCAGGATCTGCGGATCGTCCGTCGCCACGCCCCAGCGGCGCGCCGGGGTATCCAGCGGTTCGCCGTCCTCCACGAACGGCCAGTCGAGGCCGCCGTGGAAGATGTTGCCCTGGGGCATGCCGACGGCGCGTTCAATGTCCAAGGTGGTCTTGGTTTCGATGCAGGGCCTCCCGTCCGGATCTGTCAGGAGCAGATCCTCAATCGGCTCGGCCAGGACGGAGTTCAGGGAGGCCAGGACGGCCGACTGCAGTTCGGCGCGGCGGTCCTCGTTATTCTCGGCCGTGACCAGCCTGTCCGGGACGTGCAAACCAAAGACGGTCAGTGTCTGGGCGCCGGCGGCCTGCAGTTCCGGGGACAGGATGCTGGGGTCGGTCAGCGAATGGCAGTAGATTTCGCACGGCAGCGGCGAGGGCACGGACCCGGCGGCGGCGGTGCGGTAGGCGGCGTCGAGCTGTGACCACGTCTCGTTGATGTGGAACGTCCCGCCGAAGGCGGCCTCCGGGCTGACGGATCCGTCCAGCAGCTCCGGGAGCCGCTTGAGCAGCAGGTTGACCTTGACCTGGGCGCCCTCGCGGCGATGGTTCGGGTTGCCGGCAGCGCCCGTGGCGCCCGCTGAAATGCCAGCGGCAGCGACGCCCTCGGCAGGCCGGTCGCGCAGCCGGCTGCGCAGCCGGTTCAGGACGGCCGGCGCCACATTGGACAGGACCCACGCGGCGGTTACCGTATGGTCCTGGCCGCCGTGGCGGTAGTCCACGACGCCGCCGGGCCGGACCGCCGTGACGTCCGCGGAAGTCAGGATGGTCGCGCCGGCGTCGCGGGCGGCCCGCTCCAGCTCGCCGGACACCGCGCCCATGCCGCCGACCGGCACGTCCCAGTCGCCGGTCCCGCCGCCGATCAGGTGGTAGAGGAAGCAGATGTTTTGCTGCAGGTCCTCGTCGTCGGCCCGCGCGAACGTCCCGATCAGCGCATCCGTCAGGACCACGCCGCGGACCAGGTCGCTGCCCAAATTCTTGCTGATGGCGTGCCCGATGGGATGTTCGATCATGGCCTCCCATGCTTCGGCGGCGCCGGCCCGGGCGGCGAGGGAACGCGCAACGGATCGCGGCAGCAGCGGCGAGGTCATGGTGGGCCAGAGGGCTTCAGTGAGCTGCCGGCAGGCGGCGTAGAACGCGGTGAAGGCGCGGAACTCGCCGTCGGGCGCGCCGACGGCGGCGAAGGACGCCGCAGTGGCGGCCTCGTCCCCGTTGTCCACCAGAAGGGCCCGGCTGCCGTCCGCAGGGTCCGGGGTGTAGGAGGAATAGCGCCGCCGAGCCAGCGTGATGCGCAGGCCGAGGTCATCGATGATCTGCTGGGGCAGGAGGCTGACGAGGTACGAGTAGCGCGAGAGGCGGGCGTCGACGCCGTCGAACGCGTGCTCGGACACCGCGGCGCCGCCGGGGTGCTCCAGCTTTTCCAGGACCAGGACCTCACGTCCGGCCTTGGCCAGGTACGCGGCCGCGGCCAGGCCGTTGTGGCCGCCGCCGACGATGATGGCGTCAAATTCCTTGTTGCTCGACATGGGCCCATCCTGCCATCCGGATCCGCCGCTGGGCGCGAGGCGTCCGACCACCGGACGGGAGCGGATTGCTGCAGACGGTGCCGTCGCAGCGCTGCCCCGGCGTCACGGGTGCAGATCAGGGCGGATGAACGACGCCGATCCGCCCTGATCTGCCCGGGAGCAGGCCCGGCGCGGGCAGGCCCTGCGGGCAGGACCAGGCCCCGGGCCGCCATGTGCCGGGTACGCAAAAGGCCCCGGTCCGAGGACCGGGGCCAAACGCGGAGACGGGGGGATTTGAACCCCCGGTGGAGTTGTGCCCCACACTTCATTAGCAGTGAAGCCCATTCGGCCGCTCTGGCACGTCTCCAATTGCTATTAACTAGCCAACCAAGGATACGCAGAAGGTGCCACGCAGTGCAAAACGGCCCGCCGGGGACATCGCGGGGGTCACTTCCGGCCAATAATTGGGGCACCGGATGGGCGCGAAGTGGCCCCGCGTGGCTTACCGCTTTCGGGGGTGCGGCATCAGGCCTCCTGGCCGACCAGGGCCCGCCACAGGAAATGCTGGCTGCGGCTCTGCAGGGCCGCAGCCTGCCGGTTGTCCGAGGCCCCCGCATGGCCGCCCTCGAGGGCTTCGTGGAACCAGACATTGGGGATGCCCATGGCCTGCATGCGGGCCGCCATCTTCCGGGCCTGGACCGGGCCCACCCGGTCATCGGAGGTCGCCGTCCAGATAAACGTCTCCGGGTAGTCCACGCCGTCCTTGAGCTGGTGGTACGGGGAGAACGTCTTCAGGAACTCCCACTGCTCCGGCACGTCAGGGTCGCCGTATTCGCCAATCCAGGAATAGCCCGCGGAAAGTTTGGTGTACCGGCGCATGTCCAGGAGCGGAACCCCGCAGGACACGGCACCGAACAGCTCCGGGTACTGCGTGAGCATGTTGCCCACCAGCAGCCCGCCGTTGGAGCCGCCCACGCAGCCGAGCCGCTCCCGGGAAGTGACACCGCGGGAGATCAGGTCCTTCGCCACGGCAGCGAAGTCTTCATAGGCGCGGTGGCGGTTGCCCTGCAACGCCGCGCGGTGCCAGGCCGGCCCGTACTCGCCGCCGCCGCGGATGTTCGCCACCACGTAGACACCGCCGCGGCGGTGCGGGGCCTCACCCTCGGCCCCGCCGGACTCCGCGGTACGCCGCTCCAGCCATGCCCGGCCGATCGCGCCGCTGTACGCCGGAGTCCGCGAAATCTCAAAGCCGCCGTAGCCGGAAAGCTGGGTGGGGTTCTGGCCGTCCAGCACCAGGTCTTTGGCGGCCACCTGGAAGTAAGGAATCTTCGTTCCGTCGCTGGAGACCGCGAAGTGCTGCTGGACTTCGTAGTCGGCCTCGGTGAAGAACGACGGCGAGGTCCGGATCACCTCGTGCGTGCTGGTCACGGAGCTATTGCCCCGTGCGAGCGTCCCTCGGGTCAGGGTGGTGGGCGTCGTGAAACCGGTGGCCACGAGCCAGAAGTCGTTCCCTGCGCCCGGCGCCTCGCCCTCGGCCACCGAGGCGGTGCCGCCGGTGCCGTCGTCGTCCGAGCCTTCGGCGTCGTCTTCGTCATCCACCGCGAAGGCGTTGACGTCGTGCAGGGGCGGGCAGGCATCCAGCACGGTGGCCTCCCACGCGGCGTCCGTCCCCGGGCGTCGCGGATCCAGGACGTGGATTTCCGAGGACACGTCCCGGAGCAGGTTCAGCAGCAGGAAGTCCCGCGTCCAGCTCCAGGACTGCAGGGAGGTGCGCGGATCGGGCGTGAAGAGCACGGCGAGCTCCCGGGAGCCGGCGAGGAAGTCCTCGAACCCGGCCGCGAGCAGGGAACCCGCCGGGTGGGTGGTGCCGTTGACGGTCCAGTCACGCTGCGGGCGGAACAGCAGCCATTCGCGGTGCGAGCTCAGGTTCACGTCTGCGGGCACGTCGATCTGCACCCACTGACCATCGCGCAGCACGGAGGTGTTCTTCTCGAAGAAACTGATCCAGTCGACGGCAAACGTGCGTTCGAAGCCCGGAGTGGAGTCGTGGGCCACGATCGCCATCATGTGGTCCTCGGGAATGTCGAAAATCTGCTCGGCCTCCGCCAGGGAGTCGCCGCGGCGCAGCTTCACCCCGGTCCGGGCATAGGACGAGGTGGTCCGCGGCAGGTCCTGGGCGGTAGTGGCGACCAGCAAGGTGTCCCCGTCCAGCCAGGAGGCATTGCCCTTGCCGGTCGGGAGGTCGAAGCCGCCGTCGGCCGGGTCCACGAAGCCGCGGGCCTCGACGTCGAACTCACGGTGGCGGTTCGCGTCCCCGCCGTCGGGGGAGAAGGCCAGCAGGGCCCGCCGGTGGGGCTCACCCGGGGCCGGGCGGAGGAAATTGGCGCCGTGGAAGACCCAGTCCTGGCCCTCGGCGGCGGCGAGGGCGTCGACATCCAGCAGGACATCCCACGCGGGAGTCCCGGCCCGGTAGCTGTCCCAGCTGGTTCGCCGCCACAGGCCCTTGGGGTTGTCCCGGTCCTTCCAGAAGTTGTAGTACCACTCGCCGTGCTTGCCCACCATGGGGATCCGGTCGGTGGAGTCGAGGACCTCCAGGATCTTGCCTTCCAGGTCGTCGTAGTCGGCGTCCTCGAGGAGTTCCTCGGTGCGGGCGTTCTGTTCACGGACCCACGCCAGCTGCTCCTGGCCGTAGATGTCCTCCAGCCAGATGTTCTCGTCGACGGGTTCGGGGGACGTCCCTGCAACCGGGAGGGCGCCGCTGGCTTGGCCGGACGCGGACGGGTGGTCAGCTTCTGTGGTGGTCATTTTTCCATCCAAGAACATCGGTGCGGCAGTGGCAAGTCACGCGGGCGTCCAACCGGCGCCCGGGTTGCCGATACGCTGGATGCCGTGGGCATATCGCGAAGAATCCGGACGGCAGTGATTGGCGCCGGTCCCCGGGGCACGAGCGTGCTGGAACGGCTCCTCGCCAACTGGGCCTCCGCCGGCTCCGCGGGAACCCTGCACATCGACGTGATCGACCCTTACCCGGCGGGGCCCGGGCATGTCTGGCAGCCCGGACAGTCGCGGCTGTACCTGATGAACACGCAATCCTTCTATCCCACGGTGGTCCCTGAGGACCCGGAGCTCGCGCCTCCACTGGCCGGGCGCACGTTCGACCAGTGGCGGGAACTCCAGCAGGGCCACCCGCATCCAGCACTTACTGACGAGGAACGCACCGAGGTGTCCGGGCTCGGCGAGGCGGACTTCCCCAGCCGGGCCTTGTACGGCCGTTATCTGCGGTCCACCCTCGAGGAACTGCTCACCGTCCTGCCCGCCGGCGTCAGCGTGGACTTCCACCCGGCGACGGCAACGTCCGTCCGCCACGCCGCCGCCGAACCGGTCGATCCGGCGGCCCCGGAAGCCCCGGAGGGACCGTCGGTGCGGTTCGACGTCGTGCTCGACGGCGGCACGGTGCTTACCGTCGACTCTGTGGTGCTGGCCATGGGCCATCTCGACGCGCGGCTGAACGCCGAACAGCGGGAGCTGCTCTCCGCGGCGGGGGAACTCGGACTCCTGTACGTCCCGCCGGCGGCGCCCGCCGACGTCGACTGGGCCGTGGTGCCGGCCGGAAAACCTGTCCTGGTGCGCGGCATGGGCCTGAACTTCTTCGACGTGATGGGACAGCTGACCGAAGGTCGCGGCGGCCGGTTCGTTGCCGGGGAGAGCAACGGTGAACTGGCGTATCTGCCCTCCGGCCGCGAACCGCTCATCATCGCCGCCTCGCGCCGCGGGACCCCCTACCGGGCGAAGGCGACACTCACCGGCTACTACCCGGACGCGGTCCAGCTGCGGTACTGCACCGAGCACGCGATCGCGAAGTTCGCCGACTCCGGAATCCGGCCCTCATTCGACTTCGACCTCTGGCCGCTCCTGCACCGGGACGCGATCTGGGCCTACTACTCGACGCTCGCGCGCTCGCAGCCCGATGCCATCCTGACCGGCCCCGGGGAGTTCCTGCGCGCCCTGGACGAATCCCTGCGGCCGCATGCGCATTCGACCGCGAAGTGGGAGCACGCCACGGAATCGGTGATTGCCGTCCATGTCCGGGCAACCCACCGCCTGAACCTGCTCGGTCTCGCGGCGCCCCTGGCCGGGCGCTCGTTTGACTCCCGGGCTGAACTGGACGCCGCCGTCGTCGACTACCTGCTCGACGACGCCCGACGCTCTGCGCTCGGCGAGGACGACCCCGTGAAGATGGCGATCGGCGCGCTGCACCACGGCCGGGCGGTGCTCAAGACCGCTGTGGCCGACAGCGGCATCACGGACGAATCCTGGGTCGCCGGCCTCCGCGGCTGGTTCGAATCCTTCGTGGAAGGCCTGGCGAGCGGACCGCCGGCGCTGCGCGCTGCGCAGCTCGCGGCACTGGCGCGGGCAGGAGTCGTACGCTTCGTGGGCCCGGACCCCAAATTCGGCGTGGACCGCCGGGCCCGGACGTTCACTGCGGCATCGCCCTGGGTGGGCGGCGGAACCGATGAAGGCCTTGGCGATGAATCGGAGGATGTCGGCACGTTTGGTGCCGGACTGGACCGTGTCGGCGTGGGCGCTGGCTCGGTTGGCCCGGTTGGCGTGGGCGCTGTTGGCGCTGGCAGCGCTGGCGTGCCGAGCGCCGCTGTGCGGAGCGCGGGCACGGTGAGGGCGCGGGCCGGGAACGCCGTGGCGGGCGCGGTGTCTGCGACGGCGATGATCGAGGCGCTGGCACCGGCGAACCGGGTGGCCGTCAATTCCTCGCCTCTGCTGGAACAGCTGCTCGCCGAGGGGTTGGTGCGGCCGCGCCTCATGATGACCGTGGAGGGGACCCCGGTGGAGACCTCCGGGATGGACGTCGTCCCGCATCCGTATCGGCCGCTGGGTGCCAACGGGTCCATGACACCGGGACTCTACGTGCTGGGGCTTCAGCTCTCCGCCACGCAATGGGGCACGGCCATCGCCGCTGAGGCCCGGCCGAAGTCGGGCCCGGTCTACCGCAGCGGCCAACGCACACTGCGCGACGCCGACGAGATCGCCCGCGACATCCTGGCCCCCTAGCCCGTCCTCGCCCGCCCTCAATAATGGGCATGCCCTCTGGCGCGCCCGCTTCCGAAAATTGGGCATGTCCTCCAGTGGGGCCGGGCAGTGGACTCTTGGTGCTTGTGTCCAGTGCTGCGGGCCAGGGATGGGCATGCCCATTGATTCGCAGGCCTCTCAAGAATGGACATGCCCTCCCCTGGGGCCGGGCAATGGACTCTTGGTGCTTGTGTCCAGTGCTGCGGGCCAGGGGAGGGCATGTGCCGTGGTGTGGGACCAGGAAGCCCGGGCTAAGGCATCAGCCCTTGAGGCACTTTTGGTAGGCGGCCATGGCTGTCCCGTAGTTCACCTGGCCCACCACGTCCGCGGGCCCCGTCGGCTTGACCGGAGGAATGCACTTCGGCGGCACGGGGACGCTGGCTGCGACCTTCACGTCCACCTTCACCACGGTGCCGGATTCGACGGCGGTGAGCACCAGGGTGCCCGCGCCGGCGGCGGCGCCGGTCGGAACCTGCACGTCCACTGTGGCGGCGCCGGCGGTTACCGGTGCCGTGCCAAGGGGTGTCACGGTGCCGGCAGCATCCGTGAACTCGGCGCGCAGCGAGGCATTCACCGGGCTGCCCAGCGAGGTCAGGTCCAGCTTCGAAACCGCCAGGGTGATGGCCTCCCCGCCCTTGACCTCGGCCGCCGTCGTGTTCACCACGGCCACGGAGCGGCGGGCGAAGTCGGGCGAGACCGGGTTGTGGGTCTGCAGGTACGTGATCCACGCATCGCGGTCCACGAGCCCGGAGTCCTTGGCGCCTGCGCCTTCCTTGAAGATACGGAAGTTGTCGCCACCGGTGGCCAGGAAGTTGAACGTCCCGATCCGGTAGGACTTCGCCGGGTCAATCACTGCACCGTTGACCCGGATCGAGGTGATCCGRTCACCGGCGGCGCGGGCGGCGTCGTAGGTGTAGTTCACGTTCTTGGACAGGCCCAGCTGCTGGTACGCGCGGCTGGGGACCGTGCCGTCCGTGTTGGTCTGCCACTGCTGCTCGAGCAGGGTCTTGAACTGCGCACCGGTAAGGGACGTGGTCCACAGATTGTTCACGAACGGCAGCACGGCGTTGGCCTCGGCGTACGTGATGGTGCCGTCGGGCGCGTAGTACAGCTCATTGCGCAGACCGCCCGGGTTGACGACGCCGATTTCGGCGGCGCCGAGTTCCGGCGTCTTCAGCGCATCCACGAGGGAGTCCGCCACCAGGTTGCCGAGGGTTGACTCGCTGGCCCGGTCATCGCGCACGGCCGGGGAACCGGCGAACGCCGTCGTGATATCCGCGGTGACCTTGCCGACCGGCTGGTTGCCGATCACGGCGGCGTCGGCCAGGGCCTTGTCCACGATAGTCTTGACGGCTGCGACCCGCGGGTACTGCGCCACAAGGTCGGCTGCCGGTTGCGCGGCGCTGGTGGTGCGCTGGACGTTGCCGGCCTTGTACCCGGTCACCGACATGGTCTTGGTGTCGATGGTCAGCTGGATCTGGCCGATGAACTCGCCGTAGTTTCCGGTCTGGACGATCGGGCGGGTCTTGCCGGTGGGCTGGCCCGCCGGATCCAGGACGGGCGCGTCCCAGGAGTACTGCTTGTGGGTGTGGCCGTTGAAGATGGCGGCAACATCCGGGGTGACCTTCTGGACCATCTTGGCGAAGGGGCCGCCCGCGGCGATTTCCTGCTCCAAAGTGGCGCCGTCGGGCGCGCCTGATCCGGCGCCGTCGTGGTTCTCCACAATGATGATGTCGGCGAGTTTGTCCGCCTTGATCTTCGCCGCGACCCGGTTGATGGCGTCCACGGGGTCGCCGAACTCAAGGTCCGCGATGCCCGACGGCGTGACCAGGGAGGGCACTTCCTGCGTGACGGTGCCGATCACGGCGACCTTGACGCCGTTCATATCCAGGACCGTGTACTCCGGCAGGACCGGGGTGGTGGTGCCCTTCGCATAGACGTTGGCGCCCAGGTACGGGAACTTGGCGTTGGTCCCGCCGGCGGTGACGCGGTCGCGCAGGTCCGCCCAGCCGCCGTCGAACTCGTGGTTACCCACCGCAGAGGTGCGCAGGTCCAGGGCGTTCAGCACATCGATGGTCGGCTGGTCCTTGGCCACCGCCGAGGCGAACAGGGAGGCGCCGATGTTGTCGCCGGCCGAAATGAACGCCGTGGCGCCCGGGGCGACCGCGGCACGCAGCTTCTCGATGGTCCCCGCGAAGAACACGGTGTTGGAATCGATCCGGCCGTGGAAGTCGTTGATGCCCAGGAAGTTCAGCTCAACGCTGGCCGGGGTGACGGGCAAGTCCAGCCCCACCACCACCGGATCGTGGTCGCTGGCGCGGAACTGGTCTGGAGCGTAGTAGTCGGTGACGTTGTTGTTGTAGCGGCTGTACTCCAGCGCCACGGACTCCACCGAGTTGATGTTCCAGATGTCCGCGCCGGTGACGGCGGCGTTGGCCGCCGGCGATGCGAGGATGTGGTCCAGCGAGCCCACGAGGCCACCAAAGAGGTAGGAATGCTTGGCGGAACCGTCGGCGTTCTTCGCCTTCTCGTCCTGGTTGACGTACCCGGCGCCCGTGAGGACGTTGATCGGGTCCTCCTTGGCGTAGGAGTTGAAGTCGCCGATCAGGAAGACCTTGTCGGTGCCCTTGGATTTCTGCAGTTCGTCGGAGAACGCCAGCAGGGACTTGGCCTGGGCGGTGCGGGCGAGGTTTGAGGCGCCCTGGCCCTTGTCGGTGTCTTCCGGTGTGGCGGCGGAACCCTTGGACTTGAAGTGGTTGGCGATCGCGATGAACTTCTTGTCATCRGCGGCGCCCACGGGCTTGAAGACCTGGGCCATCGGCTTGCGGGCGCTGGCGAAAGCGACCGTGTCGTTGTGGATGATGGATTCGCCGATTGGTTCGGCAACAGCCACCTTGTAGATGAACGCGGTGCGGATCATGTCCTCGTCGGCCAGCGGGGGTGCGTTGGCGGGGGTGCGGACGTAGTCCCAGATCCCCGGTGTGGCGATGTTCAGCGCATCCACCAGCTTGGCGAGCGCGTCGTCCCGGGTCTTGCCGAACTGGGCCGAGTTTTCAACCTCCATCAGGGTGACGACGTCGGCCCCGGACTTGGAGATGGCGGCGACAATCTTGTCCTGCTGCCGTTTCAGGTTCTCCGCGTTCGCGGCGCCGCGGACGTCGCAGCCGCCCTTGACGGTGATGGGGTTGCCGTCCCGGTCAGCGTAGAAGGTGCAGCCCGCCACCTGGTCGCCGGTGGTGGGGAAGTAGTTGAGCACATTGAAGGAGGCGAGCTTCAGGTTGCCGCCCACAGCGGCCGGGGTGTCCGCGCGGGTGGCGCCGAAACTTGCCGGCTGCACGGTGTCCGCGTTGGCGGCCGTCAACTGGGTCAGGGGCTGGAACTTCCAGGCGCTGTTCGCGTAGCTGAGCACTACGTTGGTCTTGAACGTCACCGGTGCGCCGACCCGGACGTGATCGGCCGTGGTCAGGTACGGGAGCACCTGGGCCTTGGTGGCGGCGTCCTTGAGGAAGTTCGTGGTGGCGCCGTCGTCGAGCTTGATGCCGCGGGCGGCGTTCGCCGCGACCATGGCGGTGTATTCGACGGAGCCGAAGGGCTCGACGGCGGTGGGCTGTTCCAGCGCGGTGGTGCCGCCGGCCAGGCCGATCTCGCCGTACTGGTTCAGCGAGAAGTTGTCCGCCACGGTGACCGGACCCTGCGGGGTCAGCAGCATGCCTTCGAGGGCCTCACGGAAGGCCTCGTCGGCGGGGAGGGCGAAGCCGGTGGCCTTGACCTCGGGGGCCGCCTCGGTGAGCTTCTTCAGATCGGCCGCCGCGGCGACGTTCAGCTGGGTCATGCCGAAGAATTCGCTGACTGCGCCGGTGAGTTCGACGTAGTCGCCGATCCTGACGGTGTCGACCGTGGACGGCGAGTAGACGAACACGGCGTCCGACGCCGCGTGGTTGGCCGGGGTGAGATCGCCGCCCGTGCCGGGGGTCTGGACGTAGTAGCCGGCGAAGCCGCCGGTGGGGAACGTGGCGGTGACCCTGCCGCGCGTGGTGACCGCTGATCCTGCCAGCGGGCTTGCGGCGCCGTTGCCCTGGATTTCGGCGATGGTCTTGGCGGCCGGGGGAGTGCCGGGGCCCGGGTCCACGGGCGGATCCACAGGTCCTGCGGCGCCGTTGGCGGCCTTCGGCGTGATGGCTGCGTTGAGCGTGGCGTCAGCGAAGTTGTTATTGGTGTCCGCGCCGTTGCTGCGGTTCAGGCTCTTGACGTCGGTGTTGCCCGACGGCGCAGCGGCCGCCTGGGTCTCAAACGTGTTGGAGGTGCCGTAGCCGAGCACGTCGGCGACGTTGGCCGGTTCAAGCACCGAGCCCGTCGGCAACGGGTTGAGCGCGCCGGCCTGCCTGGCCAGCACGATCGTGCCGCCGCCCCCGGCGGGGTTGAAACCGGTGGCGGTGGCATCCGGGGCCGGCAGGTCCGCGCCGGCGGTGCCGTTGCTGCCGCCCTTGAGCAGGTAGTAGCCCTTGGCGGGGATACTCCCGGTCAGGGCGGCCACCGAGCTCGGCGCCCCGGTCCCCGTGGCGGAGCGGTACTGGACGGACCAGCCCTCCAGCGAGACCGGCTGGTCGGAGCCGTTGTAGAGCTCGACGAACTTGTTTTTGAAGGCCGCGCCGGAGCTGCCGCCGCTGAGGTATGCCTCGTTGATGACCACCGGTGAGGTTCCGGTTGCTGCCGGGGCGGCCTCCACGGCGTTAGCCGGCACGGCCACCAGCGGAGCCGCTATGAGCGCCGCCGACAAGGCTGTGCCAAGCACTGTTTTCCAGGGTGTCTGTTTCATCCGCTCTAACTCTCATTAGGGTGCCCCGGGTAAAGGGCAGGGTGCAGTGCGTCCGCAGGGTGCAGCGGACAGTGGCCGGCCTGAACTCCTGGTCAAGTCGTGCCGGGCCCATCCAAACAGGGGTGAATGAACAACGTATGGATTAAACGTGCATTCGGCGGGACGTCCCCCAGCGAGACGTGCCGCAGCCTGCCCGGAGCGGCTCGAAAGCCCCGGGCAATGGTGACTGGTGTTGCAGGTGAGCGGTGTTCGGGTGCCTCCACCGGACGCTCCACAGAAGAATACCGGCCAGTAGCCCTTGGGGAAGGGACTGGCCGGTATTTCTTACAACAATTTTTGTAATTGGGTGGGAGAGGCCCTCTGGACCCCTCGGCTAGGCGTCCGTGGCGGGCTGATCGCCTTGTCCGGTGTCAGCCACGATCTTGAACATGGCACCGGTGGGGTCGGCCAGCGTGGCGAGCCGGCCGAACGGGGTGTCGTCCGGGCCGTCGATCACCGTGGCGCCCAGGGAGAGGGCCTGTGCGATCGTGGCGTCGGTGTCCGCAACGGCGAAGTAGACCTGCCAGTTGGACGGGACCTCGGCGGGGAGGTAGGCCGAGGCGTCCATGATCCCGGCCTTGGCCGCCCGGCCTGCGCCCAGTGTGGTGTAGCGGAATTCCGGGGTGTCGGACATGACGTCCGTGTCCCAGCCGAACACGTCCTGATAGAACTTGACGGCGGCGGCGTAGTCCTTGGTGTGGAGCTCGTGCCAGGCCGGGGCACCGGGCTCCGCCGCCAGCTCATAGCCCTTCATTTCAGCCGGCTGCCATACGCCGACCGACGCGCCGGTGGCGTCGGCGATCATGGCCATGCTGCCCTGCTCGGGGACGTCCATGGGCGGCATGTAGACCTGGCCGCCGTGCTCCGTCGCGGCCTTGACAGTGGCGGCGGCATCCTCCGAGCGCAGGTACGTGGACCACATGTCCGGCCAGGCGGCCTGATCCGCCTGCTTCTGCATGAGGCCGGCCACGGACTTGCCGTCCTTCCAGGCAGTGATGTAGCCGCCGTATTTTTCTTCGTCGCCGGTCTGGTACGTCCAGCCGAACAGCGCGCCGTAGAACGACTTTGCCTTCTCGGCATCGGATGTCATGAGGTCGATCCAGCACGGTGCGCCGTTGGAGTGGTCGGGTGTAGGCATGAGGGCTCCTGCTCTCTGTGGCGGCCCGGGCGTCGTTGTGCGGGCGCCGGACTCGGATGGGGTGGAGACTGGCTGGTAAGACTGGGTGGTGGAAACACAGAGAGACTATGACGGGGCACCGACAGTTTCAATGGGCCCGGCTAGGGGAGCTGCCTCTGGCGGGCACTGAGAACTGCCTCTGGCGGGCAGATCAGGGCGAATGCCTGGCCCGGATCCGCCCTGATCTGCCCGCCAGGAGAACGTGTACCATGCGGGCGCCCGTGGTGGGCCGCGCCTGTGGATAACCCGGAGCACGCTGCCTCCATGTGTGGCCTAATGGTCCAATGGCGACGGCCAAACCCCTGCCTCCCGCACTGTCGACAGCTTCGTTCACGATCGGCGAGGCGCGTCTCCACGGCCTGCCGCCGGGACGCATCAAGGCCCAGGACCTCCATGTGCCCAGCCGCGGCATCAGGGTCCCAGCAAACCAAGGGCAGTCCCTGCTTGCCCGTGCGCGGCCCTACACGCAGCTCGGCCCGCCGGACGTCGTAAGTTTCTATTCCGCGGCCCAGATTCACGCCTTCCGTATGCCCCTTCCGTCAGGATCCAGCCTTCCGCCGTCGGCCCGTCTCCTGCATTTGACCCGCAATGGGTCCTCCGCACCCCGCCGAAAGGGAGTGATCGGCCACCGGGCGGCCCTGGACCCGGGGGACATCGTGCAGCGTGCAGGAGTACCCGTGACGAGCGAGGCCCGCACGCTGCTCGATCTGGCCGGAACCGGCCACCTGACACTGGAGGATCTCGTGGTCATTGCCGACGGTCTGGTGTGCGAGCATCCCCGCTGGCAGCATGCGGCGACCGCACAGCTTCCCTTGGCGGAGCTCAGGGGCTACCTGGCGCGCCAACGCTGCGTGGCCGGTCTTCCGCTGCTTCGGAAGGCGCTCGCCCTGGTGCGGGCGGGCGTCGATTCGGCGCCCGAGACCCGGCTGCGCCTCCTCTTCGGCCGTTCCGGGCTGCCGCCCTTCGAGCCGGATGTCGTCCTGATCGACGCGCAGGGGATGCCTCTGTGGGCGGATCTGGGGTGCCCGGAGTACAGGCTGGCGGTTGAGTACGACGGCGGACACCACCTGACGCCGGCCCAGCGGCAGGCGGACGCCATTCGCGCCGAACGCACCATGAGCGCAGGGTGGCGGCAACTTGTGCTCAACAACGTAGATGTCACGACCGGTGAGGCGTGGGTGCTGGTGCGTGTGCGCCAGGCGCTGCGGGCGCAGGGGTGGTCCGGCTGACGTTCTCCTGGCTCCCTGCTCCTGGCTCCGTGCTCCTGGCCAAGGGCAGCCGATAGACCGCTGCAGGGCAGATCAGGGCGAATGCCGGGGATGGAACCGCCCTGATCTGCCCGCCAGGCTGCGTCCGCCTCGAGTCCGCCCCCGCAACGGCCACAACGGCCGCACCGCGAGTCCGCCCGCAACGGCCGCGGCCACAGCGCAAAAATGCCCCCGCTTCCGGCATGAACTGCAGGAGGCGGGGGCATTGTCCGCGGAAGGTAAGAGATTCGAACTCTTGGTACGGGGTCACCGCACACTGGTTTTCAAGACCAGCTCCATCGGCCGCTCGGACAACCTTCCCTAACGAGTAGTCTTTCATAGGCAGTCGGCTGCCACAAAAACCAAAAACACCGTGCGCTTGCGGACGGGTGCAGCTCCCCGCCATATTCTGGGGAGTGATGTTGATCGGACCTGGCGATCGCGGCGAACGTGCGCGGAGCCAGTTAGGAATCGGGAGTACTCCATGAAGGCTGTCTATATCTCAGAGGCCGGCGGTCCCGAGGTCCTGGAAGTCCGCGACGTGCAGGCCCCCGTGGCTGGCCCCGGCGAGGTGCTGATCGACGTCGTCGCCGCKGGCCTTAACCGTGCCGACGTCCAACAGCGCAAAGGGTTCTACCCGCCGCCCCCGGGCGCCTCCGAGATCCCCGGGCTGGAGGTCTCCGGCCGGATTGCAGGGTTCGGCCCGGGCGTGACCAAGGCATTTTCCGTGGGGGACAAGGTGGTGGCGCTGCTCGCAGGCGGCGGTTATGCCCAGCAGGTGGCCGTTCCTGCCGGGCAGGTCCTGAGGATCCCCGACGGCGTGGATCTGGTCACGGCGGCATCGTTGCCTGAGGTCGCGGCGACGGTCTATTCCAACCTGATCATGACGGCGCAGCTGCAGCCGGGCGAAACTGTCCTCATCCATGGGGCCACGGGCGGGATCGGCACCATGGCCATCCAGCTGGCCAAGGCTGTTGGCGCCCGGGTGGCCACGACGGCAGGCAACGCGGAAAAGGTCGGCACCGCCAAGGCCTTCCTCGGGGCGGACATCGCCATCAACTACGCGGAGGAAGACTTCCCGGCGAGCCTGCGCGCACAGAACGGCGGCAAAGGCGCGGATGTCATCCTCGACGTCGTCGGGGCCAAGTACCTCGAGCAGAACATCGATGCGCTGGCCGACTACGGACGCCTCGTGGTGATCGGGCTGCAGGGCGGTGCCAGGGCGGAACTGGACCTGGGACAGTTGCTGCGGAAGCGGGCCGCCATCATCGCTACGGCGCTGCGTCCCCGCCCGGTCGAGGAAAAGGCCGTGATCATGAACGCCGTCCGCGACGCCGTGTGGCCGATGCTGACCGACGGCAGGATCAGGCCCCTCGTGGCCAAGACGTTCCCGTTGGCCCAGGTCGCCGCCGCGCACACGTACTTCGATTCCGGCGACCACGTCGGCAAGATCCTGCTGGTCATGTAGCCGGGCGCCGGCCACCTTAAACCGCAGGTCGGGAGCAACTTATTCCGTCCGGAGCATGCGTTGTTTTGCGGTACGAGCGGCAAAGACGATAGCGTAGGTCCATACGCGGTATACACGCGTCTTGGGGCGCGTGTATGCTGTGTGGTTTCGTGACCTCCGGGAGCGCCATGTCTATCCGCCACAGTCTCCTCGCCCTCTTGCAGGACCGCCCGCGCTACGGCTACCAGCTCAGGACCGAATTCGAGGACCGCACCGGTTCCTCCTGGCCGCTGAACATCGGGCAGGTGTACACCACCCTTGACCGGCTGGATCGCGACGGGCTGGTCCGCAACGACGGCGGCGACGGCGACGGGCACGTCATGTACACCATCACCCCGGCCGGCCGGACAGAAGTCAGTGGCTGGTTCGCGGCCCCGGTTTCCCGCGCGAATCCGCCCCGGAATGAACTGGCCATCAAGCTCGCGCTCGGCCTCACGATTCCCGGGACCGACGTCGGCGCCATCATCCAGGCCCAGCGGGCCGTGTCGATCCGGGCGCTGCAGGAGTACACCAAGTCCCGCCGCGACACAGCCGCGCTCCAGCGCCCGGCCGACACCGCCAGGCTCCTGGTGCTGGACTCCCTCATCTTCCAGACCGAAGCCGAAGTGCGCTGGCTGGACCTCTGCGAGGCCCGCCTCATGCAGCTCAGCAACCTCTAGGGGTAGCTCGGCCGACCGCTCGTCGCGCGAACCACGCCGCCCGGCGCAGGAGCGCCGCCAGGGCGCGGCCGCATTGGTAGGGTGCGGGGGGCAGTTCTGCACCGGTGGACTGCCCAGCTGGGATTCTCGAGGAGGAGACATGGGCACAATGCCAGAGGGCACACAACGCGAAAGCACAAACAGCAGCATGCACGCCACCGCACAACTCGAGGACGGGATCGTTCCAGATCCGTCCCTCCCGCCGACATCGGTGGATGAGTCCGTCCGCGACTCCGCGGAACGCACCTGGACGCGCGCCAAGATCGCGCTGTGGGCGGCCATAGCGCTGCTGGGCGGCGTCGCCTGGTTCATGCTCGCAATCATCCGCGGCGAGACCGTCAACGCCATCTGGTTTGTGTTCGCGTCGGTCTGCACGTACCTGATCGGCTACCGCTTCTACTCCAAGGTCATTGAGCGCTACCTGCTCAAGCCCAACGACCGCCGCGCCACCCCGGCCGAATACAAGGCAGACGGCAAGGACTACGTCCGCACGGACCGCAACGTCCTGTTCGGCCACCACTTCGCCGCCATCGCCGGCGCCGGCCCCCTGGTGGGCCCGGTCATCGCGGCACAGATGGGTTACCTGCCCGGCACGATCTGGATCATCATCGGCGTCGTCCTTGCCGGCGCCGTCCAGGACTATCTCGTCCTGTTCTTTTCCATGCGCCGCGGCGGCCGTTCGCTGGGACAGATGGCCCGCGAGGAACTCGGCGTGATCGGCGGTACCGCCGCCCTCGTCGCGACCCTGCTGATCATGGTGATCATCGTCGCCATCCTTGCCCTGGTGGTCGTCAACGCCCTGGGCGAAAGCCCGTGGGGCGTCTTCTCGGTCGGCATGACCATCCCGATCGCCCTCTTCATGGGCGTGTACCTGCGCTTCATCCGGCCGGGCAAGGTCATGGAGGTCTCCCTGATCGGATTTGTGCTGCTCATGGCCGCCATTATCGGCGGCGGTGCCGTGGCAGGCACCGAATGGGGTGCCGCGTTCTTCCACCTGGACAAGGTCACCATCGCGTGGGGCCTCATCATCTACGGCTTCATCGCAGCCATCCTCCCCGTCTGGCTCCTCCTGGCCCCCCGCGACTACCTCTCCACCTTCATGAAGATCGGCGTGATCGTGATGCTGGCCCTGGCCATCATCGTGGTCCGCCCCGAGATCACGGTGCCGGCGTTCAGCGAGTATGCCGGCCGCGACAACGGTCCGGTCTTCTCCGGCGCCGTGTTTCCGTTCCTGTTCGTCACGATCGCCTGCGGCGCGCTGTCCGGGTTCCACGCCCTGATCGCCTCCGGCACCACACCGAAACTGATCGAGAAGGAACGCCAGACGCGCCTGATCGGCTACGGCGGCATGCTCATGGAATCCTTCGTGGCAATCATGGCCCTTGTGGCGGCCATCTCCATTGACCGCGGCATCTACTTCGCCATGAACGCCCCCGTGGCGCTGACCGGCGGGACCGTCGAGACCGCGGCCGCGTGGGTCAACGGCCTGGGCCTGTCCGGCGTCAACATCACGGCCGGCGATCTCGCACAGACGGCCAAGGACGTGGGGGAGCAAAGCATCGTGTCCCGCTCGGGCGGCGCCCCCACCCTCGCCGTCGGCCTTGCCCACATCATGCAGCAGTTCATCGGCGGCACCGCGATGATGGCGTTCTGGTACCACTTCGCCATCATGTTCGAGGCCCTCTTCATCCTCACGGCGGTCGACGCCGGCACCCGCGTTGCCCGGTTCATGCTGCAGGACTCGATCGGCAACTTCGTCCCGAAGTTCAAGGAACACTCCTGGCGCCCGGGTGCCTGGCTCTGCACTGCCATCATGGTGGCCGCCTGGGGCGCGGTCCTGCTGATGGGCGTCACCGACCCGCTGGGCGGCATCAACACCCTGTTCCCGCTGTTCGGCATCGCCAACCAGTTGCTGGCCGCCATAGCCCTCTCGGTCTGTCTGGCCATTGCCGCCAAGCGCACGGCCTTGAAGTACCTGTGGATCGTGGCGGCGCCGCTGGCGTTTGCCGCCGTCGTGACCATCACGGCGAGCTTCTACAAGATCTTCTCGCCCGTTCCGGCGGTGGGCTACTTCGCCAACAATGCAGCCTTCGCCAAGGCTCTTGCGGACGGCAAGACCTCCTTCGGAACCGCCAAGACCCAGGCCGCCATGGAGGCCGTGGTCCGCAACACCATGATCCAGGGATGGCTGTCGATCATCTTCGTGGTGCTGAGTATCATCGTCATCGTCACCGCAGTGATGGCAACCATCAAGGCCCTGCGGAACACGGCCGCGGGGCTTCCCAACGCCGAGAACGAAGACCCCGCCCGGGCCTCCCGTGTCTTCGCTCCGGCAGGGTTTGTTCCCACGGCGGCGGAGCGCGACCTAGTGACCGAGTGGAACCAGCACCCGGCCGTAGAGCGGCTCGAAAAGTCCGGGCACCACTGATGCGGAGCCCGGACGTGAACGCGGTACTTGCCGGGTTCCGCGGGGTTGCCGGGTACCTCGGCGCAGTGCTGGGCGCCGATGCCTACAAGAAGTACCGGGAGCACCATGAGGCCTCTGGACACACCAGCCCTCCCCTGACTGAGCGGGAGTTTTGGCGTGACCGGACCGACCGGCAGGACACCAGTCCGCAGGGTCGGTGTTGCTGAGCGGGCGCTGCTGAGCAGCTGTCCGGCAGGGGCCGGGGGAGGGGCGGTGCCGGGCACGAGAGTGTCCGACGCCGCCCCCTCCGCTTCCGGCGGACGCCGGGTCCGCGTCGCCCGGCGCGTGAGAGTATGAAGCCATGAGCGATCAGCACGACACTCAGTCCGGCGCCCAAACTGCCGACGACGTGCCCGTCGAAGGCACGCCCCTGGACGACACCCTGCCCGGTACGCCCTTGGCACCACCGGTCACGGCCGGCCACGCCGGTGGACCCGGTTCCGGGCCCAGGCCGCCCCGGGGAAGCGAACTTCAGGACCTCGTGGACCAACCCGCGAAGGTCATGCGGATCGGCACGATGGTCAAGCAGTTGCTGGACGAGGTGAAGTCCGCGCCCCTGGACGACGCGGCACGCGTCCGGCTGGCTGAAATCCACGACCGTTCCATCAAAGAACTCGAGGACGGCCTGGCTCCGGAGCTTGTTGAGGAGCTCGAACGGATCAACCTTCCCTTTCCGGAGAACGCCACCCCCTCCGACGCGGAACTGAGGATAGCCCAGGCCCAGCTGGTCGGCTGGCTCGAGGGACTCTTCCACGGTATCCAGACGGCCATCGCGGCGCAGCACGCCGCCAGGGAGCACACGTACGCCCAGATGCAGCTGCGCCAGCTGCCGCCCGGAACAGTGATCGCGCCGGGCGTCATCATCGGGGAAAACGGAGAACCCGTCCGGGCCGCGGCGCCCCGTCCCGGCGCGGTTCCCCCCGAGCCGCCCGAACCCGCGGACCACGGTCCGGGCCAGTACCTTTAGCGCGACTTTGGGCCTCTTCAGCGCAGCACGGCAAGGCCGCAGGGACGACGCCGAACTCGGCAAAGGCCTCTGGCGGCGCGCCCATGACCGGTTCAACCGCGGACTTGACCGCTACCACCAGGTCCTTGAGGGGGTAGAGGACGAGGCGTTGTACGGCGAACTCGTCGACATCGCCAACCAGCTCTCCGCGCTCGCGCCCCGGGTGCGGCGGGTCTGCGTGGAGGCCCAGCGGCGCTTTCCGAGCAACGGCCTAGATATCCCGGGACCGCTGGCAGGCGTTCACCGGGCCTTGTCGACGGCCGGCAATTCGCTCGCCATGACCGCTGAGGCGGCCGCGATGCTCCGGCTCGCCGTGGGGCCGGTCCCGGCCGGTGCCGCGTCGGTGCGGAGGCGCGCCGATTCCGTGCTGGAACAGGTGCACGACGCCGAGCGGCGGCTTGCGGAGGCTGACGGCAACGCCCCCACGTCGACCTGAGTCGTTCCCCGCAAGAGCGCGCGGCGACGGCGAAGCTCCGCTTTGCCGGGGTTCCTGATTCCCTGTATTCCCGGGTATTCCCGGTTACGCGCCTAGCTTAGCTTCGCCCCTGACACTGGCCGGAGGGCGCCGATGTTGGCAGGATACTTATATGACTTTTTCACCGGAACTGACTTTCAATGACGGCAACACCATCCCCCAGCTTGGCTACGGGGTGTGGCAGGTTGAAGATGACGTGGCCGAAAAGGTGGTTGTGCAGGCGTTCGAGGCCGGCTTCCGCCACATCGACACGGCAAAGATCTACGGCAACGAAGCAGGCGTGGGCCGCGCCATTGAGCGCTCCGGCCTCAAGCCCGAGGAAATTTTCATCACCACCAAACTGTGGAACGCGGACCAGGGCTACGAGTCCACCCTGAAGGCGTTCGAGGAGTCCATGCAGCGGCTGGGCCTGGAGACCCTGGACCTGTACCTGATCCACTGGATGCAGCCCAAGCAGGACAAATACGTCGACACCTGGAAAGCCCTCATCGAACTCCAGAAGCAGGGCCGGGTGAAGACGATTGGCGTCTCCAACTTCACCAAGGAGGGCCTGCAGCGCCTGATCGATGAGACCGGCGTGGTTCCGGCCATCAACCAGGTCGAGCTGCACCCGTTCTTCAGCCAGGCCGAACTGCGCGAATTCAACGCGTCCAAGGGCATCCTCACCCAGGCCTGGTCGCCGCTGGGCCAGGGCGGGGAGCTGCTCGAGAGCCCTGTCATCTCCGAGATTGCCGCCAAGCACGGCGCCACCCCGGCCCAGGTTGTCATCGCGTGGCACCTGGCCATCGGCAACGTGGTCATCCCGAAGTCGGTCACCGAGTCCCGGATCCGCGAGAACTACGCGGCCCTGGACGTCACCCTCGACGAGACCGACCTCCAGGCCATCAACGGACTGGACCGTTCCGCCGAAGACGCCGGCCGGATCGGCCCGGATCCGGCTGTCTCCGACTTCGCCTAAGCAACAGTCCCACGACGCCGGCAGCCAGCTGACGTTCGCACAGGGCCTCCACCCCGCACAGGGTGGAGGCCCTTCCTGCGCTCAGGCTCATTCCCGCGGCCGCGCCCGTTCCCGCGGCCCCGCCTGCCGGTACCGTGACACCCGCCGGGACCGTGAAGCCTCCGAAATAGACGCCGCTCCGGAGTCAGGCGGCGGCCCGGCGCTCTTTCGCCGGGATGGCATCGACGACGGCCCAGCCGTCCTCGCCCGCCACGCACCGGCTGGCGAAGCGGTCCGCGGCGGCAGCGTCATCGAAGCTCTCGGAACGGATCCGGCCGCAGTCGGTGTCCAGGTAGGTGACCTCGAAATACAGTGCGCCATCCTGTGCGCCGTTGAAACCCGGCTGGAACCTCTGTTGGAAATTCTGGTTGTTCTCCATGATTCCAGTGTGCAACCGACCTCCGACAGGAAGACTTCACCCCTCCGGCGTGTTGCCGAGCCGCAGCACCCGCTCCCGAGCCAGGACTTCCTTACGGCGCTGCCGGTCCGCGGCCCGTGCCGTCTGCTGCGCAAGGGCCGCCGCCTGCTCGTGACGCTTCCGTGCTCCCTTGAGCTCGGCTTCAACTACGTCCAGACGCCGCCTGAGATCGCGCGCCTCATCGGCCAGCCGAGTGCTTTCCGCCATCGCCTCCGCCAGCTCCGCGGCCGCGCGGCGTGCGTCCCCGGCGGCCTCCGCGGCGGCCTCTTCGGCCGCTTCCAGGCCGGTCCGCGCCCGTTCCACAGCCGACGGCGTGGGCGCCACATGTGCTTTCCCGACGGCCCGGAGGCGGGGTTGTTCCGGTGACTTTCCACCGGCAGCCTCGCCGCGGTGCGCGGCCCGGGCCGCCGGTTCGCTCCCACGGRCCCCGGGCGCCCCGCCGCCGGCCGTTCCGCGCGCGGCTCCGGTACCCAGTGCGGCCGCCACCTGGCTCCCCGGGACAGCAACGGCGCCGGCGAGATCGACGACGTCGACCCCGTCCGCCGAGAGTGTCCGGAGCAGACAGCCGCTTTGCACGGCAGCCGCGGCCCCCGGGTCGGCGGTGGCGGCACGCAGGGTCTGCTCCACCTCCGTCGCCACGCCGGCGCTGATGGCCCGTCCGTGCTGGGCGGCCAGGGCGTGTGCTGCCTTTACCGCGCCGGCGAGAAGCTGGCGCCGCTGCTGCGCGAGGCGGCGGAGGTCGGCTGCATCCAGGGCGTCCTGCGCGGCCTGCATCGAGGTTCCCAGCCCAGCCAGCTCCCGCAGGATTTCGGGGCTGTGCGCCGCCAGCATGTTCACTGCCCACGCCGCCACCGACGGTTTGGGCAGGGCCCGGACTTCGGCTGCCAGGGCGCGCTGCTCGGCCGCGGTGAGGCCAACGGCGGCGACGTCTTTGGCCGCGGCCGTTCTTGCCGCCACGAACTCGCCGTACGGCAGTGCATACAGCGGCCCGGCAATGCCCTCGAGTTCCCGCGTTCCCATGCAAGAATCATAGGAGTCCGGCCCCGCCACGAAAGCCCAGCTCGTGGCACCGTCATGAGAGCAGGCGGCGCCAGGTTGCGGAGGAGTGTTCACTTGATCGAAATTGGCGGGCTGCCGGCCCACATCCTGCTCGTCCACGCCGTGGTGGTGCTCGCGCCGATTGCAGGTCTGGGCGCCATTGTCTATGCCGCGGCACCGCGCTGGCGGACCTACCTGGCGTGGCCCCTGGGCGTGTTGTCGTTGGGGCTGGTTCCGGTGACTCTGCTGACGGCGCAGGCAGGCGAGCAGCTGGAGAAGGCACGCCCGGCGTCGGCCCTGATTCACGAGCACGCCCAGCAGGGCGATGTGCTCAAGGTGGTTTCCGTGATCTTTTTCGTCCTGGTCGCGGCGATGCTGGTGGTCACGTATGAACCCTTCGGCCGGAGGCTGGCGTTCCTCGGTGGACTTCGAGACATCAGGAGCGTCCGAGTGGCGCTCCTGATCGCCGGCGTCGTGACAGGCGCCTTCTTCATCTACCAGAGCATCATCACGGGACATTCGGGCGCGGCGTCCGTCTGGGCGCGCTAAGTCCGCCCATCGGCGGGCCCGTGAGCCGGTGACGGGTGCCGGGCCCTGCGCAGCGTTACGACCAGAAGGACCAGGGCCGTTGCCTGGAGGGCGGCAACGGTAATGATGAGCGCCGGCCGCGCGCTGTAGAGTGACCCGTACAAGGCCCCGCCGACCAATGCTCCGGCCCCCTCGAACGCCGCGAACACCCCGTATGCCGTGCCCTGCCGGGGCTGGGGCACCAGATCTGCGACCAACGCCTTGACCGTGGAGTCCTGGATACCCATGGCGGTGCCCCAGACCAGGACGCCGGCCAGAACGAGCCCGGCGCTCGGCGCCAGGGCCAGTACTGGCACCCCTGCAATCAGCACGGGCAGCGCCAGGAGCACGGCCGCCCCGGCGCGATCGTAAATGACGCCACTGGCGAGGGCCCCGATGGCGGCGGCGCCCATGGCGCCGGCGTAGAGCAAGGGGACCACCGGGACGGGCACGGCCACGGCGGCCGTCAGATGGTAGGAGATAACGCCGAACGCCACGAGCCCGGCGCTCCAAAAGAATGCGGCAGCGGCAAACAGGATGAAGGGGCCGGAAATCGCCGACGGCGGCCGGCCGGCAGCCTTCCCTTGGGCTGGCGCCGTGCCGGAGTGCGAACCGCGCGGCGTCGCCGCGGGCGCGGCCTCCGGCCCCGGGAAGACGACGGGGTCGGCGTCGGGCGCTGGCGTGTCCGCGCCGGGTTCCTGGACCCGGCGACGCAACCAAACGAGAATCGCCAGCGCCGCCACCGCCGGAATGACGAGCACCGCAAAGGCTGCCGGCAGCGAGCCGGTGGCAACCAGGACCGCCGAAACGAGCAACGGGCCCAGGAGCGCCCCGGCCAAGTCGAGTGATTTGTGGACGGCGAAGCCGCGGCCCCGGCCAACCGGCTGGACGGCGGCGGCGAGCAGCACGGTTTTCGCCGGGCTGCGGACAGCCTTGCCAACCCTGTCCCCGATGATGAGCACGGCCGCCAGGACCAGTCCGGCGGTCCCGGCGAGGGGCGTCAACGCCAGCAGCGGTACGCACAGCGCCGTGAGGGCATACCCGGCCATCGTGAAGGTCCAGTACTTCCCGGTGCGGTCCGCCCAGGGGCCGAATACCAGCCGGAGTCCCTGGGACGCGGCCTCCGCGGCGCCGGTCACGAGACCGACGAATAGCGCGGACGCGCCGAGCTGGGCGAGTAGGGGACCTCCCAGGGGGCGGGCGCCGTCGGACACCATGTCAGTGGCGAGGCTGACCAGGCCGAATCCGACAACCGGGCCCCATAGCCGGCGCAGCCGATTGTCGGGTTGGCCTCCGGGCCGCGGCGGCGGGAATTCCTGCTGGCGGGCTGGCAGCCTGCGCCCGGGCCGTTCCATTCACTAAGGCTGGCGGACGGCCTGGAAAAAGACAATACGCAGGTCAGGTCCTTGTGGCCGGGTCGAGGCGCGGAAGGAAATTTTGACCAAAGTGGCTTTTTCTTGCCTGCGGCTTGGTACTTTTTGACAGCCGATCCGCACTGTGCGGGCCGGGGGACCCACAATGACGGATTGAATTTCACAACCATGAGCTCACCCCAGTAACAGGGCTATGGCGGTACTGACGGTGGTCCGCGGGACTCACGTTGACCTCACTCCGCGACGTATTGACGACTGCCCGGCTCGGGCGTAGACCGTGCCGTATCAAACCAATCGCAGGCCGTTGCCTTGCGGCCTGCCGCCTGTGAGGAGAAGACAATGGCCGTCGCAGTCATCATGGAATTTGCCGGTGCCACGCTGGAGCAATACGACCAAGTCATCGGCAAGATGGGCCTTACGCCCGGAGGGCCCGCGCCGGTTGGCGCCCTCGGCCACTGGGTGGCCGCCACCGACGACGGGATCCTCGTTACCGACCTATGGGAGACGAAGGAGCTCTACGACGCCTTTGCGAAGGACCAGATCGGCCCGTTCTCTGCTGAAGTCGGTATCCCCGCGCCGCCTACGGTGAAGTATCTGGACGTCCACAATTACTTCACCCCTGGGGCCAGTGCCTGACCGAAGTGAGCGGGCGGAAACTGGGACCAGGATCCGGTACGCGCCGAGGACTACGACGGAACCCCCGGAAATCATTGATTTCCGGGGGTTCTTCTCGAACTGGCGATCTGGTCGGTTTCTCCGCCAGCCACCTGCCAGCCCGTTGTCCGCCGTGGCAGACATGAGTCCTTGCGCCGGCGGCTCCCGAGGAGGACGGCACCGGAGTAGCCTGACAGCAGAAGCGAGAAAGGCATGGACCATGCGCATTCTTCAGACATCCACCGACGCCCTCAACGTCACACGGATCGACAGGATCGCCTATCTCAACGCTGAAGAGCGGACATTTCTGACCACAACAACCGGCCGGCCGGATTTCGCCACTCCCGGTCAGGGGGAAGTCATCGCCGACATGGGGCGGGCCGTTCCAGTCACCTTGGCCTACATCGATGACCCGCTCGAAGGGAGCCTCATCATCGCGCGCCTCACGGACTTGATTGCAAACTACGACTGGCCTGTCATCAGATTCTCCGACGTTCGGGAAGACGCCCGGAAAAAGGTCGCCGAAATCCGGTACAGAGAATCCGAGGATAACGCCGAGCCAGACCGCACTGACCCGCACGAAGACTAGTCCGGGCAGCGGCCCGCCAGCCCGGAGAATCCGGCTGGACCACCGGAGGATCAGCGGGTAGTTTATCGACTATCGTTATTAACGAATGTCGATATGCCTTGGGGGGAACGATGAAACTGACGAAAAATGACACCCGGCCGGACAACGGCGGGAAGAAGGTCGTATCCAGAGCGGACGCAGTCGTGTTCATGATCGCATCGGCGGCCGTTGCTGTGCTGACGACAGTGACGACTGTTGCCGGCATCATCGGCTACACCAGCGGTCCAGTGACGCTGGTGCTTCCGGTGGCCACGGCGAATCATGCCGCCACGGGCCTCCTGCCGGGGGTGACCGGACACTTTACGGCCATGGAAGCCACTCTTCCGACTCTTCCGTCAGGTCCCGGAGAGCTTTTGGCATGGGCCGATTCGCTGAACCAGATCGGCTTCCTGGCTCTCCTTGTTTTGGTGTTCCTGCTGGCCCGCCGGCTCCGGAGTGAGACTCTGTTCACTTCCGGATCCGCATGGATCGTCGGTGCCTGCGGCGCCGCCCTGACCGTGTTCGGGACCGTGGGGCAGATTCTTGACTCCATTGCACGCAGCCGGCTGGCAGAACTGATCGGTGCCAACGCCCGCACCCCGGGGGAGGCCTACAGCTTCTCGGCTGACTTCAACCTCGCTCCGGTGTTGCTGGGCCTGGTCCTGGTGCTCGTCGCCGGTGTCTTCCAGTTCGGCCGCCGCCTTCAGCAGGACACGGATGGCCTGGTCTGATGCCGGCAGACGACTCCACTGATATTCACTGCCGCCTCGACGAACTTCTGGGGGCTCGGGGTATGACCCTGACGGAGCTGAGTAAGCAGGTCGGGGTGAGTCTGGTGAACCTGTCGGTGCTCAAAAACGACCGGGCGAAGGCGATCAGGTTCTCCACGCTGACGGCAATCTGCGAAGCGCTGGACTGTCAGGTGGGGGACCTGCTGGTGACCGCGCGGCGCTGACACCGGCTTCTACGCTTCACAGCAAAGAACCCCTATTTCCGCTGAATCAGCGGAAATAGGGGTTCTTCTCGAGCTTCCTGCCAGAATCGAACTGGCGACCTTCTGCTCGGCACGAACCACAAGACGTCCCCGCCGATCCACCAGCGGGCCGCCGGCGTCCGACCGCGACTTGCACCACACTGGAGTACCTCTACGCAGGCTCCTACACGCCACGGGACCTCCTGCCACTCGCAAGCAACCGCAACCTGACCACGATCAGAATGAAGGACCGTCCACGCCTCGAGTCCCTGAACGGGGTTGACGCGTTCGCCTCATTGGAGGAGCTCGGAATCTTTGGTGCCCCCCTGCTGAAAGATGTGACAGACCTCGGCTCTGCCTCTGCGCCTAAGACGCTGCGGAGACTGGCTCTGCAATCATGCCGTGGTGTGTCCACCCTCGATGAGATCGGCCTCCTCACCGGGCTGACCTACCTGAACATCGCTGAGTCCGGCGATATTGCATCATTCGCCCCGCTTGCCAACCTCCGCCACCTGAAGACGCTGCATGCTTACGGAACTACGCGGGTGGTCGACGGCGATCTGTCCGCCCTCACGGGGCTGACGGAACTTACGGATCTCCGCCTGAAGGGCAGGCGCGACTACCATCCGTCACTGAACGGGTCCTGGCGAGCCACGCCAGCTGACAATGGTTTCGGGGACGACCCGTCCGCGCCGCGGGGAGGCAGGGCTTCGCAACGAATGAGCGGACTGCTGTCAGAGCTGGCCGGTGCAGGCTACCCGGTCGCCTCGGTCTCGGAACTGCGGGACTCGGGATTGCGGTACGCCGCTCTGACTGGTTCCTGAGTCTCACAGACTCTAGTTTGGTGCTACACGATCGGAACACCGGGGCCCTATTCCCTCACCTTGAAGTCACAGCGCCCGGGCCAGGTGAGACGCTCGCCTAGAATCCCCGCGCGCAGAACAGAGTGCGGGGATTCGTTTACCAGGGCCTCATACGTCCATCTCGCCGCAACCAACAAAAAACCCCGTATCCCTGCTGAATCAGCGGAGATACGGGGTTCTTCCCGAGCTTCCTGCCAGAATCGAACTGGCGACCTTCTCATTACGAGTGAGAGTGATTATCCCAGAGTTCTAAGGCAAAGAGCGGGACAAGGTGACGAGAAAATGACATCTTAGTTCCAGCCAAGGACGGTCAGCGTGCGGTTCAGGCGGTCGGCGCTGTCGTGCAGGTCGTCGTCGAAAAGACCGGCATAGGTGTCCAGTGTCATTGTTGCCGAGGCATGGCCGGCGATCCTTTGCACTACTTTGACGTTGACGCCGGCACTGATGGCGAGACTCACGGCGGTGTGCCGGAGGTCGTGGAAGGTGGGGCGTGGGAAGGTGGGGTCTGTCGCCGCGACGGCGGCAATCGCGGGGCTGTAGTGGCGGCGGGTCCACGTGTTGTTCCTCAACGCTGAGCCGCGGCTTCCGCTGAACAGTCGTTCGCCGGGGGCCCGCTCCGCCACGACTGCGGCAAGACGGTCGGCGATAAGGCGGGGGAGAGGCACGACGCGGTCGTCCCCGCCTTTCGTCGGCCCAAGAATCAGTTTGCCGCCGACTTCGACGTAGGCCTTCGAAACGGATACCGTCGGCCGTTCGCCGAGCCGTACGTCTTCGGCGGTGAGGGCCGTGATCTCTCCCCACCGCAGACCGCCCGTACCGGCGAGCATGATGAAGAGTGAGTATTCACCGGCAGCGACGGCCAGGGAGACGAGCTGCGGCATGGACAGGTAGACGTGCTCCCGCATCTTCTGGCGGCCGGGAATGTAGTCGGTGCCCCCGAGCGGGTCCTTCGTGGGGTTGGCGACAAGTAGGCGCCGTTTCACCGCGAATCCCATCAGCCTGCCGAACAGCAGTCCGACTTCGCGGCGCGTCGTCATGCCCGCCGGCTGCCCGTCCCGGCCCACGAGGGTCGCGATCCAATCCGCGGTGTCGTCGTAGCTCACGGCCGTCAGAGGGGTGTGCCCCCAGCGGGGTGCTACGTAGTTTTCGAAGAATCGCCGGTAGTTGTCCACGGTCTTTGGACTTGCCGGTTTCCGGCCCGCAGCGCCGACGGTCGCCACCCTTTCGATCCAGTCCTCGTACAGCTTCCCGACGGACGTCCGACTGGCGATCTTCGGATCGATGTAGCTTCCTGAGCGAATAGCCAACACTGTTCGCTGCAGGAAATCTTCAGCCTCCCGTTTCGTGGCAAACCGCTTCCGCTTGCGGACACTGTCCGCTGTCGTCCAGTCTGCTTCCCAGCGTTTGACTCCGCTTGTGAGGCGCTTAATCGCCACCGGTCTGCCCCTTTCTCGCCCGCATCTCCGCCCAAATGTCCTCCGACAGACTCTTGAAGCGGGGCGCTATATCCGCGTTGCGGCCCTTGCCGTCGAGTATCCCTTTGGCCCGGGCACGACGCAGCCGCGCAGACCAGGTGTCGATGCTCTCTCCCGACCATTCCGACAGCCGCTTGATCGGCTCGACCGATACGGCGCCCAGGGCGACGTACGCCGTGGCGACGTGAACGTAGTCGCGGTCCGTATCGACCCGTGCCGGCAATGGCGTGATGTCCCGACGAACGTCAATGACGGACAACTGCTCGTGCCGGTCGCGCATCAGGGCACGGGCATGCGCCATGGGGATGGCGCGCAATAAGGATGTGGTTATCCCGTCCCACGCTTTGGTCCGGCGTTCCCCATCTGGCGTCCACCCGTAGTCCATGGAATCAAAGTCGATGTTCAACTGGTTTGGCTCGCGAAAGTTTCCCATCCGGTGCCCCACAACCCAGCCGATCTCAACGTGCAGTCCATGGACCTTGTACCTCGCCTGCAGCACGGTAATGGCCAGGCCGCCGTCGTCGTTGGTCTTCTCGTCGGGGCCGTCTGGACGGCCAAGATATTCAACGTCGGGGGCGAGCTGCGGAAGTACCGGGTTCGTCATGCGACGACTGTAGCACAAGGGGGCTGCCAAGAAATATGTGCTGGACACTGTTTACATGCCAAATAAACCGTGTTAGGTTGTTCTCGCTGAACAGATTAATTGCCAACTAAACCGTGCTTTGAGCACAGGAGAGGACCTGGATTGAACGGTCGCCCCGCAGGGAATTCCACTTCGACATCGTCAGGACTTGCGTTGGTGCCGGCGTCGCCCTACATGACCAGGAAGCAGGTGGCCGCGTACCTCAATGTTTCCGAGAAGTGGCTGGCCCAGTCGGGCCGCGCTTCGGGACCGCGCTTTCACAAATTCGGATCTCAGTGCCGCTACTTGATTGACGACGTTGTGAACTGGGCCCGCCAGCAACGGGCGTCGTCGTGAACACTGGCGCTGCTGGCAGGTCGGGCGGCATCAGCGACTTCACTCCGGCGGGAGTGTGTCCCGGAGCCATGCTGGCGATCCGGATCTGCGGCTTGTCCCAGGCCGTTACCGAGCCTGAAGGCCAGTTCCCGCCCGGCGGCTGACCCGACAAAAGGAAAGGCGTCGGCCCGGCCGGTCGCCCAATGCCGTCAATCTGCTTGCGGAATTCGCCGTTCCCGGGCGCCGACCGTTCGGCCGGGACCAGGCTCGCCGACCGTGTTCGCGGACACGGAAAATTCACCCCCACTCGGGCCCTCGCTGCCCACACTTATGCCCTTTCTGACCCACCAAATGGAGGTATCTATGTTCCTTTTGACCGATCTGTCGTCATCTGAGGACGTTCCCGCGCCGCAAACAGACGAGCAGCCGACTGCCGAGCACGGCGGCGGCAACAGTTCCGCGTTCGCCGCGATGAACCCCTACCTGGGCGTCTGGCTCGAGACGATCCACAGCGACGGCAGTTTGCCTTCCGACGCGTTCGCAGTGGCGAATGTGATGTCCCAGTCGGTTGGCGTCGGCCGCGTGTCGTTCACCGACTGGCAACGGATCAATGCCGCGCTCGGGCGCAGCAGGCGGGATCTCGCGGTGTTCGAGACCATGTCAGAACTCGGGTTGGAGGGATACATCGACCGCAACATCGACGACCGGTTCGGCCGCAACTACGGGTGGTCGCTGCTTATTCCGGAGGGAGAACTGTGAGCGTAGTGCCGAACCAGCCCTCGCGCCCGTTGCAGTATTCGAAAGCGATTCGGGAGTCCGATTTGCCGACCGGAGTCAGGGCCGTCTGCTGGGCCCTGGCCACCTATGCCAACAACAAAACCGGTATTGCCTATCCGACCGTTGCAACGCTCGCAATCGCCACGGGGATCTCCGAACCCTACATTTCAAAGCACACGGGCGTGGCCGAGGCAAAGGGCTACCTGCGCAAAGACCGACAGCACAACAGCTCAATCATCTACACCATCACCGTTCCCGTCGTCGAAGAACCGCCGAACACGCAAATCGCCGACACGCTGACGGAAATGCCGATATGGGACTGGGTCGAGCAGGAACGAGCGAAGCGGGCGGCCCTCACGAGCGACCCTGACATCACCCGGCAGGACCGCATGAAGTAGCCCGCAAAGACTAGCCCCTCGGGCAGCAAAAGCCCCCGGGGGTACCCCTGGACAGCCGCCCCACCCCCACACCGGGGTTTCCTACCCCGGGACCCCGGAAATACCGCTGCCTAACTACCTCAGCTTCTACCTTAGGGAGAACTACCTCAAGTAGTTCTACCTCAATTGGGACTACCTCAATTGATCTACCTCACGGTTTCGACGTCCCCTAAAGGGCGGCGAAATCCCATTACCGACAAAGGCCGGGTCCATCGGCCCCGTTGCGGTGTTCTGCCGCAGTAGAACTGCGCCTGACCTTGCCTTGAGGGCCAGGTCCTCACCCGGGCGGAAAATAACGCGGGACCAGACCGGACCGTCCCGGGCCAACGATCGCCTGGTCAAGGAAAGGGATGGCCTTGCCTTGGAGCAAGGCCATCAGTGGCGTGTGGCACCGCTCCGCAACCGGATCAATGGTTCGGCTGGTCCAAGGGAAGCGGAGCGCAGCGCAGCCCGGAGGGCGGAGCAAGCTCCGCGTAACTCACCGATCCTTTGCATTGCCCAGTGTCAATTACCACCAACCCGACGACAAGAACCCGAGGTGACTATGAAAGATTCCATGTCCCGGCGCGCCCAAGACCCTGTTGAAACGCTTTGGCAGGCCAAGACCTTCGATACCACGAAACGCCATTACGAGCGTTTGGGCCTCTGCCGCGTCTGCGCGGCCCAGGCGTCCTTTGGCCACCAGCAGGGGCTCGGGTTCTCGCAGATCAAGCCGCCCTGTCACAAGTGCCAGCCGATCGTCGACACCTTCCCGGTCGACAAGCCGGGGTTATGGAGGTCCTGCTCTCGGCGCCGCGGGGCCAAGTTCTCCTCCTCGATCCGCTCCGAAAAGGGTTAGCCGCGGCCCTGGGCGAGGAATTTCTGACAACGGTACTGGTGCATGGCCCCCGGTGTCCGTCCTCGCCTGGCAGTGTCAATAAATGCGCCCGTGGGGCGCGCTGTCGAACCGTAGCGGGACGTAGAGCAGAACGAGACCATTCCGGCCCTCGGGGGCTGTGCCTCGGACAACAGGATTACAGGTCCGGCCAAGAATGAAGCCCGGCGCGACCCTCCGGCCGAGGCGGCGTCGGAGCCGCAGACCTGGCTGCGGTCCGCATTCGCCAGCAATGGCGGGAAGGTCTCCGCCGCGATGCGCCCGCCAAAGGGCACGCAACGGCCCGGTGCGGGGAATTTCTGACAACGGTACTGGTGGTGTTACCAGCGACCCTCCTTCTCCATAGCGTGTCAACGAATGCGCCCGTGGCAGGGCTGCTAAGCGATAGCGAAACCAGGGAGTGGAGCCGGACACTTGCCATGACGTCGGTTGGAAGGTTCATCCTCCGGCCAGGATGAGCCGACCGGATCATGTCGGGCCCCTTTGCAGTAGCTGGGATCACAGCCGGAAACCGGCCTTGGGTCCCGGGCGCCGATGATTTCCTCAGCCGCCTTCGGTGGCGGCATTTCCCTAACTATTTCCTCCGCGCCGTGATGGCGCATGCCCTCTTCCTCCCCGGCCCGGCCACAGTTGGCCCCTGCGCCGAAGGCCAACCCCTCAACTGGAGATTCCTTGTCAGATACGTCCTTCCACACCACAGCCCCAGTCCACGAGGCAGATCAGACTATCCGGTCCCTATATTTGGATCGCCTTGCGACGGCGAAGTTCATGGGTGAGCCATGGACGGTGCACGCTTACAGCCAGGCAATCGATCAGTCAGCACTAAAGACCCCGGTAAAGAACACGCTGCGCGCCATGGTCGACAGGGCGGGCGGGCGCCATACCGTCGTTGACCGGGCGACCCTTTGCCTTATCACAGGGGTGCGGCGTGAAGCCACGATTACGACACACTGGCAAAAGGCCCAGGAAGCGGGACTTTTGGTCAGCAAACAAAGGTGGAACTCCACCTCGGTCCACACGTTCCTTATTCCCGGGACGGACTATTCGGCGGACGATGTGCAATGGGGAATTCCTCTGGACGGGTGGCATGTGTGGACGGCCGAGGAAACTGCGTGGTGGGACAACCTCGACGGTGGAGCGTGGATTGCACCACCTTGGGGTGACGAGCGGCCGCCGTTCTGAAAACCGCACTCTAAATACGGCGAGCCATAGCCGGAAGGCTTGCGAGCCGTATGGCCGTGCCTGCGGCATCAGGGCGCTGCGCCGGGATACGCCCTGATGCCAATATTTCCCGGGACCAATAACTCGAAAGATATTAAGGCCGTGTGGTCGCGTAGGCGACCACGGCACCGCCGGCTCGATTTGTCACGGTTGCCCGCCAAGGGCAACCCGTATGCGGGGTGTTGAACCGTCCTCGACACTTTATGTGTCGCGGACCGAGCCAGGTGCGGTTCCCTGACCCGTCGGCCTTGTGGGCCGACGGTAGATGGACGACCGAGCCGGGACGCTGCCGGGGCGTCGTTCGCCCCGGCAATCAGGAAGCGGAAATAAATCATATTTAATGGCTTCTGAACCCGTACGCGATGCGAACCGCTATGACCCCCGGGCGGTGAGGAATGCCGGGTGGGGGTCACCCCCACCCGTTCAAGGACGTTGGTCCGGTGGCAGGACATGCCAACCCGCTCACTGCCAATTTTGTCCAGCACCCGGCAGGCCTCCAGCCTGCCCGCCAGCGTCCCGACCGGGCCGCCTTCCACGTGCCGACGCTGGCTATGTCTACGTTGTTATTACCTACATCATTGTCGTTGAATGGCGCGCGTCCAGGCGGTGCTCCGGTGGTCGTCTCGCGGGACCGTGGACGCTTGATCTGTTTCACGGGGCTCCGCTGCACTGTCCAGTGCGCGTGGTACGACACGGGCGTATCCTTCAGTCAATCCAACGTCAAGGGATGGTGCCCGGATGAAGCGCACGACGGCCGAGCGCGGGGCGCTCGCCCTGCGGGTCCTTTGGGGCGTGTTGATGGTTGGCCTCGGTGTGCTCATTGTGACCAGTCAGATCAGTGGTTTCGCCACGGCTCTATATGGGGTCGTGGTGCTCGGTGTGATGTTTGCGGAGAGGGCAGTCCGACGCAGGTTCCGACAGCCATGAGTGCAGACTGCAGCGAACCGCCTGACCACGACCTGGTGCGGTGCCCGCGTCCAGATAGTGTCGCCGACAGGTGGAACGCCCTGCGTCTTGGACGTAGGTCCTGGCAACCCTTCGTGAACAGTACTTAGTGCAATTGCCGCAGGGATCGTCGGTCGAACAGCACTTGGGGCACCGTCCAAACCAAAGACCGTTCTGACCCTGCGTGGTCGCACTGACGGAACGCCCTCGACTGAAAGCCAGGACCCGGGCTGGGCAATCAGCTTGGGCCGGTATTACACCCCCGCGGCAAGAGAAGCAGGTACGCCGTGAGAATCAATCACGACGCTCGAGAGACGCCGGTGAGCCATGACAAACGGCGCGTCATCGTAAGAGACGCAGGTGCTCTGGGCAGCCTGATTGGCATCGTTTCAGCATCCAAGAAATGTGCGAGGGACGTCGTTGCCCTTAATCGCTCCCTGTGATGTTGTCCCGGTGATCAAGCCAAATTTCGCTGGCATGGCCTGGCGGCGGGGAATGCGAACTCGGCTGCGAGGCCGAGGTTGCCACCACACCTAACGGCGGAACCCCTTAGCCGAACTGGCCAGCTCGGACCCCGAAGGGAGTACCAGCACTTCGAGTTGACCGACAGCTTCCTGGTCGGCGCTGGGATGCCCCTCGGCGGCCCTGCGTTGCTGAATTTTGACGCTCTCAAGCGTGTCATCAATTTTGAAGGGTCTGGAGGCCCGTGCCGTCGATTTAGCGCGAACTACCAAGGCCCACGTCTTGGCCGGTGTGGCCGGCCAGTCGGGTTCCTACCCGCCTGGGCATTGAAAGCCCCGCCAGCCAACCTCGCCGGCGGGGCCCCCTGCTTGCTGTCTGAGCTGCGTTACTCCTGGCCGGCTGCGAGCCGGCTTTCGTGTTCCCGCCTCTCCACGCATCTGTTTCCTTTCAATTTCGCTAAAAGGCAGGAGCGGGCATGAACGGATCCTGCCGCGGTGGGACCAAGCCGCAAGGCAGATGGCAGCGGTGACGGGCCCGAAACTCTTCTTTTTCAGCAAGGGTGCGGCTTCACTGATCTCGACGAGGTCAGTCATCCGTGTGCTGTTGCTCTTGAGGTCGGCATCAAGCTCAGTGATGCGTTTGGCCAGCCGTATCGCCTCGGACCGGGCGATGGACAGAGCCAGTTCCTCTTCCCGGGCTCGCCACCGGGACACCTCAGCGATTTGGACGCCCGACAGGGCTCTGCGGGCATCCATTCCCAGATCGGAGGCCCGCAACAGTGCGGTCAGCGCGTTCACTGCCCGAGTGCGTTCAGTGGTCATGGCATCTCGTGCGGTGGCCAGGATCCCGAGGGCTTGCCGCACCCCTGCGTTGAGCCTCGGACGACGCAACTCCTCGGGCTTGAGCGATAGCACGGCTTGGGCAATCCGCTGCGCGCCGAGGGTATCGGACTTTCCCACGCCGCGGCCGTTACGGGCATCCATTCGTGCCGCTTCCACGACCGGGTAGCCAGAAGTGATGGCGCCGGCCAGTAACGCGCCGTACGTGCCAGCCCCTTCTATCACCCATAGGGTGTCCAGATCAGCTTCGGTGCGGCGTGCCACCCACGCGATGGCACGGTTGATGCCGGCGCTGGTGGTCGGGAATTCACGGGTATCGACCACTTCACCGGTCGTGGCGGTGATGATGGCATAGACATGGTTGCGGGCGTGGGTGTCGACACCCACGACGAATGGGTGAGAATGCGCGACGATAGACACGGCGGTTCTTACACCTTCCTCAATGGCGGACATGGTCAGGCCGCTTGCGGCCGATACCAGTCCGGTAGAGGTCACGTCGGAACAGCACTGTGATGGGTCACGCCCCACGGGGTGGACAGCCTTCTAATCAGGTTACCGAGGTGGACAGAGCAGGCACCGGCCGACCACCTCCACGATGGGACAAGTCGGCAAGAAGGCACCCTGCGGGCCAATTGATCCATGAGTCACCATCAGGAAGTGGAGCGGCCAGTCCCTACTCTGCCAGCTGATCCCGGACCAGCCACTTCAAGACTCACAGTTGATCCAGTCGATCATGTGTGCCTTGCCGAACGGGAGCGTGTAACTGGTGGAGAACTGCACGCCGAGGCTGTGCAGGTGCCAGAGGAACTTCCGTGAGGCCCCGGCGCTGTCGGTGCGGACCAGGACCTTCTGCCCGGCCAGGGCTCCGGTGTCGGTGAAGAACCCGCCGTGCAGTTGGGCCGCGGCGGTGTGGAAGAGGCGGATGTGGTCCTCGGCGCTGTTCGCTCCGGCGTTGCCGGGCCGCAGCACCGCTGCGAGGATTTCCCCGGCGCCGTGACCGGCGCCGTAATCCCAGGACGCGATGAACGGGGCGAACCCGTAGCCGCCTTTGTAGGTTCCGGCGGCGTTTTCCTTATCGGAGTGCGAGGTCACCAGGGTCGCGTCGATGTCGATGTTGAGCGGGTCCGCGGCTGTCGCGGTCAATGCCGGATTCCGGTCCCCGGCGGCGTCCCAGGCCCGGGTGCGCAGTTGCACGGTGAGGGTCTCAAATCCGTAGCTGAACAGCTCAGGGTTCGTCACGGTGCGTTCGAAGAACCGTGAAACGGTCGCGTTCGAGGGCAGCTGGCCGAAGGTGCCGGGTGAGGAACGCAGGATGTCCAGGTCCGAGGCATGTTCGCCTCCGGCGGCGAGCATCGCTGCCAGGGATCCGAGCAGTTTGCCGGAACGATGCCGTGCGCCGGAGGGAACAAACTGGCGGAGCCTGTCTTCGCACAGCCGGCCGAATCCCAGGGCGTCCATGAAGCCCGTGAGGACCTTGACTCCGGCATGGGAGATCAGCGACTGGCCGGTGAAAGTGCAGGGGACGGACGGAAAAACGGGGGTAGAGTGGTGCATCGAAAAGGTGCTCCTTCACGACCGGGATTATTGGCTTAGACACCACTATTTTCCCCTTGTCAGAGCACCTTTTCGCCTTTTATACACGCCCTTCCGCGCCGAACCCGTGAAACCCCCGGGCTAAGGGACACTCTCGTGAGCGCGCGCCTGGTCGCCGAGGCAGACGCCGACGGGCGAAGCGACAAAGCAGCAGTTGAGCGACGCTGCAAACACTGCGGAGCCGGAGGACGACATGCGACAGCACGCGAGCACTACTTCTGGTGCCGAAGAGGCTTGACGCGGCCGCACCGACGGAGAAGGCCTGCAGAGTCCCGGCCAACGGACCGCCGGAAGCCCTGGCAATCCACGGACAGGGCTATCTACTGGCCTTTATGTAAGCCTCAAGGGTTCTCTGCATATGGGTGTTTGGATTGACCCTTGTCATGTTTTCAGCGGCCCTGTCCATCGCATCCAAAATGAGCTGGCCCCGCTCCACGGCGTTCAGGGCGGGATTCTTGCTGGCCATATAGCTTGCCCTGAATTCGTCGATCCAGGAACCAAGGGGTCTTAGCATGGAACCCGGTTGCTGGAGTCCTCGCTCAGCTGCTCTCGACGATTCATGCACGGTTGCTTTTGGATTGAGTGGACTTCGAAGATGTTCGAGTTCGTGCGCGAGTACAGCTTTGGTTGACATCCGTGACGCAGCCGCAGTCTGATTTGGATTGGCGTTTGGAAAAACATCGCCTCGTACATTGACATGAGCCGCTGTGACCGCTGTTGCATCCACGACTCCTGTTCTGCTGCCCTGATTGAACTGGAGCAGGGCAGGGTCTCCCCCTAATTCGCGAAACTCCTCTGACAACTTGCCTTGCTCGGCAATTTCCACCTCTCGATAGACAGAGCTTCGCCTTACACCGGAGCCGAGGATTGCTCGTTCACCTTCACTCGCGCCCCTGCGGGTGTCTGTGACAGTCGTGTTCGCTTTAGGCGGCACAGCTGCCAACAATACTTTAGTTTTTTCGGAGGCGCTGTGAGCAATGCTAAAAAGTAGGAATGACCCAGCCGAGCCCACCTCTTCGGCAACTCCTTGGGGTTGTTCGATCATCGATGCCAATTCGGCTGTTTGTGACAGTTTGTCTGCGTACTTCTTTAGCCATGAAAGTCCGGGAACCCTAGAGAGCCCGTGCAGAATTTCCGCCTCCACTTGGAATTCTTGTATGGTCCGCCCGATATTGGTCGCGGTGTTGCCTTTTTGAAAACCACGGAGCATTCCGTGGCTAAAGCTGCCGTCCTCGGCGGCGGATGGAGGTGCTTTTGACTGGGTTCCGCCGGGATCCGTGAGCCGGGTTGGACGGTCCCGAACATAGGCATACCGGTTGAGGCCGTCTCCGTCTTGTTGAGGATCACACGCCGTCCACCGACACAGCCAAGGGGCGTAGTACCGCGCTCCGTGGTAGTACAATCCATTCTCATCGTCCCGCTCTTTGCCGGTATACCGGTAACGTTTCGGTGTCTCGGTTTGGCTACGCACCGCTTGATATGTCGTGCTGCCGTAGGGGGTGTATTCCTCGTAGGAGATGATGTGCGCCTGGCGGTCCAGTTCCAGACTGGCGGAGCCGAGGTGGTTGCCGAGCTGGTAGCGGATGAGTTGCTGCGGTGCGGGGTCGGTGCCGACGGTGTCGAGGGTCCGTATTTCCACCAGCGCGATGCGCTGGCTATCGTCCATGAGGTGCAGCGTTTCGCGCTCCAGCCGTTCCGGGCCCTGGCGCCGCCGGTAGATCTCGAGGCCGCCGAGGTAGATGCGCTCCTCGAGGAGATTCCCCGGTTTCTCCCATACCTTCCGCACACGCTGGCCTGCGGCGTCATACACGTAGTAGGCCGTGCCGCCGCCACCCAAGTCGGTTCGGCGGAGTTGGTCGCGGTAGTTCCAGTGCATATTGGGGGCGGGATGGATTCCGCCTAGGTGTGGCATGCGGGTGATGTTGCCGTGGGCGTCGTAGAGGTAGCGCTCATCGGGCGGGTTGTTGTTGCCGACTGTGGTGCTGCTCAGGCGGTTGTTGGTCTTGAGCGGGACACCGCCGGCACCGTCTTCGATCAGGCTTGTTTCTCTGTACGCATAGCGGCGTGTCCATCCGGGGCGGGCCGGGTCGCTGCCGCGGTGCCGCGTTTCCAGGAAGTTGCCCACGGCGTCGTACACATAGCTCTCAACGTAGGTGCCCATGGCGTTGCCGTCGTTGGCTGCCCAATCAATTCCGACACGGGGCGTGTCGTTGTGGGCGTGAGGGGTTGGCGCGCCGCCGATCTGGCCCAGGTGCTCGCGCCCGGTCGCTTCGGTCAGCCGGTAGATCGCGTCGTAAGTGTAGTCGGCGCTCGATTCGACGCGCTTTTTGCGGAAGTAGATTGTCTGCTGGGCGTCGTCGCGGATGTGCGTGATGTTGCCCACGGGGTCGTAGCTGTAGTGCAGGTTCTGTACTTGGCAGCCGGGCCAGCCTGCGGGGGGCGGCTGCGGGCAATCGGCAGGGAAAGCGACCCGATCGCGCCGGGTGAGCAGGTGGATGAGCCGGAAGGTGAGCCGGTCGTAAGCGTAGAAGGTGCTGGCGCCGTTGCCGTGGTCGATGCGGGTTCTCTGGCCCTTGGCGTCGTAGTCGATGTTCTTGACGAAGGGCGTCCATACCGGCTGGCCGTTGGCGGTGGCGCCGCGCAGGTTGGCGTCCATCCGCTCCAGCAGGTTGGCTTCGTTGTAGCCGGGTCGGATGATGTTGGCTTCCATGGCGGGAGTGTGCGGCGAGGTCAGCAAGATGGGTCGGTTGAGGGCGTCGTAGCTGGTGTGGCCGGTGTAGGCGTCGGCCTCCAGCCGGGGTGCTAGGGCCGCCTCCATGGCGGCAGGGTCGAGTTGGGCCGTGGCATCTGCCGGTAATGCGACGTGGTCGGCGTCCACGGGGCTCCAGTCCACCGCCTGCCGGTACCGCGAGCCGTTTGTAAAGCGGCGGGAGGCGCGCAGCGGGTTGCCCTTGAAATCGTGGGCCTCTGTGGTGACGGAGCCGGCCTGATCGAGGTGCAGGTAGAGCTTGCCGCGCAGGTTGCGCAGTACGGCGTCCGGGTGCTGCTCGCCGTAGACGAGCCGCTCGGTGAGCAACTCCTGGTGGAGGTTGGCGGGGTTGGCGCCGCTGACAAAGGGGCGCAGCGGGCGGCGCAGAGGGTCGTATTCGGTGCGGACGCTGTGGCCGCGGCTGTCCCAGGCGCGGATGGGCTTGCCGGCCACGTCGTTGAGGATCCAGCGGACACCCGCCTCCATGCTGCGCTGGTGGATGCGGTTGCCGAGCATATCGTAGGCGTAGCGCATGACGATGCGGCCCCGCGGATCACTCGCCTGCTCCATGGCATCTTGCACGGCGCGCTGGTTGCCCTCGATGTCCAGCTCGACGCGGGTAGCGAAGAGCCGATGCTGGCCGGGTTGTGCCGGATCGGGTCCGTTATCGGCCAGCGTCAGGAAGGGACGACCGAGCGTGTCGAAGTGGGCGGTGGCCGGGGTGTCGGCGTGGGCAGCCGCCTTGTCGGCGGCCGACTTTTCCTGCACCCCGAGCGCACTGCCCTGGCGTTGTGCGTGCCAGGTCTGCCAAGTCGCAGCACGGTTTGCGGGCAGGCCGGCGAAATAGCCGGCGGTGTAGCCTCGGACGTCAGGATCGGTGCGGGGGTCGCCGAGCACGGTGTCGTTCACATCCCACGTGATTTGCCGCCAGGGGTCGAAGACGACCTTTTCCCACGTGTGGTTGGGGTGCAGAGTGGCGACGACGCGTTCGACAGGATCGTAGAACAGGACCGGGCTGACGCCAACCTGCACCTCGAACTCGAAGCCATGGGTTGCGCTGAAAAACGGCTCGTACTGGCGGACCGGCTTGCCTTTGTTGTTGTAAACGGTCCAGCCGCTGGCCACCCAGCGGGGATTAACGGCGGGCCCGCCTTCGATGAGAGGCCCGGGCTCGGCCTGGATCTTCTTCTGGATCTCGCGGCCGAAACCGTCGGTGTAGGAAAAACTGATCTGGATCTTCAGGCCCTGCGGCGGCAGGGGGCCGCTGAGATGGGTCTCGCGCGCCAGGGTGGCGGCGTGCACGGGCTGCCATTGCGCCGGGTCCTCGGGGTGCGCCTGCCGGGAGCGGCGAAATCGGTCGAGGTCGTAGATGATGCGGGTCGTGGCGCCCTTAAGCAGGCTCGGCGCAGACAGGTGCGGGTCTGCGGCATCGTGGAACCCGTCGAGCTGGGCCTGTGTCAGGTCGGGCTCGAAACCGGCGAGTGAGTCGCCAAGGGTTTCTTCGGGTTTGCCCATCACCGCCGTGCCCGCCACCATACCCAGGGCATCAAAAGCCACCTGGGTGCGGTTCCGGTTGGGATCCATCACCGATGAGGGCTTCAGCACGCGGTAGTCGTTGCCGGGCTTGCCGGGATTGACCGTGCCATCGGGCCGGCGCTCACCCACCGTGACGCGGTTGCCCAGCGCGTCCCTGGTCTCGAGCATCAGCAGGTTGTAGGCATCGTAGGTGACAACGCTTTCGGTGCTGACCGTGTTGCTGTGGAACGGATCGCGGTAGCGGTGGGGCAGGAAAAAGTGGCTGCGGGCGTGGGCGAGTTCCTGGGTGGTGGTGTCGTTGCCGCCGGGGGACAGGAACATCCTGCCGGTGGGGATCCACCAGTGGTTATCGGGGTCGGTGCCGGGGAACCGCCCGTCCGCCTTCAACTGCTGGCTGGGCAGGTAGCCGCCCCGATCGGCAGCCGGGCCGCTGAGCACGGCGGCGGGGTCCGGCAGCAGGGGCTGGCCCTTGCGTTGAAAAACCTTCGCGAGCAGCCCCGAGGTGAAGGCCAGCTTGTAAGACTCGCCGTGCAGAGCCAGAGGTTTGACCCGGCCGAGTGGCAGGAGCGAGGCCAGGTCATCCGTGCGATAGAGGGTGCGCATCCATTCGATCGGGCGGCGCCGCCGGTCACCGGTTGCGGTCTTCTCGTAGGCAACTTCTTTCAGGAAGATGTGGCGCAGGCGGCCCGCGGTGCTGGGATCGGGCTCGACGAAGTCCGATGGCTGGAAGCGACCCGCCGGTCCGGTAGCAACATAGCCGGTCAGCTCGAAGGTGCGTGTCTCGCAGGGCAGCGGGGTGCGGTAGACGCCGGGGAAAACGGCAGAATCGTCGATCGGATGGGTGACGCGGTTCTCGGTGTAGGTGATGAGCGTCATGGCTTGCTCGTCCCGGTCGGCCTGCAGGGGAAGCGAGGGATCGGGGTGCCGCCGACCGTAACCGACCGCGGCTTCCTTGAACACATCGCCGTAGGGATCGACCTCCAGCGTCAGGGCATGGGTGACGCGCGGGTCGAGCAACTTACGTTTCTTCTGCGGGTCGGGTTCCGGATCTGTCGGATCGGGGATGAAACTGCGCTCGTAGTGATAGGTGATGGCCTCGCGCGCGTGGGTGAAGAACACCGCATGCCGGTTCCCGTCACGGGGCTGTTCAAGCCGGATGCTGAAGTTCCGTTCGGTGACCGCGTACGGGTACTCCTCCCTGAGCGTGCCGTCGTGCGCGTAGACTTCCTGGCGCAGCATCAACCCCTTGAGAGCGCGGCAGGCTTCGCGTTCTTCTTCCGGTGTCAGGCCGAACGGGAGCGGTGTATCGGGCAACAGCATCGCCGCCTGTTCTTCAGGTGTCAGGGCCGGCTCGTGGAAGTACTCTCTTTCCTGGTGAACGGAAATGCGGCCGTTCCTGGAGTAGTTGCCGGTGTGGAACCAGGTCCTGGTGAGTACGGGCGGCACATGGGAGGTAACGTCCGCATTGGAGGCTGCTAGTAGGGTGCCGCCGCCGGTGAGCGCGGCGAGTTCTTCCGTGTCCCACTGTTCGACCATGCCGAAGCCCCGGAACTCGCGCTCCTCGCCGTCGAAGTAGCCGTGGTGATAGGCGTATCGGGTGGTGAAGCGGTTGCGGCTGATGTGGTCTCGGGTCTCGGTGCGTTCGACCACGTGCACGGGGAAGGGCAGCCGGGTGATCCACGGCCTGCCGTCGCGCTTGTCCTGCAGGTAGAACTTGGTGGACGGGGCATAACGGACGACCGTTTCGGTCCCGAGGTTGTTGATGGTCTTGACGAGCAGATGAGGCTTGTGCCCTCCCATCAGGTTCACGTAGCGCATTGGCCGCCGTGCATCGCCTGACAGCGGCGATGACCAGATCAGGCACACCGTCCCGTTGCCGAGCAGATCAGCGGCGACGATGGATACCAGGTCGTCCACCGGCGGGAAGGCGTTCAACGGCTGTGCCTTGCTCCATCCGTTGCCGGACTGGTTGAAGTAGAGGCGCACACCATCGCGGTGCAGGTAGATGATGTCGGTTGTGCCGCTGCCGTCGATGTCGGCCAGTCGAATCCGCTTGTGGTCGAACTGGTCAGGGTTATCGAAGTGCGGTGCATTATCCATGCTTACCTTGGTGCCGAACCGGCCGTAGCCGAGGTTCGGCCAGTAGCAGATCCCACTGGCGCGGATACGCACGAGATCAGTGAGTCCGTCGCCGCTGAGGTCGGCAAGGTAGATGGATTGGGTGCCGTCGGCGAAGACCAGTCGGGGGCCCTTCTCTTCATCGGATGCCTGTGCCTCTCGGCGTGCCGGGCCGAATCCTTCCTCAGCCAGCGAGGGATACCAGGTGAGGGCATCGTCGTCAGTGATGAGTACGTCGGCGTGACCGTCGCCGTCCAGATCGACGAACTTCAGGTTCGGATCACGCGTGTCACGGTTGAGGTGTGAAGTGAACGAGCGGAAGGGGTGCCAGCCCTCGGCGTCGTCGTGCTCATACAAGCCCGCCATGGGTCCTTCCATGACCACGACATCGGGCTGGCCGTCGCCAGCCAGGTCCATGAACTGTGCCGCTCCGCCCGCCAGGGCGACGTTGGGCTTGGTGCCAACAAGTTCCAGCGGCGCGAATTCGATCGTGTCTCTTCCGATGGGACTGAGGTTTCGTTTGTAAAACCATGCGCCGGCCTGCTCGGTGAGGATACCGGGGATGCCCTCACCATGCAGATCGGTCCACTGATAGTCGGCGCCGTCCACACCGATGGGCAGGTTTTCCAGGCTGGCGGGGTCGACGTCCTCCACCGTGTCCTGGACGACGGGCAGCGTGTACTCGAACTCGAGGGGCGGCAGGCTCCGCCTTTCGTAGCCGTCTTTGCTGCGGCGGTAGCCGGTCTGTGTGACCTGGTTCAGAAAGGTGTAGACGGGGTTGTGCGCGCTGGCGGGGTCCTGCTCATGGGAGTATGTGAAGTCGGTGGAGCGGACCAGGCCTTCGTGGCCCTTCTGCCCGGTCGCCAGGTCCGGTATGTGATGGAACATCAGTATCCGCTGGCACAGGCGGGTCGTGCGCACCTCGAAACCAGGCCGGTAGGAGGAAAAAGGATCATCTCGGTAGGTCCATCGGCCCGGCTCATCCGGCTGCGGGGCGTTGGTGTCGTGTTCGCCATAGTCGAAGACGGCCTCGAACATCCAGCCGGCGTTCTGTACGTGTACCCCCGGCAGATCGGCAAGGAACCGCGGCCGGTGCCCGGTGGTATTCAGCAATGGTCGGCGGTTGCCGTAGCGGATACGTTTGAGATAGCGGTTGGGGGTGCGGATGGGGTCGTTGCGATCACCGCGGTTGTGCTCGCAGGCCCTGCTGAGATCGACACCGGCACCGTCCTCATGCTTGTAGCCGTACAAGATGGCGTTGCCTTTGTCATCGCGCGTCTCACAGATCAACCATGTGAACGTCCGGAGAGGATCGTCGGGGTCCGTGATCCGCGATTCGGCATCGGCGCCGTAGAGGGTGAGGACGTTGTCCCTGGAAATCGATCGCCAATGGACATCGCCATCGCTCCGCCGGGTCCAACGTTCGATCCGTGCAAACAGCCCTTCGATGCGGGGCCGGTACCGGTGGATAGTGTAACCGGGGGCTGTTGCGCTGTCGGTGTGCCTCATCCGGTCCGGCTTGAGCACCGGGACCAGGTCTTCCGCCCCGGACAGAATGAAAACATCGGATTCGGCGGCGTCGTTGTACCGGGGCAGACCCTTGTCGGTCTTGCGCGAGATAGAGGGCAGGGAGAGGCTCCAGCCAATACCGAACGGGCCGTTCCCGGCACCGGAATCATAGGAGAGCGATAGCGCAGGGCCAAAGCCTGACCGCCCTGGACTGGTGGCGATCGGGACGCTCATGGACCCGGTACCGGTGACCGGATTGGCAGCGAACTTCTCCCCCACGCCGCGGATGGCGCCACCGCCCTTGGGCAAAACGATGGCAGGTGCTGCCGGTTTCTGCCCGTCTTGACTCCGGCCTGTGGTTTTCTCCGCTGAAGCCATGGTGGGTCACAGTGGACGCGGTAGCGCCGTGTAGGTGGGAATGAGGGTGATGTCCGGCAGTCCGGTCCAGAACAGTTTGGAGGCGGGTAGGGTGCAGCTGGCTGCCTTGGTGTCGTCCGCCACTTTCACGGAGGGCTCGTCGATTGACGCGTGCCGCATGCTACTTACTTTTGCTTCCTCGGTCAGCGTCAGATCTTTGGGCGGGTCGCCCACTCGGGTTGGCACAGCGGGCACCGTAAGCGCCACTGACTTCAGCCGACGGAGGAAATGACAGCGGAAGTCAGTGTCGAACAGCGGCTCATTCACAGCGAATTCACAGTGACCCGTCGCTCGCAACTGCGTCAGGGCCATTGGGTCGAGACCGCGCAAGGACACCTGACGGGACTGCCCGTGTTGGCGCACGTCGTGCTCGACATAGCTGCTGTCCATTTCGGTGCAGATCCGGGGAGAGCTGTTCGCCGGCGAGCAGGCCGCGGTGCAGGCCCTGGCCCGTTCGACATCATCGGTATAGAAAAGAACCTCGCTGTCCATGACTCTCCCACGTGATCCCATCACCATTGCTGCAGGTCCGGTTCAGAACAGCGACATGCCGTTTCGGTCGAACTGCCGATCCAATGAAATGCTCCCACCCGAGGCGTTATTAGGTCGTTACTGCCCCAGAAATGGAAGGTCTGGAAGGCTCCTCAATGGGATATGCCCCTGTTCAATCCGGATGCAAGGACCGTCTGCGCTCCAGGCTCCCCCCGGCCTTAGACTTCCCCATGACGTCGACCGGAGTGAGGCATCAGGTGCCGACGCCTTCGTTACGAACGGCCCCGGAACACCTCCGCGAATTAGCGAGAACGGGGCCACGACGCAACGCCGTCACGAGAACCCGATTGCCGGCAGCCACTCCTGGCAGCGTAGAGCACACGTTAGTCCGCTGTCCGAAATCTCCGGAACGGCGCAATTTCGTCCGAAGCGCGGCTAAAGTCCTGCACTTCAGTACACCCGGTCCGGCTCTGGGCAGAACAAGAACTGGATCAGCTCGTGCCGGCTTTTGCGGCCGCCGACCGCGCAGCCAGCTGTGCGCGCAGGGACAGGTACTGCCGACCTTCCGGGGTGATGCGCACGTAGTCTTTGAGGTCGAAATCATCAAGCCCGCTGCCGTGGTCTTCCTCAATCCCGTTCAGTCCCCGCACGTCATGCGGCACGATGTACTGCATCGCGTCCAGATGATTCAACTCATCGATCATGATATTGCCGAACTTAACTACAGCTTTCCCCTCCCCGGCCAGCTTTTCCAAATGCATTAATTCATGCTTGGTAACCAGCCCCAACACGGCCATCTGCAGAGCTTGCATTTCGGTCTCCAATACGTTCTGCCGTTTCTCAATCCTTTCAAAATGGGCGCTCACCCCGGTCGGCCCAAGAGCCAGATCCCTGATCACATAACTGCCCTGAGCTACGAATGCCGCTGCCAGTAAGAGTGCCACACCGATCGCGATTTCAGGGGTCGTGAATCGGTTTGCGGAGGTCACGAGGCCTAGGGAGACGGCCACAAGGTAACTGCCCGCCAGAAACATGATGATAATGAACGGTGCGGGGCGCAGGGCTCCCAGGATCGACGGAGTTTTTGACGATTCAGGATCAGTTTGGTTCACGTTGACTCCTCCGAGGCGAACGGCACGGCTTGTTCAGGAATGAATGCTCACCCGGCACCCGGTTGCAACTTGGGCTGGCAGTGCTTGTGCAGGTACCGCCGCAATTCCGCCTGGTCGATTCCGTTGCGTTCCAAGAACTTGCCGCCGACCTCGGCAAGGCAGTCAGTCAGGGCCCAAAGGTTGGATCCGGCGTCTTTCCCAACCGAGGGCTTGCCGGGATTGTCTCCTCCGGGGATGGCGCCGCGAACTCCCAGCTGCTTCCTTCGACGCAGCGTGGAGGCTCGCGGGCGGCACGATTTACGACCATCACCGCTGCTTGTCTCTGCGAGCTCTTCGCTACAGTCATTCATCACTGCCTGCAAGGACTGCGGAGTATGTTATGACGAATTGCAGGTCGGTGAACGTTCGAAGGGCGCTGCTCGCACCGGAGATCGTCCAAGTGGCGGCATCTGCTTCCTCGGACTCAGGTATGTCTGCCGAGAGGCCCTCAGCGATTCCGCGTGCAATCAGGCTGAGGGGTGCGGCCTCGATTGGTGCGGCTTCGGTCAAGGGGACTTTCTGTTTGGCGATCCTAAGCGCCGGCAAGCTCAGGTCGCCTGGGTCGCTGGAGGGATCGGCGGCCACCCCGAATACGTCCACACGCCTGATCTTCACGTCGGTCGCCGCGCCGGCGACGAAGTAGGGCAGGCGATTACGGGCAATTGTGATGTCCTGAGTGCGTTTGCCGTCCCCTCTTGCCGTTAGTCGAGCCCACTGGGTGGGGAAATCCTGGCTGAGGCTGATCAGCAGCGCATGGGGCGTGTCCGCCGTGTTCGCGGATGCGGAGACGAGGGCCCCCACGGCGGCGCCACGCAGCTGTGTACCGCCATCCCGCGCTGAGAAGCGCATCGTCAGGATGGCGTCGGTGATGGTCGCATAGTCGAAGGTTGGGAATTGGGCCGGTAGTTCCAACTGCCAGGTTGAGATCGCGCCTCGGCCCTCGTAGGGCATTCGCCGCTCCCCTGTTAGGGTGGGCTCCCAGACGCCGGGCGCCTCGACTGTCCCGCTCGTGACGACAGTTTCCGCGAGGGCGAAGTCATCGGTGAAGCGGTTGTCGTCGGTCTGGGTACGCGGGTACGTCCCTGCCGCGCTGGCACTTCTCCGCACTTCACTGTGCTCCAGGGTCAGACGGGCATGGACGGCGGTGTGCCGTCCGACCACACATGGCAGGCTGAGCGCTACAGTCTTGAGTCTGCGCAGGTAGTGACCCGGCGAACGTAGATCGAACAGCCACTCCGGTACCAGAAATCTACACTTGCCGGTGGCTCGCAACTCAAGCAAGGCGGCAGGATCGAGCTGCCGCAACGAGATGTCGTGTGTCAACTCATGTTCGCGTTGATTGCGCTTGAAGTAGGCGATCTCCAGGCGCTTCAGGTCCTGGGTCAGTTGTTCACCCGCGAGCAGACCGCGGTGCTGGGAGTCCCAGTAGTGCGGGCGGATGAAGGTGTCCGACTGGACCAGCTCGTAGCGGAGCGCCTGCTCGGCTTGCCGCGCGAGGTCAAGGGCCAGCTGGTACGCCGAGAAGTAAACGGTACCCAGTTGACCGGTCATGAAGGTGTACAACTCCGTGTTGGAGTACTTGGATCGCATGAAGCTGTCGATCGCCCCGGCGTTTGTCATCTGCTGCCGGTGGTTGGCCAACTCCTTGTCTGCGAGGCTTTCTCGGATCTTCGCGGCGGCGATCTGCTTGTCGATTTGACCGAGCTCGCGTAGGGCCGCGTTGCTTTGCGCCACCCATTCGTCGCGACGACGCTGGTAGCCGCTCAGGATGGCATCCCGAGTTGCATTGGCACTGGCGGTTGTAGCGGAGAGGTTGGACACCGCTGCCAACGCGTTCGCGGCATGCCCCAAGCCTTGCATTGACGCAGTGACCGGATACGAACCCACGGTGAAGAAAACGGAGCCGATGATGTTGGTGATAGCGGCCTCTTGTGAACGGCCCAAGCTCTCTCGCATCTGGCCGAGTTGATCCTGTTCGGCTTGCAGCAGGCCCAGTCCCTGCACGTCTTGGTCGGTGGCCGATGGTGCCACGAAGGCAAGGTTCGCCGGCGCCTCAGCGATACCCACACCCTCGGCCGGCTCTTTTCCTGGCTGTCCCGTGAGCAGGTATTGGATGTGGCGATAGCGGCTTGCGACGGCCTCCCGCGAAGCGCGCAAGGCAGCGAGGTTGGCGGCGGCATCGTCGACCTGATCTTTGCGCACCTGTTCAACCAGGGCGAGCAGGCCGACTTCCTGCTCGGAGCGGATTCGGGCGAGCTTCTCCCCGTCCTGCTTCTCCAGCGCTGAAAGTGTCAGTGAGCCAAGGGATTTCAGTTCGGTGCACAGTTCGTTCGCTTTCTGGACCAACACCGCAAACCGGTAGGGCGAGAGAGTTGCATTCGCTTGCGCGACGGCCTGGCCGATATCGACTCCAGCGGCGACCGCTTCGACGAGCAGCGCCGGATCGATCGGCGGCGCGTAATAGGCGAGTTGCCGTTCGACGCCGTCGATGTTCTGGGAGTGTCGGATCTTGAACAGCCGGTCTTCCAGCGTGTCCCAGTACTGTTCGAGCACCTCGTCCGGCGGAACGCAGAAGTACGTGACCCCGATGGTGCTCAATTGGGCGATGACCTGGGCCGGGCTTGGCAGATTCGGCACACCCTTGGCCCTGAGGTCAGCGATGTAGTCCAGGATCGCCTTAATGAAGGGCGAGTCTGCGACCGAGTACCACGCGTTGCCGAACTCGTCCCACCGTCCCTTGAGCGCACGGTACGACCGGGGCTCCGGGGTCAGGGACGCCGGCGATCGGCCTGGCCTCGGACCGAGCAGATTCGACGCCTCGATGTAAAGCATCAGCGCCTCGACCAGTGCTTCTCGGGTGTCGCGCCGGAATCTGTCATCAGCCCAGGCAAGCAGATTCTTCACATAGGCCAAAACGACCTGCCACTCGTAGGCGCCGATGCGTAGCCGGGCGACCTCGTGCGGCTCGAACGGATGGCCCCGCCACTGCTCGATCTGGCTCTGGAAGGCATTCTTGGCCGGGCTCGTCACGAACGGATCAGCCAGCCAGGTCACCAGTTCCTCGATCCGGGCCGGGATGGTCGTCTCCCGGAAGGGCCGGAATTGCCAGTACAGCTTGGGGTCGAAATGTTTTGCCAGACGGGCTTCCTCACTCGTGGGGTCGAAGACAAAGCGCAGCCACTGCTGCGCTTCGGCGTAGCGCTGCTCCTGCCCTAGGCGATCGGCGATGAGCAACGGCACGTGGAAGAACGTCTCCCAATAGGAATCCGCGCTCGGACTGCGGCGATCAAAGTTAACGCCTTGTTCCAGCACAGAAGTATCCGCCAGCATATTGTTGCCCGGCCGATTGGTCTCTATAATGATTCGTCCGTCGTCCCGCATCGCCTGCTCGCTGGGCAGGTAGAGCTGAGCTACATCTCGGGCCACCAATGTTCTGTGGCGCATACTCAAACGGGTGCTGTCCGCAGTGATAACGAGTCGGTCCGCCGCCAGCACCCTAATCAGGAAACTGCTTGCACTGTCCTGATAGTGCCAGTAACGGCTGCTGCCGGAAGGACCACCGACGATCACGAACCGGCCGGGCGTGGCGGCAAGCACCCTCGCCAACGTCATTGACCCTGGAGTCCGGAAAGCCAATTCGTCGTCCGGGCGGTTATACAGCTCGCGGAACCCGTTGTCGTAGGGCTCACCTGCGGGCTTTGTGTCTGCCCCCAGCGGTGGTGCCAGCTGCCCGTTCCACGTGGATTGATAGGTCGCGTCTCGGTCAGTGCGGATGATGAAGCTGCCGGCCGCCACGGTCCTGAGCGGACGCTCGGGATCGTCGATGCCGGTCGGCTTTGACACACCGGGCGGTGGATCCAGTACGATCTGAGGGCTCCAGGTCTTGATCGGTTTGCTCCGCGCAGCATCCTGCGGATACACCGAGGTCCCCCGCTTGACTTTCAAGAACAGTCCGCCGTGGTACTTGTAGAAGTTGAGGCTAATGTCGTTGTCCGCCGGCCGGGGGCGGTTAGGACCGAAGATGTCGTCAAGGTCGGTCCGGGGCCATTTGGTGAAGTACTGCGAAACGTGGCCGCGGTCGTTGGTCACGGCTCCTGGCCCGGCTCCATAATTCCCCCATGCGACGCTGACCAAGACGTCAGTTGCGGGCCAGCGGTTTCCGTTGATGTCCTCGAAGACGACGTCGCAGGAGAAATTGAGCGAGCCTGGGCTGCCGTCGACGCTGGTGATGACGTCGGGGCGGGGATTCAAGCCATCCGTTTTCGGATCCTCGGCACGGAACATGGAGATAACGGCAACGCGCTGATCGAGAAGTCCGGCGGGCAAGCCTTGCGCGACTCCAGACACGTCTGGCAGATCGGCATGCGTGAGGCTGAAAGCAAAATGGCGGTGTTCATCGACGCCCGAAAGGGCTGCCACGGTGAGCGTCGTCGGCGCCACCTTCTTGTCAGTCCAGCCCCGCGAGGTCCGCTTGGCCCAGGTCAGCTGGATTTCCCACTCTCCAGGCGCTTGGCTGGTGTTTTTGCGGAAAATGGCCCAGGCCAGATGGAGATCCCCGGCAAGGACGAAAGGGACTACGTGTGACCCGACGACATCCAGGTCCACCCGCTGCCACGGCCGCCACCGTTGGCCCCCGTCCCCGACGTCTTCGCAGACCCGCCAGTAGTGTGCATACGGCGGGTTGGCTCCCCGTCCCACCAGATAAAGGTCGGACCTTCCAGGCTTCGTGTGGTCGTCCTCGTAGACTCCCAGGATCGTGATCTGCGAGAGATCGACCAGATCGTCGAGGTACCCCAGCAACGCGCTGCGCGCGCCGTCGGGCGTCGCTTCTGATTGAGCAAATGCTGACTGCACTGCCCGGAACGCGGCGCTTGCGTCCAGGCGCAGCTCCGGTCGCAGCCAATGCTGTGGCCGAAGAAAGACTTTCCGCGCCGCCTCCCACACCCGGTATGCCTCCATCCACTCCCATTGCGGGCGGTTGATGGTGCCGGGGGGGACCTGCGGCTCGAGGTTCAGCAGGCACCGGTTGACGAACAACTGGATCGCCTCGGTCGCCACCAGCAGCCGCGTAGTGATCAGCGCTGGCGCCGACTGCGTGTCGATGAGGTAGTGCTCGTACAACGCATCTGCTGTGGCAAGCCGATCACGATGCACCAGATAGGCCACGAGCGCGTCGCGCTGCGTCATCCGAAGGTTGTCCGAGACTGGGCGGATGATGTCGTCCCATGCCGTGTCGGAGTAGCGCCGACGAAGCAGTGAATAGGCTAGTTGAGCAGCGGCTTCTGCCTGTTCTACGGTCAGGCCGTCTGCGACGAGTGTGTTCGCCTGGCTAACAGTGGCCCGCAACCGCTTCAGGGCGTCGAGCAGGCGCAACAGGTGCTCCAGATATTCCGGCTGCTGGCATGTGATTCCGGAGATCTCGATCTGTGCAGCGGCCGACCTCACCTGGGGGGCAGGCTGCTTCACCGCGGCGGCGATCACGGAGAGCGCCGCCGTCCTTTGCTGGTCTCCGGTTTGACCGGCGACCAGCAGAGCTTGCAGGTAGGCATTCATCATGGTTGATCCGCCGGGGTTTCGTCCTCGGAGGTCCACGAATGCCGAGAGCCGAAGCCACGATTCGATCGGTACTGCCGTATCGCTGGACACGCCGCACGGGAGTCCGTTCAGGTCAATGACCGCCATGCCGCCTGGCCGTCCTGCCACCGCCGGTCCGGTTCCTTGGAAGGCGAGCAGCTGCTCGATCTGCAGCCCGGTCCTGCTGGCGATGACACAGACTTTGTTGAGCTTGCGCATCGCTGCGAACTGACCCGGATACTGGGCAGCGCTGAGCTGCGTGCGCGGGTCGATCGAGATGAAATCATTCGCCAGCAGGGCCTCGAAGGCTGACCGTGCCGGATCCGCTGCGTCAGCCGGATCGGCCAGCATGTCGAACAAGGCGCCGCGGATCAGCTCCTCCGGCTGCTGCAGCGCCTGCCCCAAATAGGACGTCGCGGCCGCGACGTGCAGCCGCCGCACCACTTCCAGCATGAGGACGCCGACACGGTCCGCGGGTGTACTGCCCGCCGCATAGAGCTGTCCCAGCGCGTCCTCACTGAAAAGGCGGTCCTTCGCTGGCGGATCGGGCCAGTTGTTCGACTGTGCGACGAGATCGTCGAGCGCACCCGATGCAGCTGCACCCAGGACCGGCTGAAGGACGGCAGTGTCCCACGGGTCGAGCCAGCCATCGACCACGATCTTGGTCTGGGAGGCTGAATCTCCGGGCTCCAGCCGGATTCTTCCGATGAACTGTTGCGGCAAGACCACGCCCGGGTCGAACGCGTCGTTGAACTGTGACACCAGCTTTGGCAGGGAGGCCCACCGGAGCCGTCGTGCAAGCCGCGCCCTTCGCCGCCGTAGCGCGGTCATCTCTGCCGTAGTCGGGGGCAGGGTGGGCGTGGACAGGTCAGCCGTGAGGTCGTCGAGGATGGAACCTATCAGTGCTGGGTACCATCCCAGACCGGTGAGTGCGGCCGCCGGATCGGGGTTGGCCAGGTTTGCCCCGTCGCGAATGGCTGCAGATGCTGCACGGAGTCCGGACAGGATGGCGTTGATCTGTCTGTCGCTAAGGGCGATGCTGAGCCCCGCCTCGGAGTACAGCGGCTCATCAGCCGGCCCGGCGATGTCTTGCAGGTGCCGACCCAGGTAGCAGAGTTCACGCAGGCTGAAGCGGCCGGGCGGAAGCGTGCTCAAAGCCTTAATCAGGAGCCGGGTCTCATCGGGGCCGGTGAGCGGGTTCACTCCGGTAAGCCGGAGCGCCCGCTGGTAGTCGGCCTCGTTGAGGCCGAGAAGTCGGCGGATGTCGGCCGCTCGCTCCCCGGCGGGGAGACTCGCCGGCCCGTCCGGCGCGAACCAACTGATCAGTTTTCCGACGTGTGCGGCAGTGTCCTCGTGCAGTCTCGTGATGGTGGCGAGTCGGCGGAGTGTGTCCTGGGTGATCAGTCCGCCAGTGGTGAAGGCCGTCAGCGCTGCGTCGACATCGCTTGTAGTCCAGCCGAGTGCTCCCCGGAGTCGCACGAAGCGGTGGAACCGGTCGAAGAAGCCGGGGTCGACGGGTTCAAGATGCAGCTTGCTCGGAACACACTCGGCAAGCGGCAACACCAATGGTGTGCTCCCGGACCCGCGGACGAAGGCTGAGTTGGCGACATCCAGCACTTCCTGATGGGTGAGAGCCGCTTGCTGCATCAGGATGGAGATCCTGGCCAGCACCGACTGCGGTGTGCCGGTAACCGTTTCAGTGGTGGAGGAATCGATGATGCTCACCATGCCGCCGCCGTCTACGCTGAGCCCCCAAAAGTTCCAGAGCACGGGCTCAGTGCTCGGATGTGTAACCCCATAGGCCAGCTCTGGCGACATGCCGAGGGTCTCGCGTGCAAGGGCAGTGCTTGTGGAACCGCGGGCAGCAAGGAGGAGTTCGAGCAAAGTGCGGCGATTCACGCCGGCTCGCTCGAGCAGGGCGCGGACCTCCGTCAGAGGCAGGTTCAGTGGCAGGCTCCACGGGAACGTGGCGCTGCGAAGGACCTCATAGGCTGCTGGGTTTCTGTTGCGCGGTTCCGGCCTCAGGTCCTGGCCGGACGCGCTCTGGTAGGTCAGCGCAGCCACGATGAGCGAGCGTGGCGCGTAGCTTATCTCGAAGCGGAGCACGAACGACGTCATAAAGCTGCCGGGGGCTGGGCCCGCCGCAACTCGGACATCATCTCCAAGAGGCAGCAGGATTGTGAGCAGGCCGCCAAGGCGCCCCTTGGCGAGCTCGGATTCTGTGGCAGAAACGGCATTTGATGAGTAGGTCTTGTCGGTCAGCGTGGTTCCGTCGGACGTCCTCAGCGTGAGTGACACGTCGCCGGTGGCGTTGACCAAGGCGGGGGACTTGATGACGTGGAACAGATAGCTGATCGTCCACGATCGCCCGGCTTGGGTCGTCGACACCGAGATGGGCCGGACGGCGGCCTGCCAGATGGGTTCGGCGCTCATGGAGTCTCGCAGGTGCCGGTCGAGCAGGGGTGGTATCGTTCCGGCATCGAGGTCCTGCCTGACCTGCTCCGTATCCAGACCCGCCGCCGAGACCTTGCGCGCAGCGAATGTTGAGCTGCCAAAGGTGATAGCTTCCGGGCGTGCATGCACGGTCCAGCGTCGGTCTCGGTCAGTGATCGTCCAGGCCGAGGGGCCCTCCCCTTGCAGCTCTTGCGGTTCCTTAACGGCGCGAAGGTTGCCAGCGACGTCACGTGCCGTGCGTTTCAGCACCGTCACGATCTCGTCGGGCAACGGATCGAGGGCCAGTTCAGCGCCCAGGTCAGCACCGGGCGGCAGGTCGATGCGCAGCGGGAGCGCTACCGCGTTCTCCAGTACTTCGAGGGCAACATCGACCGCCGGGATCGCCACCTCACCGTTTGCGCAGGAGAGGTCGAGATCGACCAGATCCGGCCGGCGCGCCAGCAACGCCTTAAAGGCGGGCGAGGACCCTTGCTGAAGGAAGCTGAGAAGCTCGACGAGGTACGCCGCCGGGCTGAGTAATGACCGGCAATGGCCACACTCGCATGACTCGAGCGGGCCGAACAGAGCCCGCAGGGACGGATGCCGGTCGCCGGAGGCCTCGACGGGATGATCCAGGACCGCGATGCCTTGAGCCGAACCGGCACGCAGGACGCCGACGAGGGCGGCAGTGGTCTGCTGGACGATCTGTGCCTGTTCCAGGATGATCTGTGCCTCGGCGGGGTTGATGGCACCGTCGACCGTCGATGCGAAGTAGCCGGGCTCCATGGCGGCGATCCGTTCTACCGAATCAACGCCGCGGTGGAGCAGTACATCCACGTGGTCCCAGCCGGTCGTGACGGAGCCAATTCGGCGGACGGTCTTCAGCGCCCGCACCAGCGCCGGTTTGTCCACTCCGTCGGTGTCCGGAATGGCGCCGATGGCCGTGTCGATAGGACTCGTCGATATGTCGAACTCGGGGTGGTCAGCCAAGAACGGCGCCACCAGGTCACCGCCAGAAATGGGCAACCGAATGGACCCCGCCGTCAGCCGAGCCCTCAGAGTTGCCGTGGGATGCAGGGTCTCGACCTGATGCTGCATCCGTGTTGCGTACGCCTGCGGGCCCTCAAATGACGGCGCGCCATGGCGATAGGCGAGATCGAGCCACTCATCCGGTGGCAGTTCGGCAAGTCCGATCAGCGATACACCGGCACCGGCACGCTCCTGCAGCGTGCCAACGGTGGATGCTTGGCCTTCGGCAAGCTCCGCGAGTTTCATGGTCAGGACGGCCGCATCGACGGTCTCAGGTTTGACTCCCGCCTCTCGCAGCAGGCCGCCGAGCTGGCTGGCGCTGGCCTGTCGATCGTTGAGTACTTCGGCGACGGTCCTCTCCTCGTCATCCGTCAATGGCGTCATGGACGTCGCAAGCAGATCCCGAACCGTATCGCCGCCGGCGATGGGCTCCCGGTCGAGCAGATACTCCGCGCGGAGCGACCGGATATGCGACTTCAGCTCCTGCGCATTATCCTGCATCGTTTTCGGGACGATCCCGCGCTCCGCCGCGGAGCTGATGGACGACGTCAGTTCGTCCACGGACCGTTCCCAGAAAGCAGGATCATCGACGTCAAACCCGCTGCGCCGCCACGCGTACCAGGCTGCAGAAGGGAGGCCGGGGGCGACCCGTCGCCGGCGATCACCGCCGGAGGATCGCTGTGCGGCCTGGAGCAGGTCATTGAGCTGGGTTTCCGCGATTCCCGTTTCGTGTGCGAGGAAGGAGAGGTCTTCCGACGTAACGTTTTGAAGGTCAAGCCCATCGAGAGCAGCCTGAATTGATGCCACACCCCGCTCGTACTCTGATGGGACAACGATCGACGACTCTACGTTGAAGTCGAACTCTTCCGTGTCCAATGCGGGGAACCGGACCGGGGACGCTGCCAGCTCGACCGAGTCATCAAACACGCGAACCCGCAGGGCCTCGGACCACTCCACGTCAATCGAGTACACGCCGTCCCCATTAGTAACCGCCTCTCCCACAAGCGATTCCTCACGGAGCCGCACCGAGAACACTTTTACACGGGCATCCGGCAGGGGCTGCTGATTCTGGTTGTGCACCGTTCCCGACACGGAGAAATTGAGCACCATCGCGGAATCTGTTGGGTCGGTCATTTCAACGCCAATCTCGTGCATAATTCATGAGATCGTTCTCCGTCGGGTTAGGCGGTATGGGATTCTGATAACTGTTCCCCCCCTCCATGATCATCACACCGACGCGGCCGTCCCCGGCTGGATCGACGAGCGACAGATTAGGGTCGTTCCAATCGATCTGCAGCATCGAGACAGAGGGGCGATGCGGCGCCCAGCTGTCGTCGGTCCGCTCAAAGAACCCCGGCGCGGGATCGACGAAATGCACGACGTCAAGACTTCCGTCACGGGCCAGATCCATTAGCCGGGTCCCAGGATCTGCCAGCGAAACCGCGGGACGGGACGGCAACGTCTGGAGCGCACCGTATCTTGCCTCATCGAGCGCAGGCTTGTAGTATCAGGCGCCGTTCTGGGCAGCCATGCTGCCTTGGGCCGGATCACCATCACGGTCCACGAATTCATACCCGCTGGATTCTCCAGGCTCGCAGCGTCAAAAGTATGTACCTGATCGGACTGGACAGCCTCCATGTACCCCAGCTCAAGCGACGACAGAGAGCGGGACAAGTAGCCGCCCGCCGGACCACCCCGATGGCCGTAGACCGTCGCCGATTCAAAGACCGATCCCAATGGCTGACCTGGCCGATCCGCAGTAGTCGCGCTGCCGTCGTGCCGGTAGGCGAACGCCATCGACCCCACCGGGCAATTCGCTCCGACGGCTGCACGCGGGAAGTGGTGGAACATCAGCGGTCTGCAGCACAGACGATACGTCCGTGCCTCGAAGCCGAACCGACAGCGGGAGAAGGGATCCTGCCGGCGATCGCGCTCTCCGGAGTCGTCCGGGGCGCTGTTGTCCCCACGGTACTCGCCGTAGTCGAGGACTAGCGTGACCCTCCAGCGGTCCGGTGCCAGAGTCTCGTGCACAAACTGGCTGTATCGGTTCCCGTGGTGCATAGCTTTGAGATAGCGATTGGCGAAGCAGCCCGGACCGCGGTGCTGTTCGTGCGCGGCGGTGAGATCCACTCCGTCACTGTTCTCGGCAACGTACTCGTATTCGCCGGCATTGCCCTTGTTGTCGTAACTGGCACAAATCAGCCAGGTGAAGACGTGCTCGCTGCAGGCCCAACGTTCGATGCGGGTGAACAACACCTCGGTTCGTGGGCGGTATCGCAGTACAGGATACCTGAAACCGCCGGCCGTCCGTGGATGCTCGTCTGGCTTGCCTGTGGCGTCAAACATGGGCACGAGGTGCACAGTCCCGGACAGCAGAAACCTATCGTCCTCGTCGTAGCGGCGCACCCGCCTGTCGGTCGTCCGCGAGATTCCCGGCAGCGCCAAATCCCAGCCGAGCCCGAAGACGCCGTGGCCCTGCCCAGAGTCATATGTGAGCGAAAGATCCTGCGTGAATCCAGGACGGCCCGGGCTCAGCGGCAATGGAATCGTAAGGTGTGTGGACCCTGTCGCCGGACTCGCGGAGAACTTCTCGCCGATACCCCTTGCCGCGCTACCGCCCTTCGGAATGGTGACAGTGGGGGCCACCGCAATGCTAGGCAGTGGTGGGGCCGCGAAGTTCGGGCCAGGCGACCGCCGCAGCCCGTCACGGCCGCCGACTGGCGCGCCGCTGCGAGCCAGGGCCGTACTCAGTGACTTCTCCTCTGCGGTCAATGCATCGCCTCCGACCCGTCGCGTCGAAATTCCATGCGGAAAGCCGGTACCGCGACCACGTGATCGGGTTGCTGGCACGGCGCCAACCGGCTGGTCCAGAGCCGGCGCTGAGCTTGATTAGACACGTCCGCGCGTTACCGCGCCGTTACTGCGGCCCCTCAAGCGCGGAGCAGTAGGTCGACGCCTCCCTCCGTGGCGCGACTGCTTCGCCGCGGGCGCCAAAAAGGCACGTAACAGGTCCTGTTTGGAGAATTTCTGACAACGGTACCGATGGCCGGCGCAGAGACCTTCTTCGCCATAGAGCTTCACCAGATGCCTCTGCGGTGCGCGCAGCTAAACAGTATGAATCGGGTGGGTGGAGCCGGCCTCCTCGCATGACGTCGGATAGAAGCTCATGCGGTCGGGATGGGTCATCCGGATCATGTTGCAGTTACCTTCACCAGGCCTCTTCACAGTAGCTGGGGATCACGGTAGGGCTGGCAACCTGCCTTAGATCTCGAGCGCCGATGATCTTCCCCAGCCGCCCCTCTGTGGCGGCATTCCCCTTACTGATTCCTCCGCGCCGTTATGGCGCATGCCCTCTTCCCCCGGCTCTTTCCACAGTCGGCCCATGACGATGGCCGACCTCTCGACTGGAGAATCCTTGTCAGATACATCTTTCCGCACCGAAGACGCAGCCCAGGAGGCAGAAGAAAGTATCCGGTCCATGTATATGGAACGGCGCGCAGCGGCGAACCTCTCGGTCGTGTTATGTACGATCGCGGGCTACCGCCAGGTGGTCGACGGGTCATCACTAAAGAGCCCGGTAAAGAGAACGCTGCATGTCATGGTCGACAACTCCGTCGGCAACCAAACCACCATTGACAGGGCAAGCCTGTGTCTTCTCACCGGGAAACGGGATGTGTCCACTCTCATCGACCACTGGAATAGGGCTCGCGCCGCCGGCCTTCTGGAGGGTCAGCCCAGATTCGACAACAGCTCCATCCATACGTTTCTCATCCCCGGGACCAACGCTTCTGCGGGAACACCGGTTAACTGGCATTCCTGGACAGCCGACGAAATCGCGTGGTGGGACAGCCTCGATCCGGAGCACTGGACCCTCCTCCATGGCATCCCTGGCAGGGCCAGAAGCCGCCCTTCTAAAAATCCCACTCTAAATAAAGAGAGCTATAGCCGTAAGGCTTGCGAACTTTATGGCCGTCCAGTGGCATCAGGGCGCTGCGGCCAAGTGCGCCCTGATGCCAAAATCTTCCGGGACGAATAACACGAAAGATTCTTAGGCCGTGTGGTCGCATTGGCGACCACGGCAACGCCGGCTCGATTCGACACGGTTGCCCGCCAAGGGCAACCGGTATGCGGGGTGTCGAACTGTCCTCGACACATTATGTGTCGCGGACGGACCGCGTCAGGTGCGGTTCCTGACCCGTCGGCCCACAAAGGCCGACGGATCGATGGATTACCGAACCGGGACGCTGCCGGGGCGTCGTTCGCCCCGGCCATCAAGGTGCAGGAATAAATCTTATTTAATGGCTTCTAAACCCGTACGCGATACGAACCGCTATGACGGCCGGGCGGGACGGCCGGACGCGTGGGGGGTCACCCCCACCCGTCCAGATAGGTGGCGCATGGTCCCGCGACAGGACCGCTCACCGCCAATTTAGTCCAGCACCGGGCAGGCCCCCAGCCTGACCGCCAGCGTCCCGACACCGGCACCTTCCAAGTGCCGGTAAGACCATATCAACGTCGTCATTACCTAAGACAACGTAGGTAAGTGGCGCCGGTCCAGACAGCTGTGCGGCGCGCGGCTTCGGCCGGGCCAAGGCCAGAAGGTGGGTGCGCGCATCTCCGTGGAGGGCTCTGACGCCGCTCGCGGCCCCGGTCAACACAGCGAACCTCTACATTTGGAGGGACGAAGACGAGCCCTTGGCCGAGCTGGCCGACTCGGACCCAAGGGCTATGAGAGAAAGCAACGTGGCGGTCCACAATTGATGGTGGACCGCCGCGTCCGCGTCACCGGTTCGGCTACACGACCGTCTCCCGGACCAGCGCGGCGCTCACCGCACGCTGACCCAGGCCGCTGACGCTTGGGATGCCTCCTACGGATGAACTGAACCTAGCCCCCGGATCACCTGTTGCTGAGTCTTATGCGTCCTCCGGGGCAGGCAAGAACAAATAGCCCGGCCGTGCAGGGCCCCGGATCACAACGGTTCCGGGGCCAGGAAGCACAACGACCACTTTGACATGGTCGACGACTTCCTGCTCGGCGCTCGGACGCCACTCAGCGGCCCTGCGCTGCTTTCCTTTGACGCCCTGAAGCGTGTCCTGGATCTGAAGGGCTTGGAAAGTCCGTGTCGTCGATTTAGCGCTGACCACCAAGGCCAACGTCCTGGCCATTGCCGCCGGCCCGCACTTCCGCGGGGTGATGGGTGTCCTGCAGCGAGATGTCTATGTCAGTGCTGACGATGCGCGGGCCGGCCATTTGCTCTTGACAGAACCTCACTTGTGACTTGCCGGACGTGTGACCCATGTGTGACGTGCAGGTAATTGGATACGATGACAAGGAATAGTGACCTGACCTCCGCAGTAGGCGTCACACAGTGACCGACCGATATACTCGAGAACGTCAAGTGACTCACCCTTCCGAGAAGGCTTCTCGTGACGCGTCTTACGACGTGTCGCGCAGGGCAAGCCCGGCCCTGAGTATGTTGTCCGCCGCATTGAAGTCGGCGTCGTCCCGATGCCCGCACGAAAGACACTGGAATACCTTGCCGTTCCGGTTGGCCTTCTCCTTGTGCCCGCATTTAGGGCAGGTCCGGGAAGTGTAGGCGGGGTTGACCTGGATGAACTCACGACCGGCGCTTTCAGCCTTGTTGCGTATCATGCCCAGGAACATTCCCCAGCCTGCATCGAGTATGGACCGGTTGAGTCCGGTCTTTGCACTCCCTCCGTTGTGTTCGTAGCCGCCGGCCCCGTCGGGCCGCGGTGCCGCACGTCGGGTCATGCCGGCGATGTTGAGATCTTCGACGACGATGACGTCGTAGCTGTCCACGAGCCGGCGGGACGTCTTGTGGAGATAATCGCGCCGCTGGTCGCGGACCTTCCGGTGAACGCCGGCAACCTTCTCCCGGGCCTTGCGGTGACGGTTGGATTCCGGCTCGGTACGAGACCCTGACTTCGTGCGGTCCAAGGCCCGCTGGGCGGCAGCCTCCGTGACCTCGGCGGCCCGCCTGTAGGCCGGGTTCCCTATCCGCTCCCCCCGGGACGTGTACGCCAGGCCGTTGGACCCGGTGGCGAGGTCTATGCCGACCACGGCGCCGGTCTTCGGCAGCGGCGCCGGCAGGTCCTGCTCCGCATAGAGCACCACATACCACCTGCGACCCTCCCGCTTGACGGCGATCCTAGTGATCCGCAGGGCCACGACCGGGCGGTGCTGTTTGACTTTCACGTGACCGACGCCCTGGAGGTAGACCCGACCCTGGCTGGACTCCTGGGCGGGGATCCACTTGGCCCCGCCCCCGTTGCGGTGGTCCGCCGTATTGAAGCGGCCAGCCTGCTTCCACCGCGGATAGCCCGGCTTCTCGCCGGCCTTCACCCGGCGAAAAAAGGCCTGATAAGCCAGGTTGACCCGGCGGAGAACCTGCGTTTCGGCGTCATAGGACCAGCGGGAGTAGTCCGGGTCGTTCGCCCGGATGTCCTTCAGCTGGGCGTCCTGGCCGGCGAACCGGATCCTTGCCCGGGACTGTTTCCAGGCGCCCTTGCGCTCCTGCAGGGCGGCGTTGTAGAGGAACCGGAAGTCATTCAGCATCGCAACGAGCGAGTCATCCTGCTTCGCCGTGGGGTACATGCGGAACTTGTACGCGCGGATCATGGCATCCGCTCGTGGGCTTCCATAGTTCGCACCGTCTTTCTCTCCATGAGATGGACCGAATTGATGCATGTATCACTAGTAGAGCAGACAAGACTGACGTTGTCAGTTGACATGGATAAATGCCCACCCGCCCGCACCAGTCCTCCGAGGAGCAGACAAGCCGGTGGACGGAACGCAGGGCGATGGTCGGGGCACGAATACGAGAGCTGCGGCTCGAACAGGCGCTCTCTCAGGAGGCTTTGGCCCTGGAGTCCGGATTGAGCCGGAACATGATCATCGGCATCGAGTGGGGACGGAAGAGCGTCGCTTACGAGCGACTTTGGGATATCGCCGACGTGCTTGAAGTACCAGTTACCGCCCTACTCCTCCCTCCAGATTCGGCGGTAACGAAAGCGCCATACCGTGGGGGCCGACGACCAATGGGGGCGTAACCCGGCGGGAAGCCGCGAATCGTTGCCCCCGGGAGGCATCGATACGCACAGCAACGAGGCATCAGGAGCGCCAGGTCAGTCCCAGGGAGGACCGTCACATTCGCTTACCCCGGCTCCCCGCTTTGCTGCGGGATGGAATATATGACTACGGCCTCGGTTCGCCGAGCCAGTAGAGCGCGAGATCGACATCGCTCGCATACCAGATGCGACGAGGCGAGTCACTGTCGACCGCAGAAACCGGAGACCGATTATGACCCGGGGATGGAAGGCTTGGCCCAGCTGATTGCCGAGGGCGAGTCCATCATTCCTGAGCTCGTGGCCACCGTCTAGCACACAAGTGGTTCGGCGAGGGTACAGAGCCGGAGTAGCCCGCCGCCGCAATGAAGGCCCTGGCGGCCGACCTTCGGGCCTCGGAACATCCAAGAAGCTGGCATAGCCGGGCGGGACTCGCGGGCGACTCCATCGCCGTCTGGATCCAGATGCTTCGTGTAACCGGGCTCGCCTTCCTTTGACGGACCTTGGCCGCCGGCCCCCACGTCGTAGCAGCTCGCAACGCATAGGCGCCAGAGTCATTGACCGGCGCCGCCCGCACCGCCTTGGGCTTCTTGCAAGGCGTAGGATTGGTCGACGGTTGCGGTTCGGCCGCGGCCGTTGGCACCGGTGCTGCTCCACTGGCTGCCCCCAGCAGCCCAGATCAGACGGCTGGCCTTCCGGAGCTTGGCGGCCTTGCGGGTACTGGCGCATTCACGTAGACCATGCGTAGAAAGCTGGCCGGCGCCGGTGGCTATTTCTATAACCCCGTAGCTCGAAGGGGTTTGGGCAAGAGCTGCGAGGGTGCTGTGCCGGCACCAGCCGGTGTATTGGCGGAACTGGTGGGTTCAGCCCCGTTTCGCCTTTGGAGGTTTGGAAGGCCTTCCTCGGTGGTCCAACGGGGCGCCGGGATCCGCACCAACAACGCTACTGACTCCGTGCAAACAGGGGCGGTCACCGTCCTCCTTTCTTGATCGTCTCAGCGATCGTCTTGTGGATGCGCGCGACGTTGACGATCACGCTTCCAGGGCCGAAGACCCCCCAGGGGCCCGTGATGCATACTTGGTACACCAAGAGCCCAGGCGTGACGAGTGTCGGTTTGAGATCAACCTGGAACGGGCATCCGCTCACGGTCAATGACCGCCCCAGGGGAATGGTGTGCTTAGGGTTGTATGCGGTTCCTGGCCCATAAGGCAGTCGGAAGTCTGCCATGAGCCCAGCAATCTGGGTGAGTTTGGCGCCGCCGGCGGGGACACCGGTGAGCGAGTACGGCTTGATCTCGTAGTACTCGCGGGGAGAAGCGAAGCTCACGATGTCTGGTCTGCTCTGCGACCGCACGCGCTTGCGGAGTTCCGCCTCCCTCGGGTGTAGGTGCGGATTGTGCCGCACCAGCCCCAGCGTGAGCAGGTCGGCTCGTTCGGATTCGTCGAAGTAGACATCGACACCCTCCACGCATCCCTCGCCCAAGACACGGCAGAAGTCTTTCTGTATGAGTTCCTCGGCGACATTGCCCCATATCGCCGCGATGTCAGACCCTAGGATCGTTCCGGGGGCGACGCAGATGGTTCTCGGATCACCGCAGTTGTCCTTCCTGCGTGCCGCGGGCTGGTCTTCGATACGTGGCGCTCGATCGGGCGTCGGTGGCACCACTGGGTCGATGGGACGACCGAGCTCGCGCAGTCGTCGCCCCAGTTCCTTTGCGGCGCTCACGTCTTCGCTCCCAGGCGTGGGCCGCGGAGCAAGCGCGGCCGAAGCGAGCACAGCAGCACCCAGAGCCACGATCACCGCAAGCGGGTTCCCGACCGTCGTGGTAGCGCTCACGGGCCCGAACCCGCCACCGCCGGTCGTCCCAATCGCTTCCCGGTAGATCTCAAGGGCAGCCTCCGCGCTTCGAATGCGTGCGTGTATTTCGACGAATTGACGCCAGGTGACCTTCCGCGATTTGTAGGCCAGTATCGCTTCTCTGCGGGCGCGGTCGAGAGCAGCCTTTGCTGCCCGAGACGTCGCATTGTCTCCGGGCTTCACTCGCGACGGGATCACTCGTTGCGCGACAACGTTACTAGTGGGCAGTGTGGAGGTGCGAACAGCCCCGTGATTTGTCGCGCCCGCAAGCGATCGACCCTGGATCGACTGCGTTGCTACCCGGGCGTTCGACGTTGCCGTGGTGTTGGGTCTTGGGCTGATCCCCGATGTAAGCAACGCATGAACAGGCGATAGGAAGCCCGAAGAGTCACCCTCCCCAGCCCTTCGCTGCAGTGGCGCCTGGGCCGTCTCCGGATTCTCGGCATCCTGCTGGTGAACGTCCTCCTCGAGATGCTTCGCCGCGTATTCAGCATGCTCCTCGTCCGAACAGTTGCAGGGGGTAGGACCGCATCGCTGGAGTTCGAGGGCACCCGGGTGATTTCGGCCAACCGCCGAAGATCGCTGCATAGGCAGGTGTCGGGCCACGGCGGCGTTGCCGGCCGTCCGTTGCAGCCCCAAGACCAAGGCGGCCAGCGGGTCGGGCCTCGAGCCGACCACTGGCTTACCCCGGAGGCGCGCCTGGGTGACCGGCGCTCGACCGACCTCGAGAAGAGTTTGCGTGTTCATCCAGTCCCTCCATGCCACCCAAATTCATTCTCCTTCCCGACAGTTGAGCATGAAAGATGCGAGGGCATGAACTGCCCCTTCGGGCAGCGGGTTCGGCAACGCGCACGAGAATGTATGGGCGCAGGCAGCTTCCAACGTGCTGAAGAGGATTGACAGCACGGAGACGGACGAGGGTGCTCAATTCGGACGAGCCCGCTACATGGAGCTGTCTACGGTTGGCCTGCGAAGCGAGTCCGCACATTCACCCAACCAAGGTCCTTGGTCAGCACAGCTAGGGGGTCACATCCCTCTACTCTTTGCGTCGGCGTGCTCGTGATGCCGGGTCATGGCAGCACGCCGTCTTCGATTTCCCCGGCCGCGATCTTCTCCGCTGTGACCCGGTATGCCTCGGCGACGTAATTGTCCAGGTCAGCGTTTGCAACGCGCCACAACCCGCGTTTATCCTGACTCGATTCCTGCTGTGAGGATCGTGCGTTTGGGCAGGATCCCCCTCCTTTGCTGACACTTTTCCCATGCGTGTGAGGATGGCAGCGGTGGCAGACATGACACCTGCCCGGGTACCTTTGCGCGCGCTTTCACCGGAATCCCCAAGCGCACTGAATCGGAGCATCGGCGCCCTTGCCGGTGGGGACCGTCTCATGCAGCAACAAGCGTGAGTACGGTCAGGTCTGGTGCCTGTTGGGTTTCGGGACGCCTGTGGCCGAGCTGCCAGGATGTCTGGCCGTTCTTCTAGTCCTTGCGCAGTATTCCGGTGATGCCGGCCAGCAGTAGCGCGGTGAGCAGCCAGGCGAAGCCCTTGATGGCGGCGAAAACGCCCGGCAGCCAGGTGTTTCCGGTGATGTGCCATGCACTGGTCTGGCCGGTCGCAGCCGCTGGGATGGCCGTGTCCACAGCGTACAGACCCTCGTTGAACTGCGGGTAGTTGGAGGGAGGTTCAGTGGCTCCCGTGGCAGGAACTCTTTCCGAGCCGTTGTTCGTGGTGATGGTGACCATGGAGGCGCGGGAGTCACTGGGGGTAAACGCCGAGGCGTTAAGGCAGCTCAGTACTAGGACGGTGAGCCACAGCGCAGCCAGCCAGCCGATAACGATTAGCGGGTAGTAACCGTATCCGACCAGCGCGGCGTACGGCCATCGGACCAGCTTCGATGTCCAGGGCGCCACCCGTGTTGTCCTTCGGGCAGCCCAGAACCGGAACCGGCGGGCATCTTCTGGCCGTCCGATCTGGTCATAAATCTTCGCCATCTCCTTCCACGGCTGGGACTCGAATTCCTTCCTGCCCCCGGTGCGGGGCAGGGTATCGATGGTGTCCAGCCATGCGGAGGCACTTCTCCAGTCTCTCCGCAGGAAACCGTGGACCGTGCCCAGCGTCCAGCCCAGGGCGCTCGACAGGGGCGGCAGCCCCCTGTCGGGTTTTGTCACCCCCACCGACAGGATGCGGATGGACGCGAAGGAAAAATCTATTCGACCCTCCGCGATGTGGGCACCTTTCAGGAAAAGGGTCCCGAGGGTCGCACCCGAGAGATTGAGCGCGATTTTGTCCGGGTTGCTGAGCTTCGCCCCGTAGAGGACAAGTCGGTGATCGATGCGCGCGCTGACGGCCCGGAATTCTCCGGTAGTCTCCATTCCGTTCAGGAACGCGCCGAGGGTGATGTCAGCCCCATCGAGGGTCAGCGCGTTCCCGCCCTTGTTGCTGAGCTTCCCCCCTCTCAGGACAAGCTGGCCGCCAATGTGCGCGCCGCGGGCTCGAACTTCGCCCGTGGCCACTAGCACGTCCAGGAACGCGTCCCCAGTGATGTCAGCCTGCTCAGTCCCGCCCAGAAACGCGTCCCCGGTGATGTCAGCCCCATCGAGGGTCAGCGCGTTCCCACCCTTGTTGCTGAGGTTCGCACCGTTCAGGACAAGCTGGCCGCCAATGTGCGCGCCCGAGGCCCGGACTTCGCCGGTGGCCACCAGGCCGTCCAGGACCGCGTCCCCGGTGATGTAAGCCCCGTCGAGGGTCAGCGCGTTCCCACCCTTGTTGCTGAGGTGCGCACCTTTCAGGCGGAGCTGGCTGCCGATGCGGGCGGCGAGGGCCCGGACTTCAGCGTCGGCCACCAGCCCGTCCAGGAAAGCGCTGCCAGCGATGTCGGCCCCGTCGAGGCTCACCGCGTCCCCGTCCGGGTTGCTGAGATTTCCCCCTCTCAGGAGAAGGTTGCCGCCGATGTGGATGTTTTGTGCGGATACTTTCCCTGTCGAGCGGAGGCCAGTCAGGTCGGCGTCACCGGTCAGTCGGGCTGAACGCAGCAAAAGGCCCGGTAGTGCAACGCTTTCGAGGACCAGTTCAGGCAGGGTTGCCTGCTCGAAGATAGGCGCAGTTTCGAACCGGCAGTGAGTGAACACCAAGCGGCAGGGGATCTTCGCGTGGTCGAGGTCCAGTGTCCCGGTCACGAGTGCTCCGCGGACCTGTAGACCTCGGGGATCAGTCCTTAGGTCCGGTTCCAGCAGCAGTGCCCGGATGTCTTCGGCGGGAAGCTGCCGTGCGAACACATCGGCGCCGACGTCGGGCGGATCGGCCTCGTCGTCGATGATACCCGGAGCCAGATCAACTGGTTCCCCCGATCCTGCCGCCTTGCGCAGCCGCTCCATCCACGTCGCACGATCTCCGGTATCCGCCGTCATGGTCAAGTCATACCACCCGGGCCCTTAGCGTGACACTGCCGTTCGACATCATGGAATGTCCCCACCCCCCGGCACGTCGGGACAGTTCACTCAAGTGAAACAGGGACTGCATGCCAGGGTCGGGCACTCCGCCAGTGACCGGCCTCCGGCTTCCGTTTGGAGGCCAGCCGGGAAAGTGCCCCCACAGCGTTCGGCTTACAAACCAGCGAAATGGCTGAGCGACAGTGTTTTCTCGCTTCAGTCGGACCGTCCGCTTCTCAGGATCTCGCAGAGAGCCAATGGACCCAGGAATCGCTCATATGCCGAATCGCCGTCTCAAACTATGCAGCTGGATCCCCTAGTGTTCCTTACGAACCGCACAGAAAACTGAACACCGTCAGTGGCACTGCCCAATGATTGCGGGGCAGCACTGGCCGTGACTGAACAATTTGCACAAGATAACCACGCCCGCCAATCTGGATCCCCCGAAGCTCTCCGGACTTCAGCAGCATCCGCACGGTAGGCAGCCCCACATTCAACTCATCGGCAACCTGTTCAATTGTCAGGAACCGGGGCCGCTTAGTCGCCCCATCTGCAGCGCAGTTCATGCCGGCTACGAAAAATTCTTGAGTATGGCGCCGAGGTTTGAGTGAAGAGCCTTCAGTCCGTCCAGTTCCACGTGCAAGCTGGAATTTTGTTCCACATCATCCCCGGCCTCAAAGAACTGGAGGTCCATTATGGGGTGTTCGTCTTCTTCATCCTGACTCGCGACAAAAGCGATCCACGAGATGTCTGCGGGCCACCCACCGAGGGCCTGCAATTGAGCAGCGGGGGATCCCGGCGCGGGCGCCGTTTTCTCTTCAGTGCCGTCATCGTAAATCACGAAACGCGTGTAGCACTCGCTCATGCCGGAATCTTGATGGTCAGTGCACCAAGGCTTGCAGTTCGGTGTCGCAGTCATGGCTTCCCCCAAATTGATTGTTCCTGAACCTAGGCTACTGACAGTACGGTAGCTTGCTCCGCCTGTCCTTGCAGCGATTCGGGTTGTCAGGCCCCCGGCCTAGTATGCGTCCCGAGGTGAAAATCGACCCGGATGCCGTAGCCCGGATGCTGACCCGAGGCACGTATGTTTACGGCATGGCTTCATTCACGCTCGACGGCGAAACGCACGAGTACTTAAGACCGGACCCGGACCACCAGCCGGAAGACACAAAGTCATGGGCCTACGGAAACTTTCCTAAAGTGCTAGCCGCCCTGCCCCTCGCTGGCGGCGGCACAGTCGCTGTCTACGCCGTCGCGGAAAGCTGGAACCCCTCACACATTCTTGTGAGCTGGGCAGACGACGGCCGGCACGCTCACTGGGCATGGATCCCTGCCGACAACGTCGAACGCGTCACCCGATTCCGAATGGGACATTGAGGAATACCGACGCTGCCCGGTTAATCTACGCGCTGTGCGTTGGGGAAACTGTTTACCCGGATTCCTGTCCCCATAGCTGAAGCGGACCCAGCAGGGCTGGGCCCAGCCGAGGATCTAACGATAGCGATCAGCAAGGTATCTAGGGGACCGTCTGGTATTGCTGGGAAGAGGCCGCACCGTCGCTTGGCAGGACCGGGCCCGCCGGGAGCTAAAGCTGACCTCAACGCCACCGCCTCAGAACTTCGCCTGATGCTCCGCGAACGGAGCCATCATCCACCAGGAACCAATCAGGTGAGGATGGACGCGGACAGGCGGGACTTCATAGCTGAGTGTGGGGAGGGTCGAGCTGGTCCAGCCTGGGTGTTGTGCTTACGGCTACCTGTCCGAGGATGCGGTGACCGCGGCGCCTGGCCCCAACCGCCCGGCTGAGACGGCCGACTGCACCAGCGGGACGCCCGAGAGCACAGCAGTAGACCGGTGTCGGCTGCACTCCCAGCCCGGCCGTGGCAGGATGAGGTCCATTATGGACAGGCGGTTGCGGCGAGCTCCTGACGCGGAATGGGTGCTGATGTACCGGCTCGGGCTGAGCCGGAAACGCATCGCTGCCCTCGTCCGCGTACCGCCCGCCGTCGTCGGATACCACCTGGTTATCGCCCGCAGCCTGGATCCGGAACTCGAGGCTAAACATCAGGCCGTCGCCGGTACCGTACCTTACCCGTCCCACAGGGATCTCGCCCGTATGAAGGAGGTCATCGCCTGGGTGTCGGCCGAAGGCCGGTTCCCTGAAGGCCGTTCCGGCGACCGGGGCGAACGGTCGATGGCGCGGTGGCTGTCGGTGCGCCGGCGCGAAGCGGCCGAGGGGACCCTTGCCCCCGCCTACCGTGACGGGCTTGCCCGGGTGCCCGGGTGGCTGGACAACCGCAGGGAAGCCGAGGACGAGGTCCGCTGGCACCACCGCCTCGCCCAGCTCATCGCCTACCGCGAGGACGGCAACGACTGGCCCCGCCACCGGAAGACCGACTCGGAACGTGAACACACCCTCGGGGTCTGGATCCACACCCAGCGGTACAAACGCCGCCGCGGCGAACTCGACCCCGTGAAACTCAAACTCCTGGACGACGCCGTTCCCGGATGGCAGTCAGGGAGGACCAGGGGCCGGCCTCCCCGGCAGTAGCGCCGGTTGTACCCACTGTGGGCCTGGCGTCCCTGATCCAGGGCCCGCATCCGGGTGGCATCCACCGCTTCTTCCGGTTGGCGGTTCATGCGGCACGGTCAGCGGAGATCACTGGTTAACGCCAGGCCTTGCCTCAGTGCAGCAGGTAACGGCTGTCTCTCAAGAGCGCGTGCTCCGGGGGAGTCATTGCGAGCCCCTGGAGATTGCCCGCAGCCCCGGCGCGTGTTTGATGCGAACAGGTGGAGCAGGAGGCCTGGTATGTTCGACCCACGGCTAGGTGCTGAACAAGTGCATGAGCGCAGGTGACATCTGACTCAAAGTGTCCAAATGGGGATGAATGAGAGGTCGACGACCGGCTTGGATCACGCGACTGTATCGGCCACGCTCCGACAGGCCGGGCCGAAGGATCCACTCCACACGATGTTGCGCGGCAGTGAGGTTTTCCGATTCCGTCGATGCCGCATGACATCCTGAACACAGGCGGATCGTTGCGCATAGCGGTCCAGTCAATCGAACGAGTGTTGGGATTACGTTGTACTGCGAAACATATATGGGACTTGGCTATCAGCCATCTGCAACTTACGACAGCTCCGAAGGAGGTTTTTCCTGGTGGCGCGCCTGACACTGCCGCAGCTTGAGCGGCACCTGTTCGCCGCAGCTGACGTTCTCCGCGGCTCCATGGAGGCCTCGGCGTACAAGGAATACATCTTCGGCATGCTGTTCCTGAAATATGCCTCCGACGAGTTCGAGGCGGCCCAGTCGCAGGTCATCGAGGAGCAGATAGCCAAGGGTCGGACGAAGGAAGAAGCCGAAGCACGCGCTGAAGCCCCGGCGTTCTACCGGGGTACGTTCTACGTTCCGGATGAAGCCCGCTGGCCGCACATTCACGGTCACCTCCACCAAAACATCGGTGACGGCCTCAACGCCGCGCTACAAGCACTTGAGAACCAGAACCGCTCGCTCGAAGGCGTGCTCCAGCACATCGACTTCAACCGCAAAGTCGGTCAATCGAGCATGTCGAACAAGAAGCTGCGCGAACTGATCGTGCACTTCAACAAGGTGCCTCTGCGAAAGGCCGACTTTGAGTTCCCGGATCTGCTCGGCGCCGCTTATGAGTACCTGATCCGCGATTTCGCTGACTCAGCAGGCAAAAAGGGCGGCGAGTTCTATACGCCGCGTGACGTCGTCCGCCTGATGATATTAATCGCCGACCCGAAGCCCGGCATGAGCGTCTACGACCCATGCCACGGCTCCGGCGGCATGCTCATCCTGTCCAAGGACTACGTCGAGGAGAACGACGGCGATCCCCGTGACCTTGCCCTTGCAGGCCAGGAGAAGGACGGCAGCGTCTGGGCGATCGCCAAGATGAACATGCTGCTGCATGGCATCCCGGATGCGGACCTGCGCAACAATGACGACGGCACGCTCGAGGACCCCGCCCACGCCTCCGGCGGTGAACTGCAGCGCTTCGATCGGGTGATCACCAATCCGCCGTTCTCACTGAACTACAGCAAGGACGGCATCCAGTTCCCCGAGCGTTTTGGCTACGGATTCACTCCAGAGAAGGGCAAGAAGGCTGACTTGATGTTCGTCCAGCACATGCTGGCCGTCACCCGCCAGAACGGCCTTGTCACCACCATTATGCCGCACGGTGTGCTCTTCCGGGGCGGTGACGAAGGCAGGATCCGGACCGGCCTGCTCAATGACGACATCGTCGAGGCTGTTATCGGGCTGGGCCCACAGCTGTTCTACGGCACCGGCATCCCGGCCTGCATTCTCGTGCTGCGGCCGAAGGGATCCAAACCGACTGAGCGCATGAACAAGGTGCTAATCATCAATGCCGACCGCGAGTATCGCGAAGGTCGAGCCCAGAACTACCTCGAGCCCGAGCACATCGAGAAGATCGTTTCGGCATACCGGGAATTCAAGGACATCCAGAACTTCAGCCGCGTCGTCAGCCGCAACGAGCTCAAAGATAATGACGACAGCCTCAACATCCGGCGCTACGTCGACACCGCGCCGCCGCCGGAGCCACAGGACGTCCGTGCTCACCTTCACGGTGGCGTTCCCAAGGCTGAGGTTGAGGCCAAGGGCGATCTGTTCAGCTCCCACGGATTCGACGTCGCCAAGGTATTTGTTGAACGAAACGCCGACTACTACGATTTCGATCCGAAGTTGGCGACCATGCGCCAGCTGAAGGATCTTGTCGAATCCGACTCAGGGTTGCGCGCCGCCGAGACGGTTATCACGGACACAATCGACAAGTGGTGGGCCGCCGAGCAGTCGCGTCTCGACAGCTTGAAGTCGACTGCGCAGCTCGTGCCCCTGCGTCAGGAGTGGCTCGCGACGTTCGCCGAGTCGTTGGCATCGACCACAATGCTCGACCGTTTCCAGGTCGACGGCATTATCGCTTCATGGTGGGGTAAGTCCTTGGCTGATTTCAAGACTCTAGCGACGCTCGGTTACAAGGGCTTGATCGAAGCGTGGGTCTCGACGGTGCTTGACGCCCTCGCGGAGGAGAAGGCAAAGATCGATCCCCTCGACCATAAGGTCGCCAAGGCCCTCCTGCATGACTACCTAGACGGACTGGCCGAGATTGAGGCCAAGGTTGCGGAGCTGGACTCAACGATCAAGGCGACGACTGTCGGCGACGGCGAAGAAGGCGAACCGGCGGACGAAGACGCGCTATCCGATGCTGAAGTCAAGGATCTCAAGAGACAGCTCACGGCCGCGAAGCGAAAGCTCAAGGCCGAGCGAGCTGTGTTTGGAAAGATGCTGGCCGCCGCATCCGCCTCGCTTGACGATGCTGGAGCACGCGAGCTCGCGTGTCGAACATTCAACGCGGAGCTCCAACGGGAGTCGGCCGTGAGAGTAGCCAGGCAACGTCGCGCCCTATTAGAAGCACTCACTTCATGGTGGGACAAGTACAGCGTGACATTGGCCTCGCTCGAAGCCGAGCGACAGTCGGCTGCCAGCCGCGTGGAGGCCTTCCTAAAGGAGCTCGGTTATGAGTAGCCGGGTTTTGACGGCGCCGTTGTCAGACTTCGTCACTCGTGTAGTGGGAGGAGGGACGCCCCCTCGGTCCGTGGAAGCAAATTGGGAGGGCACGATTCCGTGGGTTTCGGTCAAGGACATTGTCGAAGGCCAGACTGAGCTATCTGCCACTCAGGAACACATCTCGGAAGGTGGCCTGTACGGGTCAGCGGCGGCCTTGATCCCTGCGGGTACGCCAATCGTGTGTACACGCATGGCGGTCGGACGATCGGCTATCCCGACCGTCGACGTCGCGATCAACCAGGATCTGAAGGCCCTCTTTCCTGCCCACGATGTTGACGGTAGATATCTGTTGCACTCACTAACCCACCTGCGTCCCCGACTTGACGCGATAGCAACGGGCTCGACCGTCCGTGGGATCTCAGTTCGCGAGCTGCTGGCGTTCGAGCTCCCTAAGCCCGATCTTGGGTCACAGCGACGAATCGTTGAAGGTCTCGATGCCATCGACCAGCAGATTGCACTCACCAAGCGTGTGATCGCCAAGCTCGACGGTTTACGTCGAGGGCAAATCGCTGACATGTTGTCGACAAACGATGCCGACTCGACTGTTCCGCTTGGGAAGATCGCGAAAGTTGCGTCCGGGGTCACTCTAGGTTCCGAGCCAAGTGGTCCGGGCACGGTCCGGCGACCATATCTACGAGTCGCRAACGTGCAGGATGGCCATCTTGATCTCGCCGAGATCAAGTTCGTCCGAGTTCGGTTGTCGGATCTCGAGAGGTTCGAGCTCTCTCCAGGCGATGTGCTCATGAACGAGGGCGGCGATGCTGACAAGCTGGGGCGAGGGACGGTTTGGAGGGGCGAGATAGCTGGGTGCCTCCATCAGAACCATGTCTTCCGCGTGCGTTGCTCACTTTCGGTGCTCGATCCTGATTACCTATCGATCGTCACCGGCTCGGAAATCGGAAAGCGCTATTTCATGGCGGCTTCTAAGCAGACAACAAACCTTGCCTCGATCAACTCGACGCAGATCAAGGCGTTCCCCGTTCCACTGCGTCCGCTTGCACGTCAGCAACAGATCGTTGACGCGTTGCGTGCAACCGAAACGCTTGCCTCGAAGGAGCGAGCCGCAGCCATCAAGCTGAAGATGCTTCGATCGGCGCTCTCGGATGATCTGCTGTCTGGCCGAGTCCGTGTGATGGGAGGTGACGCGGCATGAACAACGGCGCTGAGTACACTCAGGTCGAGAGGCCTCTTCTCGATCAACTTGTCGGGCTCAACTACACAACATTCGTTGGCGATAAGTACGATCCCTCGGTCACCGATCGCAGCAACTTCCGTGAGGTGATCCTGCAAGGTAGGCTCCGCATGGCGCTCCACGACCTGAACCCTGGACCCGACGGCAGCCCGTGGCTCGACACTGCCCGTATCTCGGAGGCAGTTTCGGCTCTCACTCGTCCTGGAGTAGGAAAGCTGCTTGAGATCAATGCGCGTATGACGAACCTGCTGCATGAGGGCATACCGGTCTCCGGTCTGCCCGGCTGGGACCAGGGCCGCAACCAGCGGATCCACTTCATCGACTGGGATAACCCAGAAAACAACGACTTTGTCGCGATCAGCCAGTTCCGGGTTGATGAGCCGGGCGGCCAGTCGAAGAAGTTCATCCTGCCAGATGTCGTTCTGTTCGTGAACGGTATCCCGCTGGTCGTCATTGAGTGCAAGAGCCCGTACATCGTTGATCCGATGGGCGAGGGCATAAACCAGCTCCGTCGCTACACGAACCAGCGCGATCTCGGGATGCCGGAAGGCAACGAGAGCTTGTTCTGGACGAATCAGTTCATGGTCTCGACATACGGCGACAAGGCTCGCGTCGGAACTTTCACGTCGATGCCTGAGCACTTCCTGGAGTGGAAACATCCGGCGCCACTTACCAAGGACGAGCTCGCCCTGCAGCTAGGAAAACCAGCCAATCAGTTGACCGGCCAGGAGTTGATGGCCGCAGGGATGCTGACGAAGACCAACCTGCTCGACATCGCGCGCCATTACACCCTATTCACTGAGTCTGGTGGCAAGCGCTTCAAGATCGTCGCCCGCTACCAGCAGTACCGGGCGGTGGGACGCGCGCTGCAGCGGCTGCGGACCGGCAAGACCCGGCTGCAGGACGGCGAGCACGACCGCCGCGGTGGCCTCATATGGCACACGCAGGGGTCGGGCAAGAGCCTGACAATGGTCTTCCTTGTGCGAGCCATGCGTTCGGACCCGGTCTTGCGCGTGTTCAAGGTTGTCGTAGTGACAGACCGAACTGACCTGGAAAGGCAGCTGTCCGAGACCGCCAAGCTGTCCGGTGAGGTTGTCGAACGCGCCCGCAAGTCTTCCAAGCTCAAGGCGCTGCTCACCGAGCACGGACCAGCGCTCGTCTTCGCCATGATCCAGAAGTACCGGGCCAACGACGTCGCCGTCGCGGGTGAGGGCGGGCTGGCCGACGACGACGCACCTGAAGCTTTCGGTGAGCTCAACGCCGATGAGTCGATCGTCATTCTGGTCGACGAAGCCCATCGCTCGCAGACTTCGACCTTGCACGCCAACCTCATGGCCGCACTGCCGAATGCCGCAAAGGTGGGTTTTACCGGCACGCCGATCATGAAGGAAGGTAAGAAGAAGACCGAGTCGATCTTCGGCACCGGAATCGACAGCTACACCATCCGGGAGGCCGAAGCCGACGGCGCCGTCGTGCCAATCTTCTACGAGGGCCGCACGGCAAAGGGTGCCGTGAAGGGCGGAAGCGACCTCGACGAACTGTTCGAGGACATGTTCGACGAGCGGACTTCTGAGGACCTTGAAAAGCTCAAGGCGCGCTTCGCGACCACCGGCGCCGTGCTCGAAGCGCCGCTTCTTATTGCCGACAAGGCTCGTTCGATGATGTGGCACTACATCTCGACTGTCATGCCGGGTGGCTTCAAGGCCCAGGTCAGCGCGACCAGTCGGCTCGCCGCAGTGCGCTACCGTGAAGCCCTGATGGCCGCCCGCGATGAGATCGTCGATCAGATCGAAGCCCTGTCGCCGGATCTTATTGTGCAGGTCGTGGAGGGCAACGTCGACATCGACTCGCTTGAACGCAAGACCAAGATCCTGCTGCGCGCCCGCCTGCACCTCGAGCTGATCAAGGTGCTCGAGTTCGTGCCGGTAATCTCCGGCGACCACAATGACGACCCCACCTGGGCCGAATGGACTGACAAGCCTAAGCAGGAGACGGCCATCGCCAACTTCAAGAAGGCGCTGGGACCCTTGAGCGACAAGAACAGTCCGGTTGCCTTCTTGATCGTTCGCACGATGCTCTTGACCGGATTCGACGCCCCGATCGAACAGGTGCTCTACCTCGATCGCTTCATTCAGGACGCGGAACTGCTGCAGGCCATCGCCCGCGTTAACCGAACTGCGACAGGAAAGAACGCAGGTCTCCTTGTCGACTACTACGGTGTGGGCGCCCACCTGCAGAAGGCCCTCGCCGCCTATGCGCCTGAGGACGTGGCGGATGTGACCAGCGCGCTTACCTCGATCGTCGACGAATTGCCGAAATTACGGGACCGCCATGCTCGCGCCGTGGCTGTCTTCGCTCCGGCCGGCATCGAGACGTTTGACTTGGCGGAGGACATCGAGGCAGGCGTCGGCGTCCTGGCGGACGAGTCGCTGCGGGCGAAGTTCAGCGTGCTGCTCAAATCGTTCCTAACCACGCTCGACACGGTCTTGCCGCGCCCCGAAGCGTTGCCGTACGTGCGCGATGCCAAGCAGCTCGGCCTCATCCAGAAGATCGCCCGCCGTCGCTACCGCGATGACGGTGGCGACTTCGACGCCTCTCTATACGGCTCCAAGGTGCGCGAGCTCATTGACGAGCACGTCACCGCCCTCGACATCGCAACCAGGATTCCACCGGTGTCGATCACCGCACCGGACTTCATCGCTAAGGTGAAGGGACTGAGCTCCGACAAGGCCAAGGCATCGGAAATGGAGCACGCGCTCCGCTTCCACATCCGAAAGAACTTCGACGAGGACCCCGCCCGCTACACCAAGCTGTCCGAACGGCTCGATGAGATCCTGAAGGATCTCACGGGCAAATGGGACCAGCTCGTACTGGTTCTCGAGGACCTTACCAACGACACGAAAGGCGGAGACGCGAATCCAGCCCATGATGATCCGCTCGTGGCACGCTTCGTCGGCGTGCTGGAAGCCGAGTTCGTGACCGACGCGGATTTCCACGACGGTGGTCGACTGAACCTCCTCGATCTCGCTGAGGCGGTCGCTACTGTCGTCGTCCATCGGGCTCTGATCGTCCGCTTCTGGCAAAACCTGCACGCGCAGGACGACCTGCGAGCCGAGCTGATCAACTTGCTCGACGACCGGGACATGTTGCCCTTCGAAAAGCTGCCATCGGTCGCTGACAAGCTCGTTGAACTCGCGAAGGCAAATCAGCCGCTGATTTCCCAACGCCGGCCAGGAGTAGATGCATGACGGGTGTGCTCGTGCTGGATGGCATGACTGTCCCTGTCGAGCGGGCGGGTGGCAGCCGCCGCGCCCAGTTGACGATCGAGCGCGACGGCAGCCTGCGACTGCGGGCGGCTGATGACGTCGACAACGACGAGCTGCTGTCCTTCCTCCGCTCAAAGCGTAAGTGGATCTACACCAAACTCGCAGAGAAGGAGCGGCTACACTCCGAGCCGATAGCCAAGAAGCTAGTCGACGGGGAGGGCTTCCTCTACCTCGGACGTAGTCACCAGCTCCGTGTCATAGACAACGGGGCCGAGCACGTGCAGCTCGAACGTGGCCGGCTCGTCCTGCCGAAGGAGCAGCTCGATCATGGCCACGAGCTCATCATCGACTGGTACCGCAGCCGCGGCCTGAGGTGGCTTCTTCCGAATGCGTCGAACTGGGCGCTGCGGTTGCGTGTCCAGCCCGAGCGCATTGAGGTCGCCGACCTCGGTCACAAGTGGGGCTCTGCGACGCCAGACGGGCGCGTCCGAATCCACTGGGCGACACTGCAGTTGCGGCCAAACTTGGTCGACTACGTCCTCGCCCACGAGCTGGCACATCTGCAAGAACCGCATCATGGACCTGCGTTTTGGGCGCTACTTGGCCGGGTCATGCCGGATTATGAAGATCGGCGCGCGCGACTCGCGCGAGATGGTTCAAAGCTGTGGTTCGGTACCGTAGCTGCAATCGGCTCAAGCCAGGAGAGATCATCCAGCCATGAATAATCGTGTCACTGGAACCGCATGTGGTGCCCGTCCCGATATGCGTCGAGAATCGCGCCGATGAACAGCACGTTCATCGGCGAGACTTCATAGGCCCTCGCATCTCGCCGTTATGGCGAACTAGGGAATTAAAGACGTTCGCCTCTATCTGGAGACGCTGAGTGGCCCCCTCGGGAACCCGCATCACCGATACGCGAAGTGAGAAGCGGCAGGAAGTCCTAGCCCAGGAATCCAAGGCTGCTGTTTCGTGCACGAGCCGTGGTGGCACGGCCGGCACCTGACGGTGGGTGACGTCGTGGGATATCCGCATCCACGCCTCCGCGTCGACAGTGCCGATAGACGAACGGTCCCGGTTCATGAAGCCTGGGGGCCGGGGCAAGGTACTGGCCCAGGCGCGGCGGGTGGCTTCGCCAAGGCTCGCGTGCACTCTGCTCGACCCACTCCCGAGCATCCGCAGGCCTAGCTCACCCAGTTTGCTGCCCTGTGGATGCCGATTTTCATCGCGCTCTCTGCCATTGTCCGAATCAACGCGGCGTCCACTGAGTTTTCGATGAGCCTAAGTGCAAGGGAGTTGAGCTCGTGGTCGATGTGGCCGTCAGCTTGCGGCGTTACGTGAATTCGGTGTGTCACAACTTCTGCGAGCAGGTTGGAGTCGGCGCGGAGAACCGCCTCTGGAATTTCACTGAAGGTCGTCCCGGGACCCAGCGGACCAGGTGCGGTGTCACACAGCACGAGGGCCTCGACCATCGGCGTGCCAATCCGAAGGGCCATATCTCCCCATGCAGACTTTTCTGCGAGCGTTTGGACCCCGGGTGGGGATTGAGAGCGTTTGTGGATCGTATCGCGAATCCAAGAGTTCCAGGCCTGATTGGCTTCGAGATCTTCAGCGTCCGCCAGTATGTCCGCCAAGGCGCCAATGAAGCTCACGATTTGAGCACCTGATTGTTCTGCTGCGAGTCGGTCGATGAGCTGGTCCCGATGGACGGCGGTGGCGCTTGAGTGAATGCAGATGGAAGCGAGCATTTGCCAGTACTGCCGATCGATATAGTCGTCGGGGAAATCAGAAGTATGCGCGCTGATGCTCTGTAGAAGCTGCCAGAAGCCGGCGTCGAGAAAGGCGTCGTTGGCCCGGGGATTGTGCAGGTAGCTTGTCCAAGCGTGTGGTGCACGGGTGTCCAGCTCCATGGCGAATATCGGGAAGAGGTTCGCGGCTGTGTATGCCTCATCTGCGGCGAAGAGGAAGTAGACCTCCTTAGCGAGTATGGCCAACGCCGGGTTTCCAGCTGCTGTTTTTGCTGTGAGCATTGTCGAGATCGTGGTCTTCTCTGGGGTGGAGAACCCCTGCCAGTCATCGCGCTCAGCACGCCAGCGCAGTCGGATTTTGTTGATCCAGTATTGGGCAAGAAAGCCGGGCCAGGTGTTGAGGCCCACCATCAACCAGTCATCGGTCCGGCTGTCATCGAACGTGGCTGCATGGGCGTTCCAGAGCAGAGAAGCGAGGGTGTCTAGTTCCTCTAGGAGCTGTGGCTCCCGTGTCTCGGCTTTCTCCACTGCTGACAGACAGAGCTCGCTGATCGGTTGGGCGAACTCCACTCGGTCGACCAGGTCTTTGACGCTTTGCAGTGCGTCGTGCATCGTTCGATCAGGCAGAGTTGTATCGCTCCATCCGCTTATGGTGGCGAAGATGAGGTCGTCTCTACGTTCTGCCTTCTGTAGCTCGGCGGCGGGAAGTAGGAGGTGACCGATGTCTGGGCGCTTCGCGACGACCTGACGGACAAGGGAGCACGCATCATCCCATGTCGGCTCGTCGAATCTCCGCTCGCTGTAATCGCGGCTAACGAGCTGTCGGAGGCCCTCGTCCGGTCCATCGCTGTCGATGAGTTCGCTGAACTCGTCGACGTCGAAGGGGAGCTCTCCGTCCCATGTGCCAGATTCCATCCAGCGGCCAAAGTCCGGGTGCTCCCGGACGCGAATCCCAGGGCGGTTAGTGCGGATCTCGGCGATTGCAACGTCCAGTTGCTGCCAGCCTTGTACATAACGGCTTAGCCATTCTGCAACGTCAAGAATGCTCTGCTGGCGGAGTATTGCCTCGGTTTCATGGTCTACGTCGATGGGCGGCGGTCCTTCAAGGATCTGAGCGAGCAGGCGCTCTCTGTCCTCTCCATTGAGTCCGGCCGCGATTCTGGCAAGGAGTCGGTACACCTCATGTTTGACTGCCCTATCGAAGAGATGCTGGCCGTCGAGCAGCGTCTTCAGCTTCTCCTGATCGCTGGTGCTCATGTCTTCCGTCAGCAGATGAATACCAAGACGCCGGAACAGGGCATGAGGGTCCAATAGCCAGCGCCCCACTATCGATTTGTCCTCAGCGGTCAAGAGCACACCTACGTCACGGAGGCCGTCGATGAGTGTGTTCTCGAAGTATGGCGCCCGGTCTTGGCTGTGGGGTTCTATCGCGGATCTGCTGAAGCTCCAGCGGTCCCAGGCCGTGTGACCGTTGAACGTCTCGAGCATCTCGTAGGCGTCCCGCAGCGACTGTTCGAATATCTGGAGAACGGAAACGGCAACTGTGGAGAGCTCGTCTCGGACCGAATCCCAAAGTTTCTTCACGTCCGACTTACGGCCTGACCACGCGATTTCGCCTTTCACCCGTGTCGGCTCTTCGGACAATTCCGTCGCGAACCATAGCCTGTCTTCGCTCAGGACAAGGCGTGGTCGCGTGGCCCGCCTCAGAATGGGGACGGCGGAGGCCCCGGTAATGGTCGATCCGTAGGGGGATAACCAGATTTCCTCAGGGTTCGCGGTGTGGGTGACCAAAGCACCGGAAACCACTGTTGACCATTTCCGGGCGAGTTCCGGTGAGGATTTACCGAGGAAGTATACGGAGCGGGCCATCTCGCGCATCACCTCGTTACAAACAATAGGACCAAGACGGGCGAGCGTTCCGAGAGCCAGATCTGCTGAATCCTGATCTTTCACGTACCTATCAACAAACCAAGAGACGAGCACTAGAGATTCATCGGACGAGCACGAACCACCAGCAAACAGGTTCGCGAAGACTGGCTGGTCCTCCGCCCACCGAAGCCACTCGGCGCCACGGGCCTCCTCAGCAAAAGCTCGAACTCCTGCAGGAGTTGTTACTGCGTATGCGATGTAGTCGGCCTCCACGGGCAGTTTAGGGGGAGTGCCGCGCACGATGTCCTTGACCTGGGCCCGGTGGTCTAGCTGCCCCATCTGGAGTCTGTCAGCCCAGGCTTCGAGAACCGCAGTCAGCGCCGCATGTTTGTTCTCTTCGGGGTAGCTCACCGGAGTAATTCGCAGGTCCTTCCATTTCGGGTCACCCGGAATTTCCGTCAACGCGAATCGGCTGGTCGTAGGTGGAAGACCTCGCGCGAGGTACTTCATGACTAAGTCATTGTGGCTGTAGCCGACAAAGAGCACGGTTCGGTTCATGAACAGGTCTTGTACAAACGTCCGTGCCCAGCCGTCTGTCAGATACGCCCGGCCGAAGTCATCGTCGGTCAGCACCATCTCGATCGCCGGTCTTGACACTCTTCCATGCAGGTAAACCACCCCAGTAAAGTCCCGGCCAAGCGGCACAGCGGGTCCGTGGTAGACGTCTCCGACATCGATGCCAGCGTCATCCGCGGCTGACGTCAGGTGCTCGTCGTAGTTGGTTGTGACAAGGCGGAAGGCTGCAGATGCGTTCGCCAACCGCACGATTGCTCGATGTGTGTCATTCGGCCGAGAAGTTGGTGCCGAAATGATTGCGCGGGCCTGTTCGCGGACGACCGGGGCGTTGTCGCAGAGTCGTCCGACGAATGCGTCGGGCGGGACGTCCTTTTCGAGGGCAACGCCCTGCAGTTGCGCAAGGCTCTTTGCCAGACCATCGAAAAGGGGTAGATCGGAGGGCGGGTTCAGCGACACCCCTGCGCCTACGAAGACCACAAGAGATCCGTCACTCGCGGCCCCGACTAGCTCGTCGGGGATGTCGACCTCTGCAGTGATCCTCATGGAACCATTTCACACTACCCATAGCCAAACCCCTGCAACCCGGTCGAAATCCACCGTCTTGCTCTCCATGTCGACTGTCGGGACGCTTCGCGTGACCGGGACGGGATCCTAGAAGGCGAACCACTCCGGTCGAGCAGGCCGTGGTGACGAAAAAAGTACGGAGATGCCGGTAACTGATCGAAAATGGTGGGAATGCACAGGTGCGCGGCACTGTCAAGCAAAACGACAGAACCCCCGGAAATCATTGATTTCCGGGGGTTCTTCCCGAGCTTCCTGCCAGAATCGAACTGGCGACCTTCTCATTACGAGTGAGACGCTCTACCAACTGAGCTAAGGAAGCAACCACATGAATGCCCGGCGAACCGGGCGGATCATGCAAGAGACAACTGTAATAGAGTCCCGGCGTCCGGGTCAAAATGAGCGGCAGAAGCCGCCTTGCGGCCCCATCGCGGTCCTAGCAGACAGTGTTGTCCGCCGGGGCTTTGCCGTCCACCAGGTAGTCGTCGACGGCGTTGCCGATGCAGCTGTTGGAGCGGCCGTAGGCCGTGTGGCCCTCGCCCTTCCATGTCAGCAGCGAGGCGTTGCCGAGCTGCTTGCGCAGGGCGCTGGCCCATTCCACGGGGGTAGCCGGATCGCCTGTGGTCCCAACAACAACAATCGGGGCCGAGCCCTTGTACTCAGCCGCGGCAGGGGTCCGGGCGTTCTTGTACGGCCAGTCCTTGCAGTTGCTTCCGCCGTAGGCGAAGTAGTAGCCCAACGTTGGCGACAGCTGGCGCAGCTTCTGGTCCTCGGCCCGCATGGAAGCGGTGTCGGACACCATCGGGTAGTCCAGGCAGTTGATGGCGTTGAAGGCGAAGGTGCTGTTCGACGTGTAGGTGCCGCTGGGGTCCCTGTCGGCGCCGAAGTCGGCCAGCTGGAGCATGCCCGTGCCGTCGCCGGCCAGGGCGGTTGCGAGCGCCCGGGTGAGGATCGGCCAGTTGTCATTGTTGTAGAGCGGGATGATGAGGCCGCTGACAAACGTCGAACCCGAGACCTTCCGGCCGTCCTTCGCCGGCAGCGGGTTCGCCTCCGCCGCGGTGATGGCGTTGTGGATCTGCTGGACGCCTTCCTCGGTGCTTCCCGTGAGCGGGCAACCGCTGCTCTGCTGGCATTTTGCGACGTAGGCGTGGAGGGCCTTCTCGAAGGCCACGGCCTGCCCGCTGGTCAGTTCCTCGTAGCTCAGGGACGGGTCAATGGCGCCGTCCAGGACCAACCGGCCAACGTTGTCCGGAAACAGCGATGCATAGGTGGAGCCCAGGAGGGTTCCGTAGGAGTAGCCGAGGTAGTTCAGCTTCGCGTCGTTGGCCACTCCGCGGAGGATGTCGAGGTCCTTCGCGGCGCTGATCGTATCGATGTGGGCCAGGACCGGGCCGGTCTTCTCCACGCACTTGGCCGCGATGGCCTTGTTGTCGGCGAGGGCCGCGTCCAGTCCGGCGTCGGTGTCCAGAGCGTAGATCTTGGCGCGGGACGCGTCGCGTTCCTTGTCTGTCAGGCACGTGACCGGGGCGGAGCGCTTCACGCCGCGGGGGTCGAAGCCCACGATGTCATAGGCGGAGCGGACCTTGTCCGAGATGTTGGTGTTGGCCGCGTCCCGGACGAAGTCGTAGCCCGAGCCGCCCGGGCCACCCGGATTGACCAGCAGGGTGCCCTTCTTGTCGCCATTCGTGGCTAGCTTGATGGCGGCAAGCTCAATGCGGTCGCCGTCGGGCTTGCTGTAGTCCAGCGGAACCTTGACCTTGGCGCACTGGAAGCTGCCCTCACACGGCTTCCAGTCGACCTGCTGGGAGTAGTAGCTGCGCAGGTCCTCGGGCGCCGCCGCCACAATTGATGGGTCCGCCTGCCCCGGTGTCCCCGATTTGGCGGCACTCGGCCCGCCGTCGCCCCCGCCGCCGAAAAGAGTGCACGAGGCCAGTGAGAGGGCCAGGGCCGCGGCACCGACGGCCCGCATGCCGATCGCCAGGGATCGGGATCTTGCGGACTGGGGTCGAGCAGGCTTCATGCGGTTCTCCTTGGAGGATAGGAACGGAGCGAAGATGTTCGTTGGAGCGGCCGGGACCGTCAAATAAGGCTGGACGCCATGGACTCGATCGTCAGCAGCGGAGCCACGTTGGTGGTGGTGATCCGCGTGCGGGCCTTGTTGACGGCGTCCATGCGGGCAAGGGTCACTTCGGCGGTGGAGCGGGAGGCGAAGTCTTCGAGTTCGCTTCTGAGTTCAACGTTGACGAGCTCCACGGCGTTCCCCATCTGGATGATCAGGACATCCCGGTAAAAGGACAGCAAATCCGTCAGGGTGCGGTCAAGGGAATCGGTGATGGAGCGCTTGGCCCGGCGCTTCTGGTCGTCCTCGAGCTGCTTGACCTGGCTCCGCATGGCCGGCGGCAACGTGCCGCTCTCGGGCGCCCCGAGGGTGGCCAGCAACGCGGTCTTCTCGGCGGCGTCGCGCTCGTCATTGGAGCTGTTGGCTTCCTCGGTGGCGATCTTGACCAGCTTTTCGGCCATCATGACCGCCGCGGTGACGCCGCGAAGGGACAGCGGAAACCGCACCGTCTCAAGGCGGCGCTCCCGGGCCTCCGGGTCCCGGGCCAGGCGGCGGGCGATCCCCACGTGGCTTTGCGCGGCGCGGGCCGCGCGCTCGGCAACCGCCGGGTCCACGCCGTCGCGCTTAACCAGCAGGGCCGCGACGGCGGCGGCCGGCGGAAGCCGCAGCGCCACTGGCCGGCAGCGGGAGCGGATCGTCACGAGGACATCGGCGGGGGAGGGCGCGCAGAGCATCCAGACGGTGCGGGGAGTGGGTTCCTCGATGGCCTTGAGCAGCACGTTGGTGGTCCGCTCGGCCATCCGGTCCGCATCCTCCACCACGATGATCCGCCACCGGGCCGACGAGGGCCGGTTCCCGGCGGTGGACACGAGCTCGCGTGCCTCATCGATGGTGATAGTGACCTTCTCCGTGCGCACGAACGCGACGTCGGAATGGGTCTCGCCGAGGATGGTCAGGCACGCCGGGCATTCGCCGCAGCCGCGCAGGCTGACGTCCTCCTGGTCACAGTTCAGGGCCGCAGCGAAGGCCTTCGCGGMGTTGGAACGGCCGGAGCCGGGCGGGCCGGTGAAAAGCCACGCGTGCGTTAGCCCCTCACCCTGGGCCGCCTGGCGCAGCTGGGCCACGACGGCGTCCTGGCCCTGAAGATCGTCCCAGACGGTCATGCCATGCTGCTTTGGGTGACAGCCAGCAAGGTTTCGACGCGCTCGAAGATCCGGGCCGCGAGTTCGGCGACGGGCAGACGGGCGGGCAGCACCAGATAGGCTTCGGGCCTTGCCGCTGCCAGGTCCAGAAAGGCCGCCCGGATCTTGGCGTGGAATTCGTCGGCCTCGGACTCGAGGCGGTCTTCGGGGGCTTCGCCGGCTGTGCGCCGTTGCCGGCCAACAGCGGGCTCGACGTCGAGAAGTACCGTCAGGTCCGGCTGCAGGTCCGATGTCGCCCAGGCATTGATGTCCCGGACCGCCTCCGTCCCGAGGCCGCGGCCGGCGCCCTGGTACGCGACCGAAGAGTCGATGTACCGGTCCGTGAGGACGATCTCGCCGCGTTCCAGGGCGGGCCGGATGACCTGGCTCGCGTGCGCGGCACGGGACGCCGCGAAAATAAGGGCCTCGGTATGGGCGTCGATGTGGCCGTGGCCGTGATCCAGCACGAGGGAACGCAGCTTCTCGCCGATCGCGGTGCCGCCCGGTTCCCGGGTCCGCAGCACTGTGAAGCCCCCTGATTCCAGCGTTTTGGCGAGTTCGGCCGCCTGCGTGGACTTGCCGGCGCCGTCTCCGCCCTCGAAGGCAATAAACAGTCCGGGCAACGGTCGGCGGGCCGCTCCGGGGCTCTGGGTAGTCACCGTTCAAGAGTACCGACAATCACCGACACTTCAGTGCCCGGCGTAACGCCTTGGGTACCCTGCGGGGCGCCCACGTACCCTGTCTCCATGAGTCTTTCTGAACAACAGGCCGCCGCGCTTTCGCCGGATTCCCTGGTTGTGGCGGCAGGGCGCCCGCCGCGCACCCGCGACGAACCCGTCAACCCGCCGCTTGTGCTGTCCTCGACCTACTTCGGCACCGGACCGCTGGGGGACGGCGATCGCGGCTACGGCCGGTATTCCAATCCCACGTGGGACCCCTTCGAAGAGGCGCTGGGCCAGTTGGAAGGTGCGGAGCTGCCGGGGCTGCTCTACGCCTCTGGGCTCGCCGCCGTGAGTTCGGCACTGTCCCTGGTGCCCGCCCAGGGCGTGCTCGTGATGCCCTCGCACAGCTACGCGGGCTCGGTCACCATGGCCACCGAACTGGCGGCCAAAGGCTTCCTCGAGTTGCGGACGGTGGACATCGCGGACACCGACGCCGTCGTGGCCGCAATTGCCCCGGCCGGCGGCCGCGCCGCCAGCATGCTGTGGCTGGAGAGTCCCACCAACCCCATGCTCGGCGTCGCGGACATGCGGGCCCTGACCGCCGCGGCGCATGAGGCCGGTGCGATCGTCGTCACGGACAACACCTTTTCCACGCCCTTGGTGCAGCAGCCCCTGAGCCTGGGCTCCGACGTCGTGCTGCATTCGGTGACCAAATACCTCTCCGGCCATTCCGACGTCGTGCTCGGTGCGCTGGTGACCTCCGACGCCGGTCTCCGCGCCGCGCTGCTGCACCACCGCACCATCCACGGCGGGATCGCCGGACCGTTCGAGGCGTGGCTGGCGCTGCGCGGGCTCCGCACCCTGGCGCTGCGGATCGAGCGTTCGCAGGCGTCGGCCCAGGTCCTGGCCGAACGGCTCCACGGTCATCCGCGGATTGCCGGCATCCGGTTCCCCGGACTGGCCTCGGACCCCGGCCACGTGCGGGCTAAGGAGCAGATGAAGGGGTTCGGGTCCATCCTGTGCATTGAGGTTGCCCCGGTAGCTGGGCGGGACGGTGGCATCAGCGGCGCCGAGGCCGCGGACCGGATGATCCGCGCCCTGCACCTCTGGCTCCCCGCCACGTCCCTGGGTGGGGTGGAATCCCTGATCGAACGCCGGCGCCGGCACACGGCCGAGCCGGAGAGCGTACCGGACAACCTGGTCCGGATGAGCGTGGGCATTGAGAATGTGGAAGACCTTTGGGCCGATTTGGAGCAGGCGTTGGGCACTCTGGACGGCTAGGCTGGGGGAGTGGACGGACGCATGCTGATTTACTTTGTCGAATCCGGGGTTTACCTGGTCCTTGCCGTGGTGGCCTTTGCCTTGGAGGCGTGGGCGTTTTTCGATTGCCTCCGGCACAAGGCCAACGCGTTCGAGGCCGTATCGAAGCGGACCAAGACCTTCTGGCTGGCCCTGACCGGCGGCGCGTTCGCCGTGGGCCTGTTCTCCCTGCTCTCGCAGTTGGGCAGCGGTGGCGGCGCCAGTTCGCTTGGCATTTTCGGCCTTGCGGCGGTGACGGCCGCGTCCGTGTACCTCGCCGATGTCCGCCCCGCGGTCAAGGACGCCGGCCGCGGCCGCGGCAGCAACATGGGCCCCTACGGGCCCTGGTGATCCCCACCAGCCCCCTCAGCTCGCAGGCTCGCTGAGGGAACCCTGCCGGCGTGGGCCCAGCACCAGCCCCCTCAGCTCGCAGGCTCGCTGAGATCCGGAACCGGCTAGCTTCCCGGGGCCACGGCTTCCCAGCTGACCGTTACTTCGCCCAGCCGCCAGCGGGACGGGCCGTCCTGGATGGGCCAGCCGGCGTCTAGCAGTGCACGGCACATTGCTGTGAAGCGCTGCCGGCTGCCGAACGACGCCAGCGGCGCCGCTTCCAGCCAGGCCTTGTCCATTGCCTGCAGGTAGGCGTGGATCTTCTCGCCGGGCACGTTGCGGTGGATCAGGGCCTTCGGCAGCCTTTCGGCGACGTCTGAGGGCAGCGCGAAAGCACCGAACCGCATGGACACGCTCAGGCTCAGCGGCCGCTCGACGTCGAGCGCCACCCAGGCCGCTCGGCGCCCGATTTCATCGCACGTGCCGTCGATGAACAGCCCGCCCGGAGCGAGACGGTCCTGCACCAGCTGCCAGATGCCGGCCACGTCGGCTTCCTCGTACTGCCGCAGCACGTTGAAGGCGCGGACCAACACGGGATTTCCGGTCACCGGCAGCTCGAAGCCGCCCAGCTGGAACATCAGGCCGGGCCGTTCAAGAGCTTGGGCCTGCCGGACACGCTCCGGTTCGATTTCGATCCCCACCATCTGCATGTCCGCGCGGACCCCCGCGAGGCGTTCGAAGAGTTCGACGGCGGTGGCCGGCGAGGCGCCGTAGCCGAGGTCGACGGCGAGGGGATGGGCCGCGGCGCGCAGCCGCCACGCCTGCGGCCCGGTCAGCCAGCGGTCCACCCGGCGCATCCGGTTGGGGTTCGTGGTGCCGCGGGTCACGTTGCCCACGGGCCTGCCGCCGCGCGCGCCGCTTCTCGTTCCGCCCTGGTTCCGGGGGGACAGCACCCGTTCAGCCTTCTGCACCACCGCCCAAGCCTATCCTCCAACGCGGGGTCACTTGTGGCCATGGTGAGCCGCGGGATGGGCGCGAGGTGACCGTGCATTGCGGTGAGGGCGTGGTGAAACCCGGCCGTCAACCGCGCGGCGTGTAACGCACGGCACCGCCGCCGACCGCTCGGCTAGGATGAAAACCATGACTTACAAGCTGATTCTGCTGCGCCACGGCCACAGCGACTGGAATGCCAAGAACCTCTTCACCGGCTGGGTGGACGTTGACCTCAACGACCAGGGCCGTGCCGAGGCCGTGCGCGGCGGCGAGCTGCTCGTGGAGAACAACATCCTCCCCGACATCCTCTACACCTCACGGTTGAAGCGGGCCATCAACACGGCGAACATGGCACTGGAAAAGGCCGACCGCGGCTGGATCGACGTCAAGCGTGACTGGCGGCTCAACGAGCGCCACTACGGCGCACTGCAGGGCAAAGACAAGGCCCAGACCCTCGCCGAATTCGGCGAGGAGCAGTTCATGCTGTGGCGCCGGTCCTACGACACCCCGCCGCCGCCCCTGGCCGACGATTCCGAGTTCTCCCAGGTGGGGGACCCGCGCTACGCGGACCTCGGCGACGCCGTCCCGCGCACCGAATGCCTCAAGGATGTCCTGATCCGGCTCATGCCGTACTGGGAATCGGACATCAAGGAAGACCTCAGGGCTGGGAAGACCGTCCTGGTCACTGCCCACGGCAACTCGCTCCGCGCCCTCGTCAAGCACCTTGACGGGATCAGCGACGAGGACATCGCCGCACTGAACATCCCCACCGGCATCCCGCTGGTCTACGAACTGGATGAGGACTTCAAGCCGCTGAACCCGGGCGGCACCTACCTCGACCCCGAGGCCGCCGCCGAGGCCATCAAGGCAGTTGCCAACCAAGGCAAGAAGTAGGCGGTTCCCGCCCCGAACGGCGCCAAGCGCAAAGGATACAAACAACGGCGTCCGGCCACCCCCAAGGTGACCGGACGCCGTCGTTGTGTCAGCGCAGTTGCCCCAGCGCGGTTGTGTCAGCGCGGGGCCGGCGTCAGATGTGTTCGATGCTGTTCGGCTGCCACGCGCCGGTGACGAGGTACGTGACCTTCTGGGCAACCGAGACGCCGTGGTCGGCGAAGCGCTCAAAGTAGCGGCTGGCCAGGGCAACGTCCACCGTCGTGGCCGGCGACTCCTGCCAGTCGCTGCGCGCGATCGCCTTGAAAACGCTCAGGTGAAGGTCGTTGACCTCGCTGTTGGCCTTCATGATTTCCCGGGCCACGCCGAGGTCGCGGGTTGCCAGCAGTTCCGTGAGCTTCTGGGCGATCAGCAGGTCCAGTTCCGCGAAGCTCTTGAAAGTCTCCCGCAGCTGATCCGGAACCACTGACTCCGGGTAGCGCAGACGCGCCAGCTGGGCCAGGTGGCGGGCGAGGTCGCCCATGCGCTCCAGCGAGGCGCTCATCCGGAGCGAACCAACCAGCATGCGCAGATCGCTCGCCACCGGACCCTGGAGGGCAAGGATGTCGATGGCGCGCTCGTCGAGGCTGTTCTGCAGGAAGTCGATGCGGGCATCGGCGGCAATCACGTCCTCGGCGAGGTCGATATCGGCGCCCTCGAAAGCTGTCGTGGCCTTGTCGATGGCCTCTGTGACCAACGCTGAGATCTCGACGAGCTGTTCCCTTACCTGGGCGAGCTCCTCCTGAAAAACCTTACGCACGTGTGCGTCCTTTCCTCGGAAATATTGCCTGCAGTCGAAGCGGCGGGCCTATTTCGGTTCACCTACCGGCGCTCCAACTGTCAACTCTTTCAGTATCCGGTGAACTGTTACGCCCCAATAGGTGAACGTTAGCTGAACCGGCGCCCGAATCGCAGGAGATTTCGGTTTCGGTCGTGTGGCAGAGCATAAGCTGGAGCCGTGGATCCAATGCTCATCGGCGTGATCGCCGGCCTGATCGGCCTCTCGTTTGGCATGTTCGGCGTACTCGCGTTCCGGGTGAGTGAGCAGCAGCGGCACATTGTGGACGTCGACGTCGACGACCCCTCGCTGCCCGAGGGTGCCGCGGAGGTGCTCGCCGTCCTCGGCCGCGCTTTCGTGGTGGTTGACGCGATCGACGGCGTGGTCCGCGCCAGCCCGGCCGCATACGCCTATGGCTTGGTCCGCGGGCACACCGTGGTGCACCAGCAGTTGCTGGAGATGACGGCCAAGGTGCGGCGGGACGGTGTCATCCTCGAAAAGCAGCTGGAGCTGCCGCGCGGCCCGCTCGGACAGGGAACGATCGTGGTCCAGGTCCGGGCCGCCGTCATCACGGAGGAATACATCCTCCTGCTGGCCGATGACCGGACGGAATTCACCCGCACGGAGGAAGTCCGCAACGACTTTGTCGCGAATGTCTCCCACGAACTGAAGACACCGGTCGGGGCGATCTCGCTCCTGGCCGAGGCGCTCGAGTCGTCCGCCGACGACCCCGAGGCGGTCAAGCGGTTCGCCAAGCGCATGCATAAGGAATCGACCCGGCTTGCGGCCCTGGTCCAGGACATCATCGAACTCTCCCGGCTCCAGGGCGCCAACGTCGCGCAGCAGGGCCGCCCGGTGGACATCAACACTGTGGTCAGTGAGGCCGTGGACCGCTCCCAGCTGCCGGCCGAGAGCAAGAACATCCAGCTGGTGGTCGGCGGGCACGCCGACGCCATGGTCTACGGCGACCAGGACCTCCTCGTCACCGCCCTGCGCAACCTGATCGACAACGCCATCCGCTACTCGCCGGAGAACACCAAGGTGGGTGTGGGCATCCGGGCCAAGGACGGCCTCGTGGCGGTCTCGGTGACGGATCAGGGCGACGGGCTCAGCGCCGAGGACCAGGAGCGCGTCTTCGAGCGCTTCTACCGCGTGGACGCTGCCCGCTCCCGGCAGACCGGAGGCACGGGGCTTGGCCTGAGCATCGTCAAGCACGTCATTTCCAACCACGGCGGCGAGGTGACCCTGTGGTCCCAGCTCGGCCAGGGTTCCACGTTCACCATTCGACTTCCCGAGATGGAAGGGCAGGACGACGGCGACGCCTCTGATGCGGGCAAGCCCGCGGCCCACACCTCCAGCCGGGACCCCAGACCGCAACGACGTGACGCCGCCGGCGTCCATGAGCAAGGAGCTACCGCTTGAGCCGGATTCTGATTGTCGAGGACGAGGAGTCCTTCAGCGACCCCCTGTCCTATCTGTTGGGTAAAGAAGGGTTCGAAGTCGAGGTGGTGGACAACGGACTGGACGCCATCACCGAATTCGACCGCAACGGCGCCGATCTCGTACTCCTGGACCTGCAGCTGCCGGGCCAGTCCGGCACGGAGGTCTGCCGCCAACTCCGGCAGCGCTCCGGTGTGCCCGTGATCATGCTGACGGCCAAGGACTCGGAAATCGACAAGGTGGTGGGGCTGGAACTGGGCGCCGACGACTACGTCACCAAGCCCTACTCCTCGCGGGAACTCGTGGCCCGGGTCCGTGCCGTCCTGCGGCGCCAGAGCGAGCCGGAGGAACTCGTCTCCAGCACGGTGCAGGCCGGTCCTGTCCGGATGGACATTGAACGCCATGTGGTGAGCGTCGGGGGCGAGCAGATCGCCTTGCCGCTCAAAGAGTTCGAGCTGCTGGAAATGCTGCTGCGGAACTCCGGCCGGGTCCTGACCCGCGGTCAGCTGATCGACAGGGTCTGGGGCTCCGATTATGTGGGGGACACCAAGACCCTTGACGTCCACGTCAAGCGGCTGCGCAGCAAGATCGAGCCGGATGCCTCCGCGCCGCGGTACCTGATCACGGTCCGCGGGCTGGGTTACAAGTTCGAGCCCTAAAGCCGGACGAAGCTGCCCGGCGGCCCGGCCGGGCAGCTGGAAGTCCACGCAGTTGGACGTCCACGCAGTTGGACGTCCCGGGCAGCAAGTCCAGGGACATGCAAAAGGAGGGGCACCGGCAGGTGCCCCTCCTTTTGCATAGGTCCAGCCGCTGGGCTAGTGGCCGGCGGTGCTGCTCGGCGTCGGCGTGGCCGTCTCGGTCGAGGTTGCCGTCTCGGACGACGATGCCGTGCTGGCGGCGGTGGGCTCCGGCGTCGGCAGGTACGTCTTGTAGTCGACGATCGTCCCGTCCAGGACCGGAACCTTGAACATGGCGTCCTTGTTGGTGCCGTCCTCGGAGATGGTGACTTCCGCCATCGCGCCCGGCTTGGCTCCGGAGGTGCTCAGGATCGCGGCGTCCGTGGAATCATTGAGCATGGTGTAGGAATTCTGCTTGACCGGAACCTGGGTCTGCGAGCCCTCCGCACCCTTAATGGTCAGCACCACGTCGTTGGAGGACGTGTTGTACACGGCGCCGATCACGCGGCCCGGTTTGTCCTCGCCATCGGAGATGATGATGAAGTTGCGCAGCTGCAGCGCACCGAGATCAGTCCGGGTTCCGTCCGAGGCCGAGTACTGCGCCGTGGTCTGCTGGGCGTTGAGGTAGCCGCAGCCGGTCAGGGACAGCAGGCCGATGCCAAGTGCCGCCGTTGCCATTGCCAGCTTGCCGCGCTGGCCCCGGTTCATCGCAGTGAAACGCACGTCACGCACTCCTTGAGAGTCTTGAAACATTATTCAGCCATAGCCTAGCCGCAATCGGCCTCAAACAAGGATTCGGCGCCTACACACAAGCGCGGGTAGCCGTGCGTCTCCGGCGACGAGACCCGGCTTGGCGGGGGCCGGAAACCTCTTGGCAGTTAAGGCTGCAGGCACTATTATCCGCATTCGTCAAGGGGTTTGAGGGGGTGGATTGCGGCCATTTTCCCCGGATTCATGCGGTTCCCGGCACGTTTAGATGCCAGTTGTATGCCTTAATCGTGATAAACTGGTCTGCGGGAAAGGGGAATGTCCACATGGTTTTTGAGGTCGGCGAGACAGTAGTTTACCCTCACCACGGTGCAGCGAAAATTGAAGAAATCAAGATGCGCACCGTCAAGGGCGAAGAGAAGATGTATCTCAAGCTCAAGGTGGCTCAGGGTGATCTGACCATTGAAGTTCCAGCAGAAAACGTTGACCTGGTTGGGGTTCGGGACGTAGTGGGCAAAGAAGGCTTGGAGCATGTGTTCGATGTGCTGCGGGCCGAGTTCACTGAAGAACCCACCAACTGGTCGCGTCGTTACAAGGCAAACCTGGAAAAGCTTGCTTCCGGTGACGTCATCAAGGTAGCCGAGGTCGTTCGCGACCTCTGGCGCCGTGATCACGACCGGGGTCTCTCCGCAGGAGAGAAGCGCATGCTGGCCAAGGCCCGCCAGATCCTGATTTCGGAACTGGCACTGGCTGAAAAGACTGATGAAGAGAAGGCTGCAAGCGTTCTCGACGAGGTCCTGGCTTCCTAACACAGGGCCGGCCCCAGCAGGGCCGGCGCAGATAAGAATCGAACCCCGGTGGCGTAAGGCCGCCGGGGCTTCTTTTTGCCCTTTTTCAGCCGCCGCCCCTCGGTTGCGCTATCAGTTGTGGCTGCCCTGGGTGCCCCGGAACAGCCACAAGTGCTAGCGCAACGGGATGCTCCGAGGCGCGGGGACGTAGTCTTGTGCCCATGGATACTGCACCGACGAAAACGTCACCGGCCGGTCCCGCCACTGCGGTCATTGTGGTGGCCGCCGGCTCCGGCCAGCGCCTGGGCTACGGCATGCCGAAAGCTAAAGTGCCTCTCGGCGGGGACAGCATCCTCACCCACGCCCTGCGCGGCGTGGCAGCCGCGGGGATCGCGCAGCAGATCTGCATTGCGATCCCCCCGGGAGACACCGAGCTGCGGGCGCTGTGCGAGGCCTTCACGCAAGAGCTTGCGGCCGGGCAGGTGCGCACCGCGGAGTCCCCTTACGGCGTCCAGGTTCCGGTCGTGACTGTCGTCGACGGCGGTGCGAACCGCGCCGATTCGGTCCGTGCCGCGATGGCGGCCCTGCTGCCTGGTACCGAATCAGTCCTGGTCCACGACGCCGCCCGGGCACTGGCTCCGGAGGCGGTCTTCCACCGGGTGGCAGCGGCGCTTGGCGCCGGCGCCTCGGCCGTCATTCCGGTGATACCGGTTGTCGACACGGTCAAGACCGTCGAACCGACCACCGGCGACGGCGCCGCGGTGGCCCCCGAACTGGTCACCGGGACAGCGCCCCGGGAGTCGCTCCGCGCCGTGCAGACGCCGCAGGGATTCGCCTTCGCCACCCTTAAGCGCGCCCACGAGGCTGCCGCCGGGTTCGACGCCGGCCAGGCGGCCCTCGTCACGGACGACGCGATGCTCGTGGAGCTCATCGGCGTCCCCGTCCACGCCGTTCGCGGCGCCAGCCAATCCCTGAAGATCACCACGCCCCTGGACCTGATCCTGGCCGAAGGCCTCCTCGAAGGCCCCTTGGGCGCGCGCTGGGTGGAGGGATGAGCATGTCCACCAATGCGCCGCTGATCCCCAGGACCGGGATCGGGATCGACGTCCATGCCTTCGCCGCCGAAGACAAGCCCCAGCCGTTGTGGCTCGGCGGCCTCTTCTGGGAGGGGGAGCGGGGACTGTCCGGCCATTCCGACGGTGACCCCGTGGCGCACGCCGCGGCCGACGCGCTCTTCTCGGCCTGCGGGATCGGGGACCTGGGCACGCATTTCGGTACGGACCGGCCCGAATATGCCGGGGCGTCCGGCGTGACCCTGCTGGCCGAGGCCGCCAGGATTGTTCGCGCCCACGGATTCGAAATCGGCAATATCGCCGTCCAGTTCGTGGCCAACCGGCCCAAATTCGGCCCGCGGCGGGAGGAATCCCAGCGTGTCCTCAGCGACGCTGCCGCAGCGCCGGTCAGCGTCACCGCCACCACGAGCGACGGACTCGGATTCACCGGCCGGGGCGAGGGGATCTCGGCCGTCGCAACAGCGCTCGTCTATCCGGCCAGCTAACCACCGCAGGTTAGTCACAGGAAGTTAAACACCGCAGGCCAGCCACTGCAGGGTTAAACGCTCCCAGCCCCGGTCCCCTAGGCTTGAGGGTGAAGACCAAGCCTGACCGCCAGTTCCAAACAGCCAGGAGACCTGCCGTGAAAAAGCTGCTGACCGCCGTCGTACTCGTGGCAGGGACCATGCTGAGCGGCTGTGCCGGCTCGACGGCGACGCCCAGCCCCACGCCAAAGATGAGTGTCGAGGAAAGCTGCAAGTTCCTCAACACCGATACCTTCGTGCCTACCGGGAACGCGAAGGAGCAGGCCGGGCAGATTGGCCAGCACTACCAGGAAGTTGCGGACAAGGTGGCGCCGGAAGTGGGCGCCCCCATCCAACAGATGGCCGAGATCATGAAGCAGGTCGCGGCAAGCCCCACGGGAACCAAGACCGACGAACAGACCGCCCAGCTCACGGAGCAGATCAACAAGATCGGGCAATACTGCAAGTAGGTTGCCGGAGCGGTGGTTCCAGATTCCCGGTCGCCAGCAAAGCGTCAGTAACGCCGCCAGCAATGCCGCCGGTAAGGCCGCGGAGCGCCATCGGCTAATCTGGAGCGGTGACCCTGCGCTTTTACGACACTGCATCCGCCGAAGTCCGCGACTTCGTCCCCCTGGTACCTGGCCACGTGAGCCTGTACTACTGCGGAGCCACCGTGCAGGGCATGCCGCATGTCGGCCACATCCGCTCAGCCATCGCGTTCGACCAGCTGACCCGCTGGCTGCAGTACCGCGGCTTCCGCGTGACGGCGGTCCGCAACGTCACCGACATCGACGACAAGATCCTCGCCAAGTCCGCCGCGTCCTTCGGCCCCGATTTTGAGGACGAGCCCGGAGCCCAGCGCAACGAGGAATGGTGGGCCCTCGCCTACCGCTACGAGCAGGAATTCCTCAAGGCCTACGACACCCTGGGCGTCTCCCGTCCCACCTATGAGCCCCGCGCCACCGGCCACATCCCGGAAATGCATGCCCTCATCCAGCAGCTGATCGACCGCGGCCACGCCTACCCGGCCCTCGACGACTCCGGCGACGTCTACTTCGACGTGCGTTCCTGGTCCAAGTACGGCACCCTGACGCGCCAAAAACTCGACGACATGCAGGGTGCCGCGGACGCCGACCCGCGCGGTAAGCGGGACCCGCGCGACTTCGCGCTGTGGAAGGGCTACAAGGACGGGGAGCCGACGACGGCGAGCTGGTCCTCCCCGTGGGGCCCCGGCCGCCCGGGCTGGCACCTCGAATGCTCCGCGATGGTCACCAAGTACCTCGGCACCGAGTTCGACATCCACGGTGGCGGACTGGACCTGCGCTTCCCGCACCACGAAAACGAAATGGCACAATCCCAGGCGGCCGGCCACGGCTTCGCCAACTTCTGGATGCACAACGGCATGGTCACCTACGCCGGCGAAAAGATGTCCAAGTCCATCGGCAACACCGTCAGCCCGGCCGAAATGCTCGAACTCGCCCCGCCGCGGGTTGTCCGGTACTACCTCGGGCAGGCGCAGTACCGGTCCGTGCTGGACTACCAGCCGACCTCCCTGCAGGAAGCCGCCGCCGCCGTCGAACGCATTGACGGGTTCATCAGCCGCGCACTTCGGAGCGCGACGACGCACGACGGCGCCGTCGGCTTCTTCAGCTACGGCACAGTTCCGGATGCCTTCGCGGCCGCCATGGACGATGACCTCAACGTGCCGCAGGCCCTCGCCGTCCTGCACGACACCGTCCGCGCCGGCAACACCGCGCTCACCGAAGGAGACCTCGACGCCGCGGGGCAGGCACTCGCCAGCGTCACCGCCATGGTGGACGTTCTCGGCCTCAACGCCACCGCGACACCGGCCGCCGACGAACAGGCCAACACCGCCCTTGGCGTTCTGGTCGAGGCGCAGCTGACGGCGCGGGCCCACGCCCGGGCGGCCAAGGACTGGGCCGCCTCGGACGCCATCCGCGATACGCTCGCCGCCGCCGGCGTCGTCGTCGAGGACGGCCCGGACGGGGCGAGCTGGAGCCTCAAGCGCGGCTGATCCTCGTTGACGGCGGCCGGAGAAGTGGGCCGTCGTCGTCCCTTCCGGTCGAGGATTTTACTCGAGTCAGTAGACTGGAGGTCAGACTTATCAACGAATCGCGTATTTAAAGGGTGAAACTCATGGCCAACAACGGTCGCCGCTCGGTCAAATTGAAGAAGGGCCCCTCCGTCGGAACCGGCGGTCACGGCCGCAAGGCACTTGAGGGCAAGGGCCCCACGCCGAAGGCGGAGGACCGCCCCTACCACAAGGCGTTCAAGAACAAGCAGCTCTCGGAACGCTCCGAAGCCAAGCGCGCCAGCGGAAGCCGCACCACCAGCGCCGCCGCCCGCACCGGCCGCTCCGGACCCAAGGGCCGCGCCACGGAAGAGGTCGTCACCGGCCGCAACTCCGTGGTCGAAGCCCTGCGTGCCGGCATCCCGGCCAAGGCCCTGCACGTCGCCGTCCGCATCGAAATGGACGACCGCGTCAAGGAATCCCTGAAGCTCGCCGCCGAACGCGGCATCCCGCTGATGGAAACCGGCAAGCCCGAGCTCGACCGCATGACCGACGACGCCATCCACCAGGGCCTCGTGCTGCAGATCCCGCCGTACGAATACCAGGACGCATACGAGCTCGCCGAAGAGACGATCGAGGCCTGGAAGAAGGGCCACGTAGCCAACGCCCCGCTCTTCGTTGCCCTCGACGGCATCACCGATCCCCGCAACCTCGGCGCGATCATCCGCTCCGTCTCGGCCTTCAGCGGCCACGGCGTCATCGTCCCGGAACGCCGCTCCGTGGGTGTCACGGCCTCGGCCTGGAAGACCAGCGCCGGCGCGGCCGTCCGCGTCCCCGTCGCACGCGCGGCCAACCTGAACAACACGCTCAAGGCCTTCAAGAACATGGGCATCTACGTCCTGGGTCTCGACGGCGACGGCGACGTCTCGCTGCCCGAGCTCGCCCTGGCAACCGAACCGGTGTGCATTGTCGTTGGTTCCGAGGGCAAGGGCCTGAGCCGCCTGGTCCGCGAAAACTGCGACCAGATCGTCTCCATCCCGATCGACTCCGCCATGGAATCACTCAACGCCTCCATGGCAGTCGGCATCTCCCTCTACGAAATCTCCCGCCAGCGCGCCGCAAAGTAATCAGCGTTAGCTCGGTATCGGGCCCGCCGCAGCGCTCGTTGCGGTTGGGTCCGCCGTAACCGGAGTCGTGGCTGGGTCCGCCGCAACCAAAGTTTTGCCGTCGCTTAGCGGTCAGCCCCTTCCCAAACTTCGCAAGCTCAGTTCGGGGCCCTCGGGGCTGTCCTTCCTCCCTGCACCTCGTGCGGCCGCTGGCGGCCTTACGCGGTTCCGGTCGGCGATGCGCTCCTTAGCAAAACTCCGGTTCCGGCGATGAGCCTCGCTCACCTTTCGTCGTAAAACGTCAAACGCTGCCTCACGTTTCGTCGTAGGTCGGCCAACGCTCCCTCACTTCTTGAACTGCTCCCCGGAAGTTGGACTGAGATATTCAGTTCCAGCTTCTGGGGAGCAGTTCATCTCGTGAGGGAGCAGTTGCCTTTAATGCTCAGAATCGGGGTTCTCCTCGGTTCTGATGTTCCTCCGAAGTACATCGACGCAGGACGCACGTTCCTTCCTGCGACGCGCATTTCCCTCTGCGACGCGCTGATCTCTTCCCGCGACCCGAATACCCCTAGCACCAGGGCGTTTGCGCGTCGCCAGGCTGAATAGGCCGCGGAAGTCGTTGTGAATACCGAAGTGCTAGACGCGGGTTGGGCTGAATTCGAGCGGGCAGCGGTGTCTTGCTAAGGAGCGCATCGCCGACCAGAGCCGAATGAAGCCGGCCGCGGCCGAAGTAGGCGGCGGGAGGAAGGGGGCTGACCCCTAAGCGACGGCAGGGCGCCGTTGCCTGCGGAGGTGACCACGGGAAAGGCGCCGGTGACCGCGGGACGTAACCACGGAAGACCTGACCACGGCGAACCGTAGCCGAGTTCTTAGAACTTGTGGCGGTTGACTAGGACCGGGAGTTTGGTTCGGGCTTCCTTGACGGTGGCGGTGTCGAGGTCGGCGAACAGCAGGCCCGGGGCGCCGTCGAGCTCTTGCAGGATGTCGCCCATGGGGGAGACCACCACGGAGTGCCCGACGCCGGTGGGGGCGGAACCCTTGACCGGGTGACCGACGCTGGCGGGGTCGCCCTGGCCGCAGGCGAGGACCAGAGTGGTGGAGTCCAGGGCGCGGGCGCGGGCCAGGAGCTTCCACTGATCGGCCTTGCCGGGGCCCGAACCCCAGGAGGCGCACACAATGTTGACGTCGGCGCCGCGATCCGCGTTTTCCGTGAACAGGTCCGGGAAGCGGACGTCGTAGCACGTGGCGAGGCCGAAGGTCACGCCGTCGAGCTCGAACGTGACGGGGGCGGTGCCAGCGTCAACCGTGTCCGATTCGGCGAAACCGAAGGCATCGAACAGGTGGATTTTGTCGTAGCTGGCCTCGAGGCCGGGGCCGGTGACCAGCAGGGTGTTGCGCACCTTGGAGCCGTGACCGGCCGTGCCCGGGGTGAACATCCCGGCGACGATCACGATGCCGAGTTCCGCGGCGAGGGCGCGCACGCGTGCAGCCCATGGGCCGTCCAGAGGCTCGGCGATATCCAGGAGCGAATTGCCGAAGGCCCGCATGGTGGCTTCGGGGAACACCACCAGGTCCGCGCCGCCGGCCTTGGCCTGGCGCGTGTAGGCGTCCACGAGGGCCAGGTTCGCGGCCAGATCGCGGCCGGTGATGATTTGGGCTAATGCAACGCGCACAATTACCTCCAACTCGGCGCTCCATTACAGTATGCAGTGCGGCGGTCCGTACACTGCAAAACGTCATGAAAACGAAAACGGGGGCCATTTGTCCGGCCCGGCTAAGCTTTAAGCAATGGTTATGTCTTACATAGATACAGCTTCCACCGTAGACGCTTCGCGGGCGTTTCCGCTGGGGATCAGCATTCCGCACACCGGCTCACCGGCAGTGGACGATCCCCGGGGTGAGTTCGCCAACGTGGCCGTCTACGCGCCCGGCGTGACCACCCTGGAGATCGCGTATCAGGCGCCCGGGGGTACCTGGCAGGTAAAGACCCTGCCCAATTACACCGACGGCGTCCACCACGGCATTGTGGAGGGCATTCCCGCCGGTTCGCGCTACGGTTTCCGGTCCTCCCCGGAACACGAGGCCCTGCCGCTGTCCATGCCCGCCACCGATTTTGATGCCGTCGGCGAGCAGCCGCTGTTGATGGACCCTTACGGGCGGGCCGTCGACGAACGTGAGGGCCTGATCACCAGTGTCCGGGTCGGCAGCGACTTTGACTGGGGCCTGGACCGCAGCCCCCGCGTCCCGTGGCGCAACACCATCGTCTACGAGGCCCACGTCCGCGGCCAGACGAAGCTTCACCCGGATATTCCGGAGGAATTGCAGGGGACCTACGCCGGGATGGCCCACCCGGCCATGATCGAGCACCTGATCTCGCTGGGCGTCACGGCGATCCAGCTCCTGCCCGTCCATTTCCACGTGGATGAGCCGCACCTGCAGCAGCTCGGGCTGACGAACTACTGGGGCTACAACACGGCCGCCTTTTTCGCACCGCACCCCGGCTACGCCACCGAGGCCGCCCAGGCCGCCGGCGCCCATGCGGTCCAGGACGAGTTCAAGGGCATGGTCAAGCTGCTGCATGCCGCCGGGCTCGAGGTCATCCTCGACGTCGTGTACAACCACACCGCCGAGGGCGGCACGGACGGTCCCACCCTGAGCTTCCGCGGCCTGGGCGAGATGCAGTACTACCGCAACGACGGCCACGGCAAGTATGTCGACACCACGGGCTGCGGCAACAGCCTGAACTTCGGCGAACCCCGCGTGGTGCAGCTGGTGCTGGATTCCCTGCGCTACTGGGTGAGCGAGTTCCACATCGATGGCTTCCGCTTTGACCTTGCCGTCACGCTTTGCCGCAACAGCGCCAACGAATTCGATCCGCGGCACCCCTTCCTCGTCGCGGTGGGCGCCGATCCTGTCCTGTCCGGCGTGAAGTTGATTTCCGAACCCTGGGACGTTGGCTACGGCGGCTGGCAGACCGGCCGGTTTCCGGCAGGATGGGTGGACTGGAACGACCATTTCCGCGACGCCGTCCGCAGCTTTTGGTTGGCTGACCGCGCCGCGATCGACGGCGGCGGCAGCGGCGGGCCGGTGGCCCGCCTCGCGGACGCTCTCTCTGGTTCGGCCCGGCTGTTCGAGTCTTCGGGCCGGTCCCGGCTTGCCTCGCTGAACCTGGTCACGGCCCACGACGGCTTCACCCTGGCCGATCTGACGGCGTACGACCGCAAGCACAACGAGGTCAACGGTGAGCAGAACCGGGACGGCCACGGCGACAACCGCAGCTACAACCACGGCTTCGAGGGCCCCACGGAAGACGGCGACATCCTCGCCCGGCGCGCCCAAAGCCGGCGGAACCTGATGGCCTGCCTCATGATTTCCCAGGGCGTGCCCATGATCACCGCCGGGGACGAGATCTGCCGGACCCAGCAGGGCAACAACAACGCCTACTGCCAGGACAACGCCCTCACCTGGATCGACTGGACCAGCACCACCGAATCCCACGCGATGCTGCGCACCACCAAGCGCGTCATCCGGCTTCGCAAGGAGTTCCTGGCCAGCCAGCCGCATGATTATCCGGCGCGCGACAACCAGTCCTACTTCCACTGGTTCGATGTGGACGGCAAGCCCATGTCAGCCGACACGTGGCATGACCCCGGCCACCGCGTGATCCAGCTCCTGCTCGGCTCCGACGACGGGCACATCGACGGCCTCGTGGTGGTCAACGGCGGCGCCGACGACGTCAAGGTCACGTTGCCGCCGCAGCTCAGTAACGAGGACGGCACCGGACACCGGCTCTTCGAGCTTCGCGTGACCACTTCCGAACTCCATGACCGGCGTCAGGGCGCCCGAGTTGCCTCCGGTGAGCGGGACCTCGTCCAGGCCAACACCATCAATATTTACCGCACCTAATTATTTCGAGATTAAGGACCCCATGAAGATTTACTCGGCTGAGACCTGGACCATCGAAGAACTCACGGCGCAAATCGACGACGCCGGCCGCCGCGCCCTGGTGGTCCCCGCCGCCGATACCAAGCAGGCGGTCCTGGACACGTTCGGCGAGCTCCTGGACGTCCCGGACGACTATGGCACGGACCTGGATGCCCTGCACGATTCGCTGCACGACGTCGCGGATGCCGTGACGGACGACGGCGAGGCCCCCGTCACCTTTATCTGGCAGGTGCCTGCCGCCCTCCGAGCGGACCGCTCCTTCGCCGTCATCTGCGAAACGCTGCAGGACGCCGAAGGCTACGCCGGCAAGAGCCTGGACGTCATCGCCGTCTGCCTCTAGCCGACATCAGGCCTTGACGATCAGGCGCTGACGATCAGGCGTTGACGATCAGGCCAAGTTCCGCTTTGGACGCCAGCGCCTCATTCTTGGGGAGCACGCGCACGGTGTAGCCGAAGGACCCCGAACGGTCGATCACCAGCGTGCCGCTGAAGAGGTGCCGGCCCTTGCCGAGGTCTTCGGCGGCCTTCAGCTCCGCGACCGTGATGTCCGTCAGCTCGTCCGTGTCCTCGGCCCGGCCGTAGGCCACTTCAACATAGACGTCGTCCGGGGAGAGCTCACGCAGGGCCACGTACGCATTGACCTGCAGCAGGTCGCCGATCTGCGGGTCCTCGGAGACCCCCACCGAGTCGACGTGTTCCACCTGGATCTGCGGCCAGGCGGCCCGGATCCGAGAGGTCCACGCCGCCAGCGCCTTGGCCTGGGCGTAGCTATCGGCCACCGCGCGGCGTCCTGCGATCGCGGCGGGCCGGTACAGCACGTTGACGTAGTCCCGGAGCATCCGTTCCGCGGAAACCGCCGGGCCAAGGTGGGACATGGTGTGCTTGATCATGGAGACCCAGTGGGTGGGAACCTTCTGCGGGCCGGGCTGGGACGGTCCCGCGGCTCCGGCCGCGTCGGACACGGTCAGCCCGTAGAACCGCGGTGCCACCTGCGTCTCGAGCAGCTCGTACAGTGCCGCCGCCTCGATGTCGTCACGTTCTTCCGGGGAAGCGTCGTTGTTGGCGGTCGGGATCGCCCAGCCGTTCTCGCCGTCGTACATCTCGTCCCACCAGCCGTCCATGACCGAGAGGTTCAGCGAACCGTTCAGGGCAGCCTTCATGCCGGACGTTCCACAAGCCTCCAGGGGGCGCAGCGGGTTGTTCAGCCACACATCACAGCCGGGGAACAGCGTCCGGGCCATGGCGATGTCGTAGTTGGGCAGGAACGCGATCCGGTGCCGCACAGCGGGATCGTCGGTGAACCGGACCAGGTCCTGGATCATCTTCTTGCCGGCGTCGTCGGCCGGATGCGACTTCCCGGCGATGACCAGCTGGATTGGGTGCGTCTTGTGCAGCAGCAGCGCCTTGAGCCGTTCGGGGTCGCGCAGCATCAGGGTCAGCCGCTTGTAGGTCGGCACGCGGCGGGCAAAGCCAATGGTCAGGACGTCCGGGTCCAGGACGGAGTCCGTCCACGCCAGCTCGGCGTCGGCCGCGCCGCGCTTCTTCCAGGCGGCCCGGAGCCGGCGGCGTACATCATCCACCAACGAGACCCGCATCTCGCGCCGCAATGCCCAGAGATCCTCGTCGGTGACGTTGTAGGCCAGGTCCCAACGGCCCTGCGCCTCCGCTTCGGTGCCGAACTGGTCCCGCGCCAACGCGGAGATCCGGGGGTCCACCCAGGTGGGGACGTGCACGCCGTTAGTGACGGACGTGATGGGGATTTCGGAGTGGTCGAAGCCCGGCCAGAGGGCGGAGAACATTCCGCGGGAGACTACGCCGTGCAGTTTGGCCACACCGTTGGCCCGCTGGGCCAGCCGCAGTCCCATGACGGCCATGTTGAACACGAACGGGTTGCCGTCGGCGAAGTCCTCACGGCCCAGATCCAGGATCTTTGCGACCGGGACGTCCGGGGCGAGTCCGGCTTCGAAGAAGTGCTGGATCTGGGAGATCTCGAAACGGTCGATGCCCGCCGGGACCGGCGTGTGGGTGGTGAACACCGTGGACGCCCGCCCGGCGGCCAGGGCTTCCTCCCAGCTGAGCGGCTCCGGGCCGGACATCAATTCCTGGATCCGCTCGACGCCGAGGAACCCGGCGTGGCCTTCGTTGGTGTGGAAGACCTCCGGCGCGGGGACGCCCGTGAGCCGCTGGAACTCGCGCAGCGCCTTGACCCCGCCCATGCCCAGCAGGAGTTCCTGCTGCAGCCGGTGGTCACCGCCGCCGCCGTACAGGCGGTCGGTGATGCCGCGGGCGGATTCGTCATTGCCCGGAACGTTGGAATCCAGCAGCAGCAGCGGAACGCGTCCGACGTCGGCCCGCCACACGTGCGCCAGCAGGCGCCGACCGTTGGGGAGGGGAAGGGAAATCTGGATCGGTTTGCCGTTGCCGTCCGGGGCGGCCTCGCGCAGGAGCGTCAGGGGGAGCCCGTCCGGGTCGAGGACCGGGTAAGTTTCCTGCTGCCAGGCGTCCCGGGACAGCGACTGCTTGAAGTAGCCGGCCTGGTACAGGAGGCCGACGCCGATCAGCGGCACGCCAAGATCCGAGGCCGCTTTCAGGTGGTCTCCGGCCAGGATGCCAAGGCCGCCAGAGTACTGCGGCAGGACCTCGGTGATGCCGAATTCGGGCGAGAAGTAGGCGATGCACGCCGGTGCGCCGTCGCCCAGGCTCTGGTACCAGCGTGGCTGTTCCAGGTACTGGTCGAGGTCGTCGGCTGCGGCATGAACACGCTGCACAACGTCCTGGTCCGCCGCGAGGCGCTGCAGCTCTTCCCGGCTTACCAGGCCGAGAAAAGTCACGGGGTCGTGGGCGCTCTCCGCCCAGATCCCGGGATTGAGCCCCTCAAAAAGCTCCCGGGTGGGCCGATGCCAGGACCACCGGAGATTGGTGGCGAGCCGGGCCAGCGGCCGGATCGACTCCGGGAGAACGGTTCGGACAGTAAATCTGCGGATTGCCTTCACCTGCGAAACACTAACGGACAAGTCGTTGCCCCGGAACCGCTTTAAGATTCTTTCCTGTAAATGACGAATATCGGTCCGACCAGAACCGGAAACCTCCGGAAAACGTTCGAGGGCTTAGCATTCTGGCCGTTTTGTAGATAACGTCGAGGCTGTGACGAATAACTCGCGAACCAGCGCCGTGTCCAAGCAAAAGCCCAAGGCCCTGATCACGGATGGCCTTCGATTTGGCCGCTTTCCGATCACCGCCGTGCGGCCTTCGGTGGACGGCGGAAAGTTCCCCGCCAAAGCCGTCGAGGGCCAAACCATTGTCGTGGGAGCCACCGCGTTTCGGGAGGGACACGATCAGCTCGGCGTCAGCGCCGTCCTGCTCGACCCCCGCGGCAAAGAGCGGCAGCGGGTCCGCCTCGCCCCGCCGCGCGGACCGCGAGGAATGGGCACGGACCGCTGGGAAGGCCTCCTGACCCCGCCCGCCACCGGCAACTGGTCCTTCGTCATCGAGGCCTGGCACGACCGCTACGGCACCTGGCACCACAACGCCGAGGTCAAGGTGGAGGCCGGCATCGACGTCGAGCTCATGCTGGCCGAAGGTGCCGCACTGCTGGCGGAGGCCTCCGAGGACGCCTCGCGCCCCTCCGGTGACCGCCGGACGCTGCGGATGGCCGTCGTCGTCCTCTCCGATACTTCCCGGACACCCGAGGAGCGCCTCGCCGCTGGCTTCGGCGCCGACGTGGCTGCCGTCGTCGAACGCCAGCCCATCCGTGAATTTGTGACGGTTTCCGAGCCCTACCCGCTGCTGGTGGAGCGAACGCTTGCCGGGTCCGGCGCCTGGTACGAATTCTTTCCGCGTTCCGAAGGTGCTGTGCGCAACCACGAAACGGGGGAATGGACCTCCGGTACCTTCCGCACCGCCGCGCAGCGCCTCGACGCCGTCGCCGCCATGGGTTTTGACATCATCTACATGCCGCCGATCCACCCGATCGGTGTCCAGCACCGCAAGGGACCGAACAACACCCTGATCGCCGGGCCGCATGATCCCGGTTCGCCGTGGGCCATCGGGTCCCATGAGGGCGGCCACGACGCCATCCACCCGGACCTGGGCACCTTCGAGGACTTCGACGCCTTTGTGGCGCGGGCCGGCGAACTGGGACTGGAAGTGGCCTTGGACCTGGCGCTGCAAGCTGCGCCGGACCACCCGTGGGTGCAAAGCCATCCGGAATGGTTCACCACGCGCGTCGATGGGACTATTGCCTACGCAGAGAATCCGCCGAAGAAATACCAGGACATTTTCCCGCTGAATTTCGACAACGACCCCGCCGGGCTGTCCAACGAAATTCTCCGGATCGTCATGCTCTGGGTCAGCCACGGCGTCAAGGTTTTCCGGGTGGACAATCCGCACACCAAACCCGTGTGGTTCTGGGAATGGCTGATTGGCAAGGTCAATAAGAAGCACCCCGACGTCGTCTTCCTGGCCGAGGCATTCACCCGCCCGGCCATGATGCACGCTCTTGGCCGGGCCGGCTTCCAGCAGTCCTACACGTATTTCACCTGGCGGAACACCAAGGAAGAACTGGAGAAGTACTTCCAGGAGGTCAGCCACGAATCGGCGGCCTACTTCCGGCCGAACTTCTTCGTCAACACCCCGGACATCCTCACCGAATACCTGCAGTTCGGCGGCCCGGCGGCCTTCAAGATCCGTGCCGCCCTGGCCGCGACGGCGAGCCCCATCTGGGGCGTGTACGCCGGCTTTGAGCTCTACGAACACGTGGCACGTCCCGGCGCCGAGGAGTACATCGACAACGAGAAGTTTGAGTACAAGTCCCGCGACTGGGACGCGGCGGCCGAATCCGGGCGCACCCTGGCCCCGTACCTGACCCGGCTCAACGCGATCCGCCACGCGCACCCGGCCCTGGTAGATCTGCAGAACCTGACGGTGCACCAGAGCTCGGACAGCTCCACCGTGGTGTACTCCAAGCACAAGACCCTCCCTGACGGGACCAAGGACACCCTGATCATCGTCGTCAACGTGGACCCGCACGGCACCCGGGAGAGCACCGTCTCCCTGGACCTGCCGGCGCTGGAACTGGACCCGGAGAACTTCACGCACAACGGCCGTTTCATGGTTGATGACCTGCTGACCGGCGAGAGTTGGGAATGGGGGGAATACAACTACGTCCGCCTGGACCCGCACGTCGAGCCCGTTCACGTTCTTAGCATCCGGAGGTAGTGCCAGTGAGTTTCAGCCCGCAGAACCCCAGCCAGCACTTCAGCCCGAGGGGGAGCTTTGAACTGAACGCTCCAGGGCTCCAGCATGATCCCCTCTGGTACCGCAAGGCGGTCTTTTACGAGGTGCTCGTCCGGGGCTTCGCCGACGGAAACGGAGACGGCTCGGGCGATTTCCACGGCCTGATCGACAAACTGGACTACCTGCAGTGGCTGGGCGTGGACTGCCTCTGGCTCCCGCCGTTCTTCCAGTCACCGCTGCGCGACGGCGGCTACGACATCTCGGACTACAACTCCGTGTTGGACGAGTTCGGCACCATCAGCGACTTCAAGCGGCTTGTGGCGGAGGCGCACGCCCGCGGCGTCCGGGTGATCATCGACCTTCCGCTGAACCACACCTCCGACCAGCACCCCTGGTTCCAAGAGTCGCGCAAGGACCCCGACGGTCCCTTTGGCGACTTCTACGTCTGGAGCGATACGGACGAGAAGTATGAAGACGCCCGCATCATCTTCGTGGACACGGAGGAATCCAACTGGACCTTCGACCCCATCCGCCGGCAGTTCTTCTGGCACCGGTTCTTCAGCCACCAGCCCGACCTCAACTTTGAGAACCCCAAAGTCATTGACGCGCTCTTCGACGTCGTGCGGTTCTGGCTGGACCAGGGCATCGACGGCTTCCGGGCCGACGCCATTCCGTACCTGTTCGAGGAGGAAGGCACCAACTGCGAGAACCTGCCCCAAACCCACGAATTCCTGCGCCAGCTGCGCCGGATGGTCGATGAAAGCTACCCGGGCCGGGTAATCATTGCCGAGGCCAACCAGCCGCCGGCCGAGGTGGTGGAGTACTTCGGCACCGAAGAGGAACCGGAGTGCCACATGGCGTTCCACTTCCCGATCATGCCGCGCCTCTACTACGCGCTGCGTGACCAGAAGGCGGCCCCCATCATCGAGACGATGAAGGACACCCCTGACATCCCCGAAGGCGCCCAGTGGGGCACGTTCCTGCGCAACCACGACGAACTGACGCTGGAAATGGTCACCTCCGACGAGCGCGCCGCGATGCTCGGCTGGTACGCGCCGGATCCGCGCATGCGCGCCAACATCGGCATCCGACGCCGGCTGGCCCCGCTGCTGGACAACTCCCGCTCCGAAATCGAGCTCATCAACGCCCTGCTGCTGTCCCTGCCGGGCAGCCCGTTCCTGTACTACGGGGACGAGATCGGGATGGGGGACAACATCTGGCTCGAGGACCGCGACGCCGTCCGCACCCCGATGCAATGGAACCCCGACCGAAACGCCGGGTTCTCCGGTGCGGACCCCGGCAAGCTGTACCTGCCAGTGATCCAGTCGCTGGTCTACAACTACAGCATGGCGAACGTGGAAGCCGAGGCCGCCCATTCGGGGTCACTGCTGCGCTGGACCCGGCAGATCCTGAGCGTCCGCAAGAACCACCCCGCCTTCGGACTCGGCGCATTCAAGCACGTGGAGGCTGACCACGACGTCGTCCTCGCTTACCTGCGTGAACTCCCGGAAGGCAACGCTGCAGGCGCGGACGCCGAGACCATCCTTTGTGCCTTCAACCTCTCCCAACACCCTGTGGCGACCACGCTGCGCGTGCCCAGCTTCGCCGGCAGGGGCCTTCGGGACGTCTTCGGCGGCCAGGCGTTCCCGGCCATCGGCGAGGACGGAGCGCTGACGCTGACCTTGGGCAGCCACGATTTCTTCTGGTTGCGGATCCGTTCCGCCGCCTCCAACCCGGCATCCCCGTTCACGCAGGCGATGCCTATCCTGTCCATCGAGGGTTGAAAAATGACTCGACCGAACCTTGCCCCGGCCTTGAGCGGACTGCTCGGCGCCTGGCTGCCGCGCCAGCGATGGTTCCCCGTCAAGACTGCCGAGTTCACCTTCGAGCCGGCGGGCGGCCTGCGCCTTGAGACCGCCACGGGCGAGGGTACCCCCGGCGGGGCAGAATTTGAGGTGTTGCTGGTTGCGGTGTCCTACCCCACACCCGGTGGCAGCCGGACCGACATCGTCCAAGTGCCGCTCAGTTTCCGGCCAGAGCCCTTGCCGGGTGCAGAGCGCGCGCTGATCGGCGAACTTCCTGGCACGCGCACGGATGCCGCCCACCGGTGGGTCTACGACGGCGTCCATGACGCCTCCTTCGTCGCCGCCTGGCTGGAGCTCATGCGCCATGGCGGGAGTACGCCGTCGGGGAACGCCACCGGCCACCTGGTGGACTCCGGCTACCGCCTGCCGTTCGCAACGGGCAAGGTCAAGGTGCTCGCCGGCGAGCAGTCGAACAGTTCGGTAATAGTCGACGACGACGACGGCGGCACAGTCGCCATCGTGAAGTTCTTCCGCGTGCTGTCCGAAGGCCAGAACCCCGAGGTTGAAATCGGTGCGGCGCTGACGGCAGGGCGCACCGAGGAGGTCCCGGCAACCCTGGGCTGGGTAACCGGCGAGTGGGAGACTCCGGCCGCTGCACTCGGGGCGGAGTCGTCCGAAGCCGCCCGTCCTGCCCGCGGCGAGCTCGCTGTGGCGCACGAATTCCTCGCCGGCGGACTCGATGCCTGGCGGCTCGCCGTGGATGCGGCCAGCCGGGGGATCGGGTTCGCTGCCGAAGCCCACGCTCTGGGCGCGGCGACGGCCACCGTGCACCGGAGGCTCGCCGAGGCACTGGGCACAGCCGCCGAATCTGCGCCGGGGCAGGACATCGCTCCGGGAGTAGCCCAGCGCGTCCGCCAGTCCTGGGCCCAGGCGTCCAACGCCGTCGGGCCGTACGAAGAAGCGCTGGACGGTCTCCTCGGCCGGCTCGAAGGCGCCAGCGCCGGGCCGCTCCAGCGTATCCACGGCGACCTCCACCTCGGGCAGATCCTGCAGGTCCAGGGCAGTACCGTCCCGGGCGAGCCCGGGGCGCCGCGCTGGGCCATCCTCGACTTCGAGGGCGAACCTCTGCGCCCCATCTCCGAACGCAGCTTCCCCGACGTCCCACTTCGCGACGTCGTGGGCATGCTGCGGTCCTTCGACTACGCCGCCGGTGCCGCGGTCCGCGAAAATCCCGGTGCCGTGGTGCCGGGGACCTGGGTGGACGACTGCGCTGAGGCCTTCCTGGCCGGCTACGCCGAAGTAATCCCAGGCAGCATCGACCGCGACTCGCCGCTCTTTGTGGCGCTGTGGCTCGACAAAGCCCTCTATGAAGTCATCTACGAACTAAGGAACAGGCCGGACTGGCTCCCCATTCCGGTGAATGCATCGCGTCGTCTCCTCGGCAGTACAGGTTCCGGCGTCGCCGCCGAAACCGCATCGGAAGGTATAAAAATGACAGGATCAGCACGTATCGATCGGCCCGGCGCACCACTGCCCGTGGACGTTGAGACCTTGGCGAGGGTCGCGACCGGCGAACACCATGCGCCCCACTCGGTCCTTGGTGCCCACCTTGATGACCACGGCCACGTCACGATCCGGACCGTGAAGCACCTTGCGGAAGCCGTCTCCGTCGTGACCTCGGCAGACACGGTGCCCATGACGCACGAAGCGGACGGCGTGTGGGTGGCAGTGATGGAACCGATCGAGCGCGGCCACGTGCCGGACTACCGCCTCGAGGTGACGTACAAGGACCACGAACCGCAGGTCATGGACGATCCCTATCGCTACCTGCCGACCATCGGCGAAGTGGACCTGCACCTGATCGGTGAGGGCCGGCACGAGCGCCTGTGGGATGTTCTCGGCGCGCATGTCCAGCACTACAAGTCCTCGCTGGGCGACGTCGACGGCGTGTCCTTCGCCGTCTGGGCCCCGAACGCCCAGGCAGTGCGCGTCAAGGGTGACTTCAACGGCTGGGACGGCCGGGAACACTCCATGCGCTCGCTGGGTTCCAGCGGCGTCTGGGAGCTCTTCATCCCAGGCGTTGTAGCAGGGGCGTGCTACAAGTTTGAAATCAGGACCCGGCACGGATACTGGGTGGAGAAAGCGGACCCGCTGGCCTTCGGGACCGAAATCCCGCCCCTGACGGCTTCCCGCGTGGTGGAGCCCTCCTACGTCTTCAAGGATGCCGAGTGGATGCAGGCCCGCACCGAGCGCGATCCCCACAACTCGCCCATGAGCGTCTACGAGGTCCACCTTGGCTCGTGGCGAATGGGGCTGGGCTACCGCGAACTTGCCAAGGAACTCGTGGAGTACGTCAAATGGCTCGGCTTCACCCACGTGGAATTCATGCCTGTGGCCGAGCACCCCTTCGGCGGCTCCTGGGGGTACCAGGTCACCTCCTACTTCGCGCCGACCTCGCGCTTTGGGCACCCGGACGAATTCCGGCACCTCGTCGATGAACTCCACCAGGCCGGCATCGGCGTCCTCCTTGACTGGGTTCCGGCACACTTCCCCAAGGACGAGTGGGCCCTGGCCCGGTTCGACGGCGAACCCCTGTACGAGCACGCCGATCCGAACCTCGGCGAACACCCGGACTGGGGAACACTGATCTTCGATTTCGGCCGCACGGAGGTGCGCAACTTCCTGGTGGCCAACGCGCTGTACTGGCTCGAAGAGTTCCACATCGACGGGCTGCGCGTGGATGCCGTCGCCTCCATGCTGTACCTCGACTACTCGCGCGAAGAGGGGCAATGGCAGCCCAACCGCTTCGGCGGCCGCGAAAACCTTGAGGCGATCTCCTTCCTCCAGGAGGTCAACGCCACGGTCTACAAGACCCACCCCGGTGCCGTCATGATCGCCGAGGAATCCACCGCATTCCCCGGTGTCACCGCACCCACGAGCGGCGGCGGCCTGGGCTTCGGCCTCAAATGGAACATGGGCTGGATGCATGACTCGCTCCAGTACATGGCCGAGGACCCGTACAACCGCAGGTGGCACCACGGCACCATCACCTTCTCGATGGTCTATGCCTTCTCGGAAAACTTCCTCCTGCCGATCAGCCATGACGAAGTGGTGCACGGCAAGGGCTCCATGCTGCGCAAAATGCCAGGGGACCGGTGGCAGCAGTTGGCCAACCTGCGCGCGTTCCTGGGCTATCAGTGGGCCCACCCGGGCAAGCAGCTGATCTTCATGGGCACCGAATTCGGCCAGGAAGCGGAGTGGTCGGAGCAGTACGGCCTGGACTGGTATCTCGCCGACATCCCGGCACACAACGGCATGCAGCTGCTGACCAAGGACCTCAACGAGCTGTACCGTTCCACGCCGGCCCTGTACCAGCAGGACAACCAGCCCGAGGGCTTCCAGTGGATCAACGGGGGAGACTCGGACCGGAACGTGCTGACGTTCATCCGCCGCGATGCGGACGGCAACCCGCTGGTCTGCGCCGTGAACTTCTCCGGCGGCCCGCACACGGACTACATCCTGGGCGTCCCGGCGGCCGGCGAATGGCAGGAAGTGCTCAACACCGACGCCGCCAGCTATGGCGGTTCCGGGGTGGAGAACACCGGAACCCTGACTGCGACGAAGGACGGCCTCGACGGACAGCCGGCCGCGCTCGTCGTGACCCTGCCTCCGCTCGGGGCGGCGTACTTCAAGCCGCTGGGTTAGGCGCACTCGGGTTAGGGCGCACCGCCCGGACAATCTTCCGGCCGGCCGACGTCGAGGAGCACCCTGAGGAGCCCGGAATCCCCGTGATTCCGGGCTTTTCTGCGCCGTCTTCCGGGCGGCTTTGTCAGCGGAGCCAAGTGGTGGTAGAGTTTATTTCCGCGCTGCTCCCCGGAGTTGAACGGCCACAAAGACCCAGAAGCCTATGGCAAGACTGAGTTTGGATCGCCGATTTGACTAGGGTGAAGCGGCCGGGTAAGTTTGAAAAGTTGCTCCGGAGCGATCCTCGACCGAAATGTGGTTGTGGTGGTGCCGGGTGTGTCTGTTGTTTGAGAACTCAATAGTGTGCCAAGTTTGTTGATACCAATTTATTGTAATGGATTGGTTGAATGTGCCGGGCCCGCCACCCCGTGGTGTGGTCTGGTGTTTTTGGCTGGTTTCAAATTTTGTGCAGCCATTTTCTCCCGTTTTCCCGGGGGTGGTGGTTGTGTCTGTTTTACTTCAACGGAGAGTTTGATCCTGGCTCAGGATGAACGCTGGCGGCGTGCTTAACACATGCAAGTCGAACGATGACCCGGTGCTTGCACCGGTGATTAGTGGCGAACGGGTG